>DATIAJ010000443.1:0-5925 GCA_035458105.1 Nocardioides sp. | reverse complement strand
CGCCCCGTAGTCGGCTCCTGGGCGTAGTCCAGTGGGAACTGGCTGTCGCTTTCGCCGAGTCGGTACTCCAGTGGAAATCGGCTGCACATCCGCCTTCTTCCCAGCCGTTACCCTCTGGACCACCGACAGCCGCAGCCACTGACCACTGGGCTACCCCGGCCGGGGGTTGGCGCCTGGGCGCGGCTCCGAGCGCGCGCAGCTACCTCAGACCCCCGTCGTACGCCGTCGAGGCGCGCGTCTGAGGTAGTCGGCCACCCGTAGATAGGGCACGCGCCCGATGTCCACGCCTACCTCACGGACGCACTCTCTTCCTACGGCCCGAACCGGGCCGAGGAGAAGAGGAGAAGAGGAGAAGGACATGTTCACCACCGACAGCTTCCTGGGTGCCGAGATCAGCTACCGACAGGACAGGATCCGGAAGGACTACGGGCACCGCCGCTGGACCCGGGTCCGCACCGACGACACCCAGAAGTGACCCGCACCGCGATCGACCCGCGAGTGTCGGACGGGCACGACACAATGATGCCCGTGCCGGCCATGCGGACCACCGATCTCATCGGACGCGATGCCGAGCTGGAGCAACTCACTGCCCAGCTCGGCATTCGCACGTCCGGGGAGCGGTCCGAGCCGCTGGCCCCCGCCCGCGCGGTGCTGGTGGGCGGTGATGCGGGCGTCGGCAAGACCCGCCTGCTGATGGCCCTGTGCGACACCGCGCTCGAGGCGGACTGGCAGGTCGTCGCGGGCCACTGCCTCGACCTTGCCGACAGCTCGCTGCCCTACCTTCCCTTCTCCGAGATCCTCGGTCGCCTGATGGCCGACCTCCCCGACGTCACGGGCCGCGTGCTCGAGGTGCACCCCACCCTCGCCCGCCTCCAGCCGGGCCGCCGGATCCGCAGCAGCGAGACCGCGTCGGGCGACCAGGCCCTCGACCGCGGCAACGTCTACGACGCGTTCGGCCACCTCCTCGCCGCCGTCGCCGAGCGCGCCCCGGTCCTCGTCGTCGTCGAGGACGCCCACTGGGCCGACGAGTCGACGCGCGACATGCTGAGCTTCCTCTTCTCCCGACCGGTCCCCGGCGTCGCCCTGGTCGTGTCCTACCGCGCCGACGACCTCCACCGCCGCCACCCGCTGCGCCGACAGGTCGCGGAGTGGATGCGCCTGCGGGGGGTCGACCGGCTCCAGGTCGAGCCGCTCGCCGACGACGCCGTACGCCGCCTCGTCCGCGCGCTCCACCCCTCCACGCTGTCCGAGGCTGAGTACGTCTCCATCGTCGACCGCGCCGAGGGCAACCCGTTCTTCATCGAGGAGCTCGTCGGCGCCGCGGGGTCCGGCCAGGTGCCCGGCGAGCTCGCTGACGTGCTGCTCGTCCACCTCGACCGGCTCGACGAGACGACCCGCCGCGTCGTGCAGCTGGTGTCGGTCGCGGGCCGCCAGGTCGGCCATTCCCTGCTGGCCGCCGTCTCCGACCTCGGCTCCGCCGAGCTCGAGGGTGCCCTGCGCAACGCCGTCGACGCGCACGTCCTCGTCGCCTCCCGCGGCAACACCTACGCCTTCCGCCACGCGCTGCTGGGCGAGGCGGTCTACGACGACCTGCTGCCAGGGGAGCGGATGCGGCTGCACGCCGCCTTCGTCGCGGCGCTGGGGGAGGGCCGCGCCATCGGTACGGCGGCCGAGCTCGCGCAGCACGCCCGCCGGGCCGACGACCGCCCGGTCGCCGTCCGCGCGTCCATCGAGGCCGGCGAGGAGGCGCTGGCCGTCGGCGGCCCCGCCGAGGCGGCGACCCACTTCCTCGACGCACTCGAGCTGGTCGACACCTCCCGCGAGCCGCTGCCCGATGTCGACGCCTTCGCCCTGGCCCGGCGGTGTGCCGAGGCGCTGATCGCCTCCGGCCGGGTGCCCAAGGCGGTCAAGGTGCTCCGGGCACGGCTCGCCGCCCTGCCGGCCGACGGTGCTGACGTCGACCGCGGTCAGCTGCTCACGGCGCTCGCGTCGGCCCTGCTGCTCACGGACACCACCGACTCGCCGCGCGAGATCGCCGCGGAGGCCGTCGAGCTGCTGCGCGGCGGCCCGCCCAAGCTGCTCGCCCGGGCGCTGCTGGTGCACGCCCAGAGCCTGGGCGAGTGGCGCGCCGACGAGGCGCGGAGCCTCGCGCTGCAGGCGCTCGAGCTGGCCGAGCGCAACGACCTCACCAGCCTGGCCGTCGAGCTCCACGCCACCGTGGCCGGGCTCGACCCGGCCGGCGGCGCGAGCCCGAGCGCCGGGTGGCGGGCGGCAGCCGAGCGGGCGCGACGAGCCGGGCTGATCGAGCCCGAGCTCCGCGCCCTCTACCTGCTCGGTCGGCTCCACCACGACGAGGGCGACCTCGACACGGCCGTGGCGGTCTACCGCGAGGTCATCGAGCGCGGCGATGTCGGTGGTCTGGCCTGGTCGCCCTACCCCGCCGAGGCGCGGCTGCTGATGGCGGTCGCGCTCACCCACCAGGGTCGGCTCGACGAGGCGTGGCACCTGCTCGACGTCAGCGGGCAGAACCCGCCGATGGTCTACGAGTGGCTCTACTTCGCCCACCAGATGCTCATCACCATCGGCATCCGGGGCAGGCCGAAGCAGGCGGCCCTCGAGCGGCTCCGCGACTACTGGAGCACCGATGGGATGACCGCCATCTCCTCGGGCGCCGCCGAGATCATGCGCACCGCTGCCGCCGGTGAGGCGACCCACGCACTGTCGGTCTACGACGACGTGGTCGCGGCCGTGGTCCCGCTGTGGCACGAGTGGTTCCAGGCGCGACTGCGCCTCGCGACCCTCACGCTTGCCACGTTCGCCGCCGCAGCCCCGCACCAGTCGGTCGAGGAGCGGGAGTCGGCGTCCCGCGACGTCGAGCGGCTGGTGGCCGACGGAGGCCGGGTGATCGACTTCTACGCGCCCTACGACGGCAGCCACGGTCCCGAGTACCGCATGTGGGTCGCCCGCCGCACCGCCGAGCACCTGCGCTGGCGCTGGCTCGCGCAGGTCGACCCGCCCTCGGCCGACGACCTCGTTGCCGCCTGGCGTGCCGCCGAGAAGACCGCCGTCGCCTACGGCAGCGTCCCCGAGGTCGCCCAGGCCCGGGTGCGGCTGGCCGGCGTGCTGCGCGCGGTCGGCGACACCACCGGCGCGCGCAGCGTCGCCGACCAGGCGCGGCAGGCAGCCCACGCGCTCGGCGCGCAGCCGATGCTCGACGAGCTCACCGCGCAGGGCTCGGCGCCCACGCCGGCCACCTCCGCGCAGACGGCGACGCTCACGCCGCGGGAGGCGGAGATCCTGGCCCTGGTCGCGGAGGGCCGCTCCAACGGCGAGATCGGCAAGCAGCTCTTCATCAGCACCAAGACCGTGTCGGTCCACGTCTCCAACATCCTGGCCAAGCTGGAGGCCGTCTCGCGCACCGAGGCTGCCGCGGTCGCGCGGAGGCGAGGACTGCTCTGAGTCCCGCCCGGAGACGGTGTGGCGCCGTCGGCCACACTTCTCGCCATGCCTGACTTCCGGTGCTCGATCGCCAGCCTCGTCGACGACGAGCCGATGGGTGGCACGGCGCCGACGGACCGCGAGCTGCTGCTGGTGGAGAGTCCCGGACCGTGGGGACGTGAGGCGGTCAGCGACAACCGCCTCCCCGACGCGGTCCGCGAGCACCTCGGGTCGGTGGGCCTGAAGGTCCTCCTGCTCCGCCGGCCCGACGGCAGCACCGGTCCCGGCACGCACGTCTTCCGGGCCAGTGCCACCGCGACGGGCTACGACGTCAGCGCCACGGTCCTCGACCGGCCGGAGGACCTCCTCGACCTCGACCTCGACCTCGCCGGCCTGCCGTCGTACGACGACCCGCTCTGGCTGGTGTGCACCAACGGCAAGCGCGACCGCTGCTGCGCCGAGGTCGGCCGTCCGATCGCCTCGCGGCTCGCACGGACGTGGCCCGAGGGGACGTGGGAGACCACCCACCTCGGCGGGCACCGGTTCTCCGGCACCCTGCTGGCGCTGCCCAGCGGGATCACCCTCGGCCGGCTCGACGCCGACGCCGCGGTCGAGGCGTGCGCGGCGGTCGCGCGCGGCGAGGTCCCGCTGCCGTGGTCCCGTGGGCGCGCGGGCCGGCCTGCGGTCGAGCAGGCCCACGAGCTGCACGTGCTGGCGGGCGGTGATCCCTCCGACGAGCTCGTCGCGGTCCCGGGCCCGGGACGGCGGCAGTCGTGCGGTGACGACAAGGTCAAGGGGACCACGCGCTTCGAGGTGGGCGCCGTCGGCTGACGGACGGTCGGCCGGTGCCGGGCGGGTGCTAGGAGGCGGACCCCGCCCGGCACCGGAGCTCAGCCCTTCACCGCCCCGGACGTACCTCCGCGGACGAGGTGCTTCTGGAACAGGAAGAAGACGATCGCGACGGGAATGGTCATCAGCAGCGCTGCGGCCATGGTGATCGGGTACTGCGACCCCGACCCCAGCTGTCCGCTGGTCAGCGTGGCGACGCCCTTCGTGAGCGTGAACAGGTCCTGGTCCTGCGACGCGACGATGAAGTGGGGCAGCTCGTTCCACGATCCCTGGAACGACAGGATCGTGATGGTGATCAGGGCCGGCCTGGCCATCGGCAGGACGACGGACCAGAAGATGCGGAAGGTCCCGGCGCCGTCGATGCGGGCGGCCTCCTCGACCGACTCGGGGATGCTCTCGAAGAACTGCTTCATGATGAAGACGCCGGCGGCGTCTACGAGGAGCGGCAGCACCAGGGCCGGGTAGGTGTTGTAGATGCCCAGGTAGTTGAGCACCAGGAACTTCGGGATCAGCAGGATCACGCCCGGCACCGCCATCACCGCGAGGATCGCGGTGAAGACGGCGCCGCGGCCGCGGAACTTGATGCGTGCGAGGGCGTAACCGGCCAGCGAGCAGAGGAACACCCGCCCCGCGGTGACCAGGACGGTGACGAGCACCGAGTTGCCGAACCACAGCGGGAAGTCCCGCTGCGCCAGCTCGCGGAACGCCGCAGTGGTGAACGGGTCGGGGACCAGGGACAGCGGGTTCGCCACCGCGTCGGTGTTGGTCTTGAACGACGTCGTGAGCTGGACCAGGAACGGGTAGAGGTAGATGAAGGAGAAGAAGACCAGGACGGCGTAGCCCAGGAAGAGGAGCAGCGCTGAGCGGTTGCCGACCATCGGCTTGGTCGAACGGCCGCCCCCGCGCCGGTCGGTGGGCGGCGGGGTGGACGTGCGGGGGGCGGTCGTCGTCTGGCTGGTCATGCGGCACCTCCGGTCGCGGCGCGGGCGCGCGCCTTCCTGGCACGCCGTTCCTGCCGCTTGAGCTCGAGCGCGTCCTTGTCACGGAAGAGCCATCGCTGCAGGCTCGCGCTGGCGAAGATGATGAGGAACAGGATGAAGGCCATCGCCGCGGCGACCCCCCACTTCTGGTTCTCGAAGGCGTAGAAGTAGGACAGGAACGCGGGCGTGAGGGTCGTCTTGCTCGGTCCGCCCTGTGTCATGACGTAGACCTGGTCGAAGACCTGCCACGTCCCGATCAGCCCGAGGGTCGTGACGAGCAGCATCGTCGGCCGCAGGTGCGGCAGCGTGACGTTGCGGAAGACCCCCCAGCGCCCGGCACCATCGATGCGCGCGGCCTCCTCGACCTCGACGGGCAGGTCCTGCAGCGCGGCGATGAACATCAACATGAAGGTCCCGGTGGTCGTCCAGACCACGAGCATGATGATCACCGACAGGGCCACGCTGGGCCCGGCGAGCCACTGCCACCACGTCAGTCCGAGCACGCCTGACTCAGTGAGCGCGGCGGGTGGGTCCGACGCGCTCCAGAGTCCCAGCCCGTCCCCGATGACGTGCAGCATCCCGCGGGAGTCGTTGAACCACGTCGGCCCGTCGATCCCGATCGCCTCGAGCAGCGAGTTGACGACGCCGCCACCGGAGA
>DATIAJ010000442.1:0-11579 GCA_035458105.1 Nocardioides sp. | reverse complement strand
TCGAGGTCGCCGCCATAGAGCTGCATCGGCGTGCGCGGGTCGCTGCCCTCGAAGACCACCTCGTCGTCCCACTCGGCCGGCAGCGCCCAGTCGGGCACCTCGCGGAGATCGGCGGCCGCGGAGCGCGCGAACCGGTCCGGGAAGACCTGGTAGACGACGCCGTCGCGCCCCCAGTCGGGCGCAGGCGCATGGGCCGTGAGCCGGAAGTCGGCGGCGTCGGGGAGGTCGTGGCCCACCAGCCCGGCGCCTGTGAGCCACTCCTGCTCGCACTGCCCGTCGGCGGGCGATCGGACCAGGAGGAAGCGGTAGTGCGTCACTGGGTTGTGGACCGGCAGCTCGCCCTCCCACCAGACGACGTCGCCGGTGGTGGTCGAGGTCATCGGGTGGTAGACCGGCTCGGCGTCGTACGTCGTGCGCAGCCAGACCGCGTCGACGGGGTCGCCGGCGCTGGTGCGGACCCGGACGGTGGCGCTGGTGCCGAGCTCGGGTGCCTCGTCGGAGACGTAGAGCGGGGACCCGTCGTGGTGGGGGTCGTGGAGGAGGCTCACGGGCGACATCCTCCCTCACCTAGGATGGCCGCCGCGCCGCGAGGCGCGCGCCGGTGTAGCTCAGTTGGTAGAGCGCATTACTTGTAATAATGATGTCGCGGGTTCGATTCCTGTCACCGGCTCCACCAACGTAGGCAGTTGGCACCTGATCTCCCCGCCCTGAGCGGCGCCCGTGGTCCTCACGCCGCGAACTGCCTATGTTGTGCGCGGGGTCAGCGGACCTGCTGAACCTCGAACTCGCAGGCAGGGGAGGCGATCGCGTCCTGGGCCGCGATCAGGCGCAGCTCACGCTCGCCGGAGTCGAGGGTCTCCTTCAGCACGGCGAAGACCGAGGAGGCCGTCCGGGCGAGGGCCTCGGCGGGGGAGCCGGTCGTCCGCAGGTGGGCGGTGAACAGGGCGGCGGTGATGTCGCCGGATCCGTTGGCCTTCATCGGCAGGCGCGGGGTCGTCACCAGCCAGGCACCGTCGCCGGTGACGGCGAGCATCTCGATGACGCCGTCGTCGGCACCCTCACGGTCGACGGACGTGACCAGCACCGTCGATGGCCCGAGGGCGCGCACCTCGTCGACGGCGGACAGGATGTCGTCGAGCGAAGACGGGCCGCTCAGGGCGTCGCGGTCGGTGATGAAGCCGAGCTCGAACTGGTTCGGCGTCAGCACGTCGGCGACCGGGATCACCGTCGAGCGGTACTTCGGCGGGATGGCCGGGTTGACGAAGCACCCCGAGGTCGCGTTGCCCATCACCGGGTCGCAGGTGTAGGTGGCGTCGGGGTTGGCCGCCTTGACCTGCGCGACCGCGTCGGCGATGACGTCGGCGATCTCCGGCGAGCCCTGGTAGCCCGACAGGACGGCGTCACACGTCTCGAAGGCGCCCCGCTCGCCGATGCCGGTGATCACGTCGGCGACGTCGGCGGCCGCGATCAGCGGCCCCCGCCACGCGCCGTACCCGGTGTGGTTGGAGAAGTTCACGGTCAGCACCGGCCACACCTCGTGGCCGAGGCGCTGGAGCGGGAAGACGGCCGCGGAGTTGCCGACGTGGCCGTAGGCGACGTGGGACTGGATCGAGAGGACGCGCACGGAGCGAGACTAGTTCAGGTCCTCAGGCGACCTGCAGCGAGCGCTTCGAGAGCCCCATCCAGTAGCCGTCGATGACCTGGATGCCGGGCTCGTCGGCGGTCGTCGCGGCGCCCAGCGTCACGAACAGCGGCGTGTAGTGCTCGACGGTCGGGTGGGCGTACGGCATGCCGGGCGCCTTCGACCGGTACGCCGACAGCGTGTCGACGTCACCGCGGGTGAGGGCGTCGGCGGCCCAGAGGTCGAAGTCCACCGACCAGCCGGGCGCCTCGGCCTCGATGCGGAACTCCTCGAGGAAGGGCAGGCCGTGGGTGAGGAAGCCGGAGCCGATGATCAGCACGCCCTCCTCGCGCAGGGGGCGCAGCCGCTCGCCGAGCTTCATCAGGCGTTGGGGGTCGTCGGTCGGGAGCGACATCTGGAGCACCGGGATGTCGGCCTCCGGGTACATGATCTTCAGCGGCACCCAGGCGCCGTGGTCGAGCCCGCGCGAGGTGTGCTGGTGCACCGGCTCGCCGCTCGGCATCATCGCGGCGACGCGCTGGGCCAGCGCCGTCGCGTCCGGCGTCTCGTAGGTCATCCGGTAGTACTTCGGCGCGAACCCGCCGAAGTCGTAGACCAGCGGCGCGCCGCTCGCGGTCAGGCTCACCGGGGCCGACTCCCAGTGCGCCGACACGATGAGGATCGCCTTCGGGCGGGGCAGGTCCTTCGCCCAGGCCGCGAGCTGGCCGGACCAGATCGGGTCGTCGAGGAGCGGCGGGGCACCGTGGCCGATGTACAGGGCGGGCATGGGAGCGTTCATGACATCCTCAATAGTTGTTGGTTCAACTATATTCCCGGGGTGGTCCACCGGCAAGAGGTCGGTGGAGGCCGGCCCGGACGACCGTTGCCCGGTGGACTACCGCGCGGGGACGTCGTCGTACGCCGGAAGGGTCCAGTCGACCGGTCGGGCGCCCTGCTCCTCCAGCAGCCGGTTGACCGTGCTGAAGGGCCTGGACCCGAAGAAGCCGCGTCGCGCACTGAGTGGTGAAGGGTGCGCCGACTCCACGCACGGCACGTCGCCGAGGAGCGGCTTGAGCTTCTGGGCGTGCCGGCCCCACAGGATCGCCGCGCAGGGCCCACCGCGGTCCGCGAGCGCGGTGATCGCGCGCTCGGTGACCGCCTCCCAGCCCTTGCCCTGGTGGCTGTTGGAGTCGCCCGGGCGCACCGTGAGGGTGCGGTTGAGCAGCATGACGCCCTGGTCCGCCCACGCCGACAGGTCGCCGTGTCGCGGGGGGACGATGCCGAGGTCGTCGCGGAGCTCGACGTAGATGTTGACCAGGCTCGGCGGTAGGGGCCACACATGCCGCTCGACGGCGAAGCTCAGGCCGATCGGGTGCGCAGGGTTGGGGTAGGGGTCCTGCCCCACGACCAGGACGCGTACGTCGGCGAGCGGGCGCTGGAAGGCCCGCATCACCAGGTCGCCCGCCGGCTGGTAGCCGTGCCCGGCGGCCACCTCCTCGCGCAGGAAGCGGCCCATCTCCGCGATCCGCTCGTCGACCGGGGCCAGGGCCTCGGCCCAGTCGGGCGCCACCAGCCCCTTGTCGACCAGCCCGGCGAGCGCGCTCGTCGGGCCGGTCATCGGACGGCCTGGCGGACGGGCCGCTGGAGCCGGTCGAGGAAGGCGACCAGCAGGGCCTCCCGCATCGCCGGTGACGCGATGTCGAGCATGGCGTTGACCTCCGCCATCCGGCTCGGCAGCTCGAGCTCGCCATCGGCCGACGCACCGACGAGCCCCGACGCGGCGAGGAGGCCGTCGAAGTCGTCGTCGCCGAGCGCGGCCGGGTCGAGCGCCTCGATGAACGCCACCACCTCGGGGTCGACGGCCACCGGCCCGGCCGCCTGCGCCGCCGCGACCGAGTCGGAGAGCGCCGAGGCGAAGTCCTCGACGTGTGCGAGCGTCCCGGCGCTGACGGACAGGTGGATGCTCGGACCGTCGTTGCCGAAGGAGAGCTGCGGCTGGACGTACCACCCACGCGCCACCAGCTCGTCGGTCAGCGTGAACGGGTCGCACGAGGCGTCGGTCGTCAGCGTCACCAGGGTCGAGTCGGGCGCGACGACCAGCCGCAGCGCAGGCTCGCGCTCGAGGCACGACACGATGGCGTCGACTGCGGCGAGGGCGCGCTCGGCGAGGGCGAGGTAGCCGTCGTCGCCGATGTGCTCCACGACGGCCCAGGTGCCGGCGACGGGACCGCCGGAACGCGTCGACTGGGTCGTGGCGTTGAGCATCGTGTAGCCCGGCCACGCCGCGGAGGCGAAGAACTGCGGCTTGCGCAGCGCCGCGTCACGGTGCAGCAGGAGGGAGGTGCCCTTCGGGGCGTAGGCGTACTTGTGGGTGTCGACGGAGATCGAGGTGACGCCCTCGACGGCGAACGTCCACGGCGGCACCGCGCGCCCCAGCCGAGCGGCGTACGGCAGTACCCACCCGCCGATGCACGCGTCGACGTGGCAGCGCACCCCGCGCGCGGCGGCCGCCGCGGCGATCCCGGCCACCGGGTCCACCACCCCGTGGGCGTACGACGGCGCGCTGGCCACGACCAGCACGGTCTCGTCGTCGATCGCCGCGGCCATCGCGGCCACGTCGGCCCGGAAGTCCGGACCCACCGGCACGAGGACCGCCTCGACCCCGAAGTAGTGCGCGGCCTTGTGGAAGGCGGCGTGGGCGGTCGCCGGCAGCACCATCCGGGGCCGTACGACGTCGGGCCGGCTGTCGCGGGCGCCCTGGACGGCCAGCAGGATCGACTCGGTGCCGCCGGAGGTGACCGTCCCGACCGCCGACTCCGGTGCGTCGAGCAGGTCGCACGCGAAGCCGACCAGCTCGTTCTCCATCTGCAGCAGCGAGGGGAACGCCGTCGGGTCGAGCGCGTTCGAGGCGGCGTAGGCGGCCACCGCCTCGCGGGCGACGCGGTCGACCTCGGCATCGCCCGAGTCGTAGACGTAGGCCAGCGTGCGGCCCCCGTGCACCGGCAGGTCCCGGGCCTGGAGGGCAGCGAGCCGCTGCATCGTGTCGGTCATCGGACAGCTCCTTGGGCGGCCGCCACGTCGGCGGGGTCGAGGGCGTACTGGCGCAGCCACCACAGGCTCGCCACGGTCAGGATCGCCGGCACGATCGAGAATCCCAGCGCGATCGCGGTCAACGCCGAGCCGGGCTGGGTGAGGTCGCGCCCCTCGCTCGACAGGTAGCCACCCAGCGCGAGCACCAGGGCGAAGACCGCCGGGCCCAGGGCCAGGCCGAGCGTCTCGCCGGCGGTCCAGACGCCGGTGTAGACGCCGGCCCGGTTCTCGCCGGTCACGGCGGCGTCGACCGCGGCGACGTCCGGCAGCATCGCCATCGGGAAGACCTGGCACCCGGCGTAGCCGACCCCGACGAGGCCGGTCGCCACGAAGGTCCACACGTCGTTGCCGCCGCGCGCCAGCACGGCGAGGGCGGCACCCGCTGCCAGCAGCAGCGACGCGGCGACGTACCCCTGCTTCTTGCCGACGCGCTCGCCCCAGCGCGCCCACAGCGGGGTCAGCACCAGCGCCGGACCGACGAAGCAGACGAAGAGGATCGTGGCCGCAGCGGTGCGGCCCAGCAGGTCCTCGGCGACGTAGGCGACACCGGCCAGCATGCACCCGGTCGCGAGGGCCTGCAGGACGAAGGTGGTCAGCAGCACCCGGAAGTCGCGGGCCCGCGAGACGACGCGCAGCTGCTCACGCAACGAGCCTGCTCCCGCACCCACGGCGCCGATCGGCGCGCGGCGGGTGCCCCACCACGCGCTCAGCACGCCCACCAGGATGACCGTCGCCATCACGACGCCCATCACGCGGTAGCCGTCGCGCCCGCCCACCGCGTCGCGGATCAGCGGAGCGGTCGCCCCGGCCGCCATGATGGTGAGCGCGAGGATCGCCACGCGCCACGTCATCAGCCGCGTGCGTTCGTCGTAGGACGAGGTGATCTCGGCCGGCATCGCGACGTAGGGAACCTGGAAGAACGCATAGGCCGATGCCGCGAGCACGAAGAAGACGAGCACCCACCCGGCCTCGAGCCAGCGACTGTCGAGGTCGGGCGCCGCGAAGATCAGCGCGAAGGCGCCGGCCAGCATCAGCCCGGCCCGCACCAGCCAGGGGCGTCGCGGACCGGCCGGGTCGACGGTGCGGTCGCTGACCCGCCCGGCGACGGGGTTGAGCACGACGTCCCAGGCCTTCGGAAGGAACACGATGACGCCGGCCCACAGCGCGGCGATGCCGAGCTCGTCGGTGAGGTAGGGCAGGAGCATCAGGCCCGGCACCGTGCCGAAGGCGCCGGTCGCGACCGATCCGCTGCCGTAGCCGATGCGTACGCCGAGCGGGAGCACGCCGGCGTCGACCGCCGTCCTCACCGCCCACCCAGGGCACGCGAGCTCGCCGACCCGTAGCGACGCGAGGGGTTGGACCCGATCGAGCCCCGTGAGGCCTTCGTGGCTGCAGCCTTCCTCCCCGGCAGCGGCCCCCGTGACCACTCGTCCACCCACTCGTCGATCGCGGTCCAGGTCGTCCCGCGGGCGGCCCGGCCGGTGAGCATCCCGAGGTGGCCGCCGGGCACCACCTCGAATCGCACCTGCGGGGAGCCGGTCAGCAGCGGCACCACGGCGCGTACGGCCGGGAGCGGTGCGATGCCGTCGGTGTTGCCCGCGAACACCAGCGTGGGTACTGAGATGTCGGCGAGGTCGATGGTCCGGCCGCCGATCTCCATGCGGCCCGTCGCGAGCGCGTTGCCCTTGACGAAGCGGTGGTAGAGCTGGCCGAAGGTGCGGCCCGGGTAGGCAGTCATGTTGTTCATGAACCGCGTGACGGCCTCCATCTGGGCCAGGTAATCCGTGTCGTCGAGGTGGGTCAGGACCGCGATCGGCTTGGTGAGGACCTTCTGTGCCGAGGCGGCCGTGAAGGCCCAGTTGACCAGCGGGGTCGGTACGCCGCCCAGGGCCCGGTAGGCGCGGGTGACCAGCCCCGTCCCCTGCGTCAGGTTGAGGAGCGGGCGCACCGGCGCGACGAGCGGCACCTTCGTCACGTCGACCGGCGACCCGACCACGGTGATGGAGGCGATCGGCAGGTCCTGCCGGTCGGCGGCGACCAGGAGGGTGAAGATCCCGCCGAGGCTCCACCCGACGAGGTGCACGCCGCGACCGCCCGCGTGCTCGTGCACGGCCCGGATGGCATCGGGCAGCACGTCGTCGACCCAGTGCTCCATGCCCAGCGCGCGGTTCTTGAACGACACCTGGCCGTACTCCAGCAGGTAGGTCGGACGGCCCTGCGTGACCAGGTGCTCGACGAGGGAGCAGCCGCGACGCAGGTCGTAGCAGAGCGCGGGTGCGGCGAGAGGTGTGACGAGCAGGACCGGGTCGCCCGTCTCGGCGACGCCGGCGGCGGGGCGGTAGTGGTAGACCTCGCGCAGCTCGCCGTCGTCGATGAGCGTGCGTGGCATCGGCCGCAGGTCGGCCAGCCCGCCGTAGAGCAGCGTGTGCGCGACGTTGCCGGCCGCGGCGACCACCTGGTCGGGCTTGGGGATGAGGTCCATGGAGGAAATCTACGTGGAAGAAAATGTCGGGGGAGGTGCATCCAGTGGCGGGGTCGGGCCGGAGAAGAGGGGGACGGGCGCCAACGGGCGCCCCCGACGGAAGGTTTCCCTCATGAAGCGACGCGTTCCCGCCATCCTCGCCGCCTCCGCCCTCGCCCTGGGTGCGGTGCAGGCCACGGCCCCCGCCGCCAGCGCCAAGGCCGCCGGTGAGGACAGCCTCGCCGCCCTCCTCACCTCGGACGGCAACACGTTCGACAAGAACAAGAACGACTTCGACATCGTCACCGAGGCGGCACTCGCCGTCGTCGGCGCCAAGCCCGAGTCCCCGGTCGCCCTGCTCGCCGACGGCAGCAAGCGCCTGACCGTCTTCGCGCCCACCGACCAGGCGTTCCGCAAGCTCGCGCAGGACCTCACCGGCCAGAAGATCCGGAGCGAGAAGAAGATCTTCGACGCGCTCGTGGAGCTCGCGGGCGTCGACACCATCGAGACGGTCCTGCTGTACCACGTCGTGCCGGGCAAGACCCTGACCAGCAACAAGGTGCTCAAGGCCGACGGCGCCAAGCTGACCACCGCCCAGGGCGGCAAGGTGAAGGTCAAGGTCAAGATGAAGCCCAGCGTGAGCATCACGCTCAAGGACCGCGACAAGAACGACGAGGACCCGCAGGTCGTCCTCAAGGCCATCGACCTCAACAAGGGCAACAAGCAGGTCGCCCATGGCATCGACCGGGTGCTCCGCCCCATCGACCTCTGAGGAACGGCCTGACGGACGCCTGACGGGCGGGGAGCGACGATGACCATCATCCCGTTCCCCGCCCGCGGTACCCGCCGGTACGGTGGCCCGGTGGTCACCGAGGCGATGTCGTTCGAGGACGAGCAGGACGACAGCGTCCGGGCGCTCGCCGCGCGTCTCGTCGCCGGCGACGAGACCGCCCTCGAGGAGGTCTACGACCGCTGGTCAGCGCTCGTGCACACCTATGCCCTGCGCGCCCTGCGCGACCCCCACGACGCCGAGGAGGTCACCCAGCAGGTGTTCGTCTCGGCGTGGCGCAGCCGGCACACCCTGACCCCGAGCCCCGCCGCCCTGCCGGCCTGGCTCATGGGGATCGCGCGGCACAAGGTCTCCGACGTACGAGCCGCCCGGGCGCGCGACGCCGACAGGCTCGCGGCCGTGGTGTCCCTGCCGGGCGCCCGCGACGACACCCTCCAATCCGCGGACGACGAGGTCGCCGAACGACTCGTGGTGCGGCAAGCAGTCGAGGACCTGCCGGACCCGCGCCGCACGATCATGTTCCTCGCCTTCTGGGAGGAACGCAGCCACGCCGAGATCGCCGAGAAGGTCGGTCTGCCTCTCGGCACCGTGAAGAGCCACGTGCGTCGTGGCCTGATGAAGCTCCACCAGCAGCTGGAGGGGGTGCGCCTTGAGTCACGCTGATCCCGAGCAGCTCGCGGGGCTCGCCCTCGACCCCATGGACGGTCCGGCCGACGTGCGCGAGCATGCCGAGACCTGCCCCGAGTGCGCCGGCCTGGTCGCCGCGTTCACCGGCGTACGCCGTCGGGCGGGTGCCGACGCCCTGGTCCCGCCTCCTCCTGGACTGCGCGCCCAGGTCCTGGCCGAGGTGCGCGCGGGCCATGCCGACCCGCGGACCGGGCCCGAGCCGTCGCGCCGTCGGGGTGTGCCGCTCTGGCTCGCCGGGATCGCCGCGGCACTCGCTCTCCTGGCCGGCATCGGGCTCGGACGCATCGGCGCGGGGGACACCGAGGCCCCGGAGGCCGTCGACCCGCCTGCCGACACCGGCACCGTCGTGGCCGCGACCGACCTCACCGCCCTCGACAGCGACGCCGACCGCGGCGAGGCGAGCGCCGTGCAGACCGACGACACCTTCACCATCCGGGTCAGCGCGAGCGAGCTCGGCGACGAGCCGGGCGTGCACGAGGTGTGGCTGATCAACGTCGACGGCGAGCGCATGATCTCGATCGGCCTGCTCGCCTCGGGCGACGAGGGAGAGTTCGACGTCCCCATGGACCTCATCGACGAGGGCTACCGCATCGTCGACATCTCAGTCGAGCCGGACGACGGCGACCCCACCCACTCCGGGGTGAGCATCGCCCGCGGCGAGCTCGCCTGACCCCCTCCCTCGGGACGGGCCGTCCTCGACAACGCGTCGCGGGAGGGCTAGGAACGGGTCATGAAGTGGAGGTACGCCATCCTCGGCGGCACGGCCGCGGCGGCAGCCGCGACGACCGTGCACGACCTGGTCCAGACGAAGCACGCGATCGTCCGCAACTTCCCGATCATCGGGCACGCCCGCTTCTTCCTGGAGAGGTTCGGCCCCGAGCTGCGGCAGTACATCGTTACCAGCAACGACGAGGAGCGGCCCTTCAGCCGCGACCAGCGACGCTGGGTCTACGCGAGCTCGAAGCTGGAGAACAACTACTTCGGCTTCGGCACCGACAACGACGTCGAGCGCGTCGAGGGCTACCCGATCATCAAGCACCGCACGTTCACCGGCCCCGGCGCCGCGACGATGCCCCACGCCCAGGAGGAGATCGCGCTCCCGTGCGCCAAGGTGATGGGCGCGGCACGCGGCCGACCGCACGCGTTCCGCCCGGGGTCGGTGGTCAACATCTCCGGGATGAGCTTCGGCTCCCTGTCGGGCAAGGCCATCGAGGCGCTCAACAAGGGCGCCGCCATGACCGGCTGCCTGCAGAACACCGGCGAGGGCGCGCTGTCGCCGTACCACCGCAATGGCGGCGACGTCGTCTTCCAGATCGGTACGTCCTACTTCGGGTGCCGTGACGAGCGCGGGCGCTTCGACATGGCGAGGCTCGTCGACCTCGTGCAGTCGGCGCCGGTGCGCGCCATCGAGGTCAAGCTGAGCCAGGGTGCCAAACCCGGACTCGGCGGGATGCTGCCGGGGGAGAAGGTCAGCCGCGAGATCGCCGAGATCCGCGGCATCCCCGAGGGCACGGACTGCGCGTCCCCGAGCCGCCACGACGTCTTCGGCGACGTCGACTCCATGCTCGACTTCGTCGAGTCGGTGGCCCAGGCCACCGGCCTGCCGGTCGGCATCAAGTCCGCCGTCGGCAACCTCACGATGTGGGACGAGCTGACCGAGGCCATGGCGAGCGGTGGCCGGGGCGTCGACTTCGTCAACATCGACGGGGGCGAGGGAGGCACCGGCGCGGCTCCGATGATCTTCGCCGACTCGGTCGCCTACCCCTTCCGCATCGCCTTCTCCGAGGTCTACCGACGCTTCGCCGAGGCGGGGCTGACCGACGACGTCGTGTTCATCGGCGCCGGCAAGCTCGGCATCCCGGAGAACGCGATCGTCGCCTTCGCCCTCGGCGCCGACATGGTCAACGTGGGTCGCGAGGCGATGATGGCCATCGGGTGCATCCAGGCCCAGAAGTGCCACACCGACCACTGCCCGGTCGGCATCGCCACCCAGAACCCCCGCTACACCCGCGGCCTCGACGTCGGGCTCAAGAGCGTCCGCGCAGCCAACTACATCCGGTCCCTGCGTCGCGACCTGCTCAAGGTGTCCGAGGCGATCGGTGTCGTCCACCCCGGCCTGATCGCGCCCGGCGACATCGACCTGCTCGACGGGACCCGTACGTCGGTCGGGCTCGGCACGGTCTACGGCTACGACCCGTCCTGGCAGCGGCTCGGCCCGCGGCTGGTCAAGGAGATCGAGGAGATCATGGTGGCCCAGGACGCCACCCACGGCGCCGCGAAGGGAACGAGCCCCCGGGCCTGAGTCAGCGCGAGCGCGACGGGCGCACGGCCTTGTCGTGCTGCTCGGGCAGCTCCTCGAGCTCGCGGAGGAAGTCGGCGGCCCACTTCGCCACGTCGTTCTGGACCACCGTCTTGCGCATCGCCCGCATGCGCCGCGACGTCTCCTTCCTGTCCGCGGCGAACGCGTCGAGCAGCGCGGCCTTCATGCCGTCGATGTCGTAGGGGTTGACCAGCCAGGCCTGGCGCAGCTCCTGGGCCGCGCCGGCGAACTCCGAGAGCACCAGCGCGCCGTCGTCGTCGAAGCGGCAGGCGACGTACTCCTTGGCAACGAGGTTCATCCCGTCACGGAACGGCGTCACCACCATGATGTCGGCGGCGCGGTAGAACGCGGCCATCTCCTCGCGGGGATAGGAGTTGTGCAGGTAGTGGATGGCGGGGTTGCCGATCTTGCCGTAGTCACCGTTGATCCGCCCGACCAGCATCTCGATGTCGTCGCGGAGGATGCGGTACTGCTCGACGCGCTCGCGCGAGGGCGTCGCGACCTGCACGAAGACGGCGTCCTCGACGTCGAGGTGCCCGTCGCGCACCAGCTCGCCGAAGGCCCGCAGCCGGGAGTAGATGCCCTTGGTGTAGTCGAGCCGGTCGACCCC
>DATIAJ010000441.1:0-3958 GCA_035458105.1 Nocardioides sp. | reverse complement strand
GGCGCGGCGGCCGCCACCGGGGCGGTCAGCCCCAGGGCGAGCGCCAGGCCGGTCACCAGGGCGAGCAACGAGACGACGAGCTGACGAGACCGCACAGGCATGATGCGCCTTCCACAACCGAGTTTGAGGAACGCCACCGGCAAGACGGCCGTGTGACTCGCATCACGCTAGGCGGGACTTTTGTCTCAGGTCAAGCAAAAGATGATTTCCATCCGTCGGAACCGCTCAGGTACGGGGGACGAGGTGGAGCCGCTCCTCGATCGGGCCGAGGTCGTCGACCGGGTGGGCGGTGGAGGCGGGGCCGGCGACCCGGTCGTGGCGGGCGTAGCTGACCAGCAGCGAGACGATGGCGGTCAGGACCAGGAGGGCGATGATCGTGTTCATGGCAGCAATCATTCGCTCATTTACTTCCTGCCACCAGTGGCAGGAATGACAGTAATGGTTGATTTTCTGCCACCACTCGTGCCACGCTGTTGTCATGCAGAAGGTCGCCGTGGTCGTGCAGGAGCAACCCGAGCCGTTCGGCCTCGGCGCGTTGTGCGAGGTCTGGGCCGAGCCCTACCACCCGGAGGACGACAACCCCGTCTTCGACTTCACCGTCGTCACGCCTCGTCCCGGCCGGCTGCGCACGCGCGCCGGCTTCGACCTGCACGTCGAGCACGGGCTCGACGCGGCCGCGGACGCCGACCTGATCTGCCTGGCGCCCAAGAGCGACCACCGCGGCACCTCGCCGGAGGTCTCGGAGCTGCTGCAGTCCGCGCACGCGCGAGGCGCCATGCTCTTCGCCCACTGCTCGGCGACCTTCATGCTGGGCGAGGCAGGGCTCCTCGACGGCCGTCGCTGCACCACCCACTGGAGGTACGCCGCCGAGCTGGCCGAGCGGTTCCCCGAGGCGGAGGTCGACCCCGACGTGCTCTACGTCCAGGACGGGTCCATCGTCACCGGCGCGGGCTCCGCGGCCGCCATCGACGCGGCACTGCACGTGATGCGTCAGCAGTTCGGCGCCAAGGTCGCCGCCACCACCGCGCGCCGCATGGTCGTGCCGCCGCACCGCGACGGGGGGCAGGCGCAGTTCATCGCCCGCCCGGTCCCGGTGTGCGAGTCCGAGGCGCTGGCCCCGCTGCTGGCCTGGATCAGCGCCCACCTCGGCGAGGACCTCGACGTCGAGACGCTCGCCCGACAGATGCACATGTCGGCACGCACCTTCGCCCGGCGCTTCAAGGAGGAGACGGGCACCACGCCCTACAGCTGGATCCTCGGCGAGCGCGTCCGCGCCGCGCAGGAGCTGCTCGAGCAGACCGACCACTCCGTCGACTGGGTGGCCTCGGAGGTCGGCTTCGGCAACGCTGCCACCCTGCGGCACCACTTCGGCCGGGCCCGCGGGGTCAGCCCGCAGGAGTACCGGCGCACGTTCCGGTTGACCGCCTGAGGCCTCAGCGTCCGGGGTCTCCAATGTGGTACGGGGCGTCGCCGGCTGCAGGAGAACTGCGGCCGCACGACGTCGCCGAGGCGCCGGGAGCCGTCGTCCGGCCGCAGTTCTTCGAGCGACCCCTGACAGGCCCTGTCCCGGCGCACCACCCGCAGGAGGCGCCGTACCACCGGGCAGAACGGCCACGGGTCCGCGGCCCGGCGACCTCTAGGCTGGAGCCCGTGAACGCGACTGCGCTGGCCGACCTGTCCGCCGACGACCTCACCGCGCTGCTCGACGAGCAGCGGGCTGCCTACGAGCAGCTGAAGGCGAAGGGGCTCACGCTCGACCTCACGCGCGGCAAGCCGTCGGCCCAGCAGCTCGACCTCGCCGACGACCTGCTGCGGCTGCCGACGTCGACCAAGGACGCGAGCGGGGTCGACGTACGCAACTACGGCGGGCTCGAGGGGCTGCGCGAGCTGCGCGAGATGTTCGCTGAGCTGCTGTGGGTCGAGCCCGACCAGGTCGTGGCCGGCGGCAACTCCAGCCTGTCGATCATGCGCGACTGCCTGGTCTGGATGATGCTCTTCGGCGCCGTCGACTCCGAGCGCCCGTGGGGCAAGGAGGAGAAGGTCCGCTTCGTATGTCCGGTGCCGGGCTACGACCGCCACTTCACCCTGCTCGAGAGCCTCGGCATCGAGATGCTGACCGTGCCGATGAACCACGACGGCCCCGACGTCGACGCCGTCGCCGCCCTGGTCGCCGACGACCCGAGCATCAAGGGCATGTGGATCGTCCCCACCTACGCCAACCCGACGGGCGCGATCTGCAGCCAGGACGTCGCCGCCCGGCTGGCCGCGATGCCGACCGCCGCCCCGGACTTCAAGATCTTCTGGGACAACGCCTACGCCCTGCACCACCTCACCGAGGACGAGGCCAAGAGCGCGGACATCCTCACGCTGGCCTCCGCGGCGGGGCACCCGGACCGGCCGATCATGTTCGCCTCGACCTCCAAGATCAGCTACGCCGGCGCGGGGGTTGCCTTCCTCGCTGCCTCGGCCGGCAACGTCGGCTGGTACCTCAAGCACCTCGGCAACGGCTCGATCGGGCCCGACAAGGTCAACCAGCTGCGCCACGCCGAGTTCTTCGGCTCTCCGCAGGGCGTGCGCGACCACATGGCCAAGCATCGCGCGATCATCGCGCCCAAGTTCGCCGAGGTGGACCGGGTGCTGACGGAGCGGCTCGGCGGACGCGGTGTCGCGACCTGGAACACCCCGACCGGCGGCTACTTCGTGAACCTCGACGTGGTGCCCGGCACCGCGAGCCGCGTCGTCGCGCTCGCCAAGGAGGCCGGCATCGCGCTGACGCCCGCCGGGTCGTCGTTCCCCTACAAGCAGGACCCCGACGACACCAACATCCGCCTGGCGCCCACGATGCCGCCCCTCGCCGAGGTCACCCAGGCGATGGAGGCCGTGGCGACCTGCGTGCTGCTCGCGGCGGCGGAGAAGGCCACCGCCGACCGCTGACCGGGCGCTTCCTGCCCGTCCGGGTCGGCGACCGGGCACTTCCTGCCGGTCCCGGTCGGCGACCGGGCACTTCCTGCCGGTCCGTGATCAGGCAGCCGCGGGCTCCGCGCCGAGCCCGCCGCGGACGAGGTCGGCGTAGCGGCCGCCCCGCAGCAGCAGCTCCTCGTGGGTGCCGAGCTCGACGACGCGCCCCGTGTGGAGCACGGCGATCTGGTCGGCGTCGCGGACGGTGGAGAGCCGGTGCGCGATGGTGATCGTCGTACGGCTCCGGGTCACCTCGTCGAGCGTGGCCAGGATGGCGCGCTCGGTCTCGTTGTCGAGCGCGCTCGTGGCCTCGTCGAGTACGAGCACGGCCGGGTCGCGCAGCAGGGTGCGGGCGATGGCCAGCCGCTGCTGCTCGCCACCGGAGAACCGGTGCCCGCGCGAGCCCACGACGGTGTCGTAGCCGTCGGGCAGCGACGTGATCAGCTCGTGGATGCGCGCGGTGCGGCAGGCCTGCTCGATCTCGGCGTCGGTGGCCTCCGGGCGGGCGTGGCGCAGGTTGTCGCGCACGCTTGCGTGCATCAGGTAGGTCTCCTGGGTGACGACCCCGACGACGGCGGCGAGGTCGGTCGAGGTCAGGTCACGCACGTCCACGCCGTCGATGCGTACGGCTCCGGCTGTGACGTCGTGCAGGCGGGGCACGAGCGAGGCGAGGGTCGACTTGCCGCTGCCGGTCTCGCCGACCAGGGCGAGCGTGCCACCCGCGGGGACGGCGAGGTCGACGTCGGACAGCACGGGGCGCTCGTCGTCGTACGAGAACCCGACGCCCTCGAACCGCACCTCGCCGCGCACGCGGTCACGGTCGAGCCGGCGGGGCTCGTCGGGCTCGGTGATGTCGACGGGGAGGTCGGCGTACTCGAAGATCCGGCTGAACAGCGCCAGCGAGGCGGTGAGGTCGACGCCGACGTTGAGCAGGCCCATCAGCGGGCGGAACAAGGTGCCCTGCAGCGCGATGAACGCGACGAGGGTGCCGATGGTCATC
>DATIAJ010000440.1:0-2315 GCA_035458105.1 Nocardioides sp. | reverse complement strand
CCAACTTCCGCCCGACCGGCCGCGACAGCCAGGGCGTGAAGTTCGTGACGCCCAAGAAGGGCGACACCGTCGCCGTGGTGGCCCGATCGGTCGAGGCACGCGAGGACGAGGAGGTCGAGGAGCAGGCCGCCGAGGCCGCCTCGGAGGTCGAGGCAGGCGCCCGCGAGGCCGCGACCGTTTCGCCCGACGTGGCCGACGGTGCAACAATCGATGGGCAGGACGCCGTCGAGGCGCCTGTCGAGCCCGCCGCCGACGACGACACCGAGGAGTGAGTGATCCATGTCGGAACGCACCGCTACTCCCCGCCGTACCTCCGGGGGCGAGCCTTCCAAGCGGTCCCTGACGGAGCGGCTCCAGGACACGCTGTCCAGCGCCGCTGAGGAGCACCGCGCCAACGCCGGTCCCGCCTCGTCGCGCGGCAGTCGCGTACGACGTGCGGCCGGGCGCCAGCCCCGCCGCGCGCGCCTGCGGCTGACCCGGGTGGACCCCTGGTCGGTGATGAAGACGTCGTTCCTGCTCTCGGTCGCCTTCGGCGTGGTCACCTTCGTGGCCATCTTCATGGTCTGGTCGGTGCTCGGTGCGGCCGGCGTGTGGGAGTCGATCAACTCGGCCGTGGCCAGCATCGTCGAGGGCGACAGCGGCAACTCCACCTTCGACGTCACCGACTACGTCGGGATGTCGCGGGTGCTCGGCTTCACGCTGCTCGTCTCGGTCGTCGACGTCATCCTCATCACCGCGATCGCCACGCTCACCGCGTTCCTCTACAACCTCGCCGCCGCGCTCCTCGGCGGCATCGAGGTGACCCTCGCCGAGGACGAGAAGTGAGCTGACTGCCTCGATTGGCACCGCCTGACCACGGTCAGGTAACCTTCGGCGTCGCCGCTTGCGGCGCACCCGGGCCTATAGCTCAGACGGTTAGAGCGCTTCCCTGATAAGGAAGAGGTCGGAGGTTCAAGTCCTCCTAGGCCCACTCCATCCCCCTCGCACCGCCCCTTCGCTCCGCTCCGAGGAGAGTCCATGAAGAAGCTCCTGCTGGTCGCCCTCGCCGCCGTCGGTGCGTTCGTCGCGAAGAAGAAGATGGACGAGGGCAAGAACGAGCAGGCCCTCTGGGCCGAGGCCACCGACACCGTCGACAAGGCCTGACGCTCGCACCACCGGCGCCTCGGCGCCACCGCGGGGCCTTGGCGCAATTGGTAGCGCACCTGCTTTGCAAGCAGGGGGTTAGGGGTTCGAGTCCCCTAGGCTCCACCACGATGTCGCTGATCAGGAAGCGCAGAAGACCCGCAGCTTGAACACCGACGGGTAGCCGGCCGGCGCCGTGCTCGCACCCAGCTCGATCCTGACGCGCCCGGCGCCCGCGATGGACAACCCGCTGTAGATCGACGGACCGCTGTTGCTGCTGTTGTCGCTGTTGTAGACCTCGGTCACGTCATCGACGGCGTCCTGGTGCAACTTCGCCCAGCCCACGGATGCCGGGGCGGATGTCTTCCCCATCCCGGCGCCGACCTCGAGCAGCTCGCAGCGACCTCCGAGGTCGAAGTCGGCGTACCCCAGTTGGCTGGGATCGACGAGGGTGAGCCGCCCGTCGAGAGGAGTGCCGGCGACGTCGACCGGTGCGGGGCTCACGTTCTGCAGTGCGACGTGACGTCCGAGGAGCGAGGACCACTCGTAGTCGAGGACGACGACCCGCATCGGCCTGCTGCTCCCCGTCCGGAGCCCGTGCGAGCCGGGCTTCACCACGCGGTAGTACCGCACGCCCGGCGTACTGGGCAGGTCGAGCAGGTAGAACGTCCCGCCTCTCCTGGTCGCGCCACGACCGGTGGTCTTCCACCGCGAGCTGCCAGCCACGCGCTGTTGCAGGATCACCGGCTCGCGGGCGAGTCGGGGCACGATCCGCCCCGACACCTGGACGAACCCCGAGTCCTCGACGACCCGGTGGCTTTCCACGCTGGCGCGCACGTCGTACGACCGCGGCCCGCGATCGGCGCCGGGCTGGACGCCAACACCCGGCGTCACCAGCGCTCCGACGAGGGCTGCCGCGAGGACGCTGGCGAGCCCGACCTTGACCATCATCCTGCCTCCCACGTCGCGACGCCCGGACTCGTGCCGTCCGGGGCGGTCGTCGCGACCGCACCGCCAGCGTGACGAGTGCACCCGACGCAATGAAGAGGCGAAGGTCCCGCGTCCGGACCACCCCTCGGAATCGGGAGGCAGCCACCAGCAGATCACCGCACACTGGGCCTGTGCTGGGCATCACCGACCTCCCGACCTACCTCGTCGGCCTGATCCTGATCATCCTGCTGCCGGGCCCGAAC
>DATIAJ010000439.1:0-2550 GCA_035458105.1 Nocardioides sp. | reverse complement strand
TTCGCCAAACAGCGGCGCGAGAGACGCGTCGCCGACGAAAGGAAAAGCCGTGGAAGGCTCCATCAACCTGGTCGGTCTCGGCCTGTCCGCCATCGGTCCCGGTGTCGGTATCGGCCTGATCTTCGCCGCGTTCATCTCCGGTGTCGCGCGCCAGCCCGAGGCCCAGAGCCGTCTGCAGTCGATCGCCATCCTTGGCTTCGTTCTCGCCGAGGCGCTCTTCATCATCACCGTCGCGCTCGCGTTCGTCCTGCCTCTCTGACGTCCGCCTCACCCCAGCTCTAGACCGTAGGAGTTCGACTCATGGACCACATCGTCCTGGCGGCGGCGGAGGGCGAGACCCACAGCCCGGTTCTGCCGGTCTGGTCAGAGGTCATCCTCGCCCTGATCGTCTTCGCGATCCTCTATGTGCTCATGCGCAAGTTCGTCGTGCCGAGCTTCGAGAAGACGTTCGCCGAGCGCACGCAGGCGATCGAGGGTGGACTCAGTGCGGCCGAGACCAAGCAGGCCGAGGCCGACGCCAAGCTCGCCGAGCTCGAGAAGCAGCTCGCCGACGCCCGTCACGAGGCCGCGCGCATCCGTGAGGAGGCGCGCGAGCAGGGCGCCGCGATCATCGCCGAGATGCGGGAGCAGGCCCAGGCCGAGTCCACCCGCATCGTCGAGCACGGCAAGACGCAGATCGAGGCCGAGCGCCAGCAGGCGGTCACCTCGCTCCGTGCCGAGGTCGGCGCCCTCGCGACCGGCCTGGCCGGCCGCATCGTGGGCGAGAGCCTCGACGACGAGGCTCGCCAGAGCCGCGTCGTCGACCGGTTCCTGTCCGAGCTCGAGGCGCAGAACGGCAGCACCTCGACCACCTCGGGGAGCGTCAACTGATGATGCGAGGAGCCTCTGCCGACGCCTACGCCGCGACCGCCGGTGCCCTCACGGGCACCGGTGACGCCGGTGCCGTCGGTCGGGACCTGTTCGGCGTGGCGGACCTCCTCCGCGCCGAGCCCGCCCTGCGGCGCGTCGCCACCGACGCCTCAATCGCAGGTGACGCCAAGGCCGGGCTGCTCCGTCAGGTGCTGTCCGGCAAGGTCTCCGACCTCGCGCTGGCCGTGGTCACCATCGCGGTGGCCCAGCGCTGGACCGCCAGCCGTGACCTCGCCGACGCCCTCGAGCGTCTCGGCGTGGTCTCGGTCGCGCAGTCCGCGGGGGGCGACGCAGGTCGCCTCGAGGACGAGCTGTTCGCCTTCGGGCAGGTCGTCCAGGACAACCCCGAGCTGCGCGACGCGCTGTCCGACCCGGCCCGCAGCCGTGACGACAAGTCCCGGCTGCTGGCCGACCTGCTGGGCGACAAGGTCCTCCCGGCGACGGTGGCGCTCGTGCAGCAGGCGCTGTCCGGCAGCTACCGCACGGTCGGGGTCGCCCTGGCCGACTACCAGAAGATCGCGTCTGACGTGCGTGGCCAGGGTGTGGCGACGGTCCGGGTGGCCCGTCCGCTCGCCGATGCCGACCGGCAGCGCCTCGCCGAGGCGCTCTCGCGCACCTACGGGCGAGAGATCCACCTCAACGTCGTCGTCGACCCCGAGGTCATCGGCGGCATCCGCGTCGAGACCGGAGACGACGTGATCGACGGGTCGGTGGCCAGCCGTCTCGACGAGGCCCGGCGCCGCCTCGCTGGCTGAGGTCCGCGGCACCCAGCACCACCCAGAACTTTCGAGCCCAGAACTTTCGAGCAGTGAAGACCAGGAACAGGTGAGATGAGATGACGGAGCTTTCCATCCGTCCGGACGAGATCCGGGACGCGCTCCAGCGCTTCGTGTCCGACTACAAGCCCGAGGCGGCGACCACGGAAGAGGTCGGCACCGTCGCGGAGGCCGGCGACGGCATCGCCCGCGTGAGCGGACTGCCCTCGGTCATGGCCAACGAGCTGCTCGAGTTCGAGGACGGCACGCTGGGCATCGCCCTCAACCTCGACACCCGCGAGATCGGTGTCGTGGTCCTCGGCGACTTCGACAAGATCGAGGAGGGCCAGGCGGTCCGCCGGACCGGAGAGATCCTCTCGGTCCCGGTCGGCGACGGCTACCTGGGTCGCGTGGTCGACCCGCTGGGCACCCCGATCGACGGCCTCGGCGACGTCGACACGACTGGTCGTCGTCCCCTGGAGCTCCAGGCCGCCACCGTGATGGAGCGCAAGTCGGTGCACGAGCCGCTCGCCACGGGCATCAAGGCCATCGACGCCATGACCCCCATCGGCCGTGGCCAGCGCCAGCTGATCATCGGTGACCGTGCGACGGGCAAGACGACCATCGCCATCGACACGATCATCAACCAGAAGCAGAACTGGGAGTCCGGCGACCCGGACAAGCAGGTCCGCTGCATCTACGTCGCCATCGGCCAGAAGGGCTCGACCATCGCCTCCGTGCGTGGCGCCCTCGAGGAGGCCGGCGCGCTGGAGTACACCACCATCGTGGCGTCCCCGGCCTCCGACTCCGCCGGCTTCAAGTACCTCGCCCCCTACACCGGCTCGGCCATCGGCCAGCACTGGATGTACGAGGGCAAGCACGTCCT
>DATIAJ010000438.1:0-3880 GCA_035458105.1 Nocardioides sp. | reverse complement strand
CGCTCACGCGCGGCGCGGGGGGCGATGCGCACCAGCCACGACCAGATGCGCTCGCCGTCGGCGAGGAAGAAGTAGGTGGAGAACAGCACGATGAAGAACCCCGCGACCCCGTGCCCGACGGCCGTGCCGACCTCGGTGGCGCGGGTGAGCATGCCGTCGGCGCCGGTGGTGCCGGAGACGGCGGACTGGACCTGCTCGATGTAGCCGTCGAGCTGGGAGTCCGAGACGTGGAAGGGGCCGGTGCGCAGCCACTCCCGGACCTGGTCGAGGCCGGTGACCACCGAGTCGGCCAGGTCGTTCGCCCCCTGGGCGACCTGCTGGCCCACGAAGGTGAGCAGCAGCGCCACCGTGCTGATGCCGAGGAGCATGACGACACCGGTCGCGAGACCGCGGGGCACCCCAATTCGCCGCAGCCAGATGACCATCGGCGTGGCCAGCGCGGCGAGGAGGAGCGAGATCGCGATCGGCAGGGTGATCACCGCGAAGAAGCGCAGCGTCCACAGCAGGCCGAGCAGCGCGACCACGATGACGATGAGCCGCCACGACCAGGCGGCCGCCAGGTCGAGCCCCCACGGCACCTGCGCGCGGCTGAAGTTGGAGGGCCCGGTGGTGAACGCCGGCTCGGTGCGGCGCTCGGCTCGCCCCTGGGCCCACTGCGCCACGATGCGGTCGGTGAGACCGTCCTCCTCGCGGGCGAGGGCGGCGAACAAGCGCCGTCGACCCGACTCCACCTCGGTCTCGCCAGGCTCATCGGTCGAGGGCCTGTCCTGGTCGCTCACGTCCGCCACGCTACCCATCCCCCGCGGCCCTGAGACCACCCAGCAGCCGGTGTGCCGCGACCGGGTGTTCCTGGGCCAGCAGGCCGGCGGCGGCGAGCACGTAGTCATGGTCGACGACCACCCGAGGAGCGCGTGGGAGCTGCCAGCCCCCCTCGAAGGCATCGCCCGTCGCCGGCGCCAGCACGCGGCGTACGGCGTCGGGGCCGCCGTGGCGCAGCACCCCGCCCGATCCGACCAGCAGGTCGACCTCGCGGAGGTCCTTGCCGCTGCGCTCCACGACGCGCCCCTCGGGGCTGACGACCACCTTGCTCCTGCCCGCGTGGCGCTCGAGGGCGATGCGGACGGCGACGGCGGCGATGTCGAGGTCGGCATCCTGCTCGGCAGCCGGGTCGGGGCAGCTGTCCGGCAGGAGCCCGGGCCGCTCGCGACGTCGTACGGCAGCGGCGTGCAGGTCGTCGCGGCCCGCGGCCTCGACGGTCGAGACGGCCGACCAGCGCATGCCGAGGTCGCCCTCGACCGTGCGCGTGACCGGCGTGGTGGCGACCACCTCCCGGGCCAGCCCGCTGTCCTCGGGGTCGAGCTCGACGACGCTGTGCACGTCGGTGGTCGCGCCGCCGACGTCGACGACCACGACGTCCCCGGCCCCCAGGCGCTGGTCGTCGAGGCCGCGGGCGAGCAGCTCGACACCCGTGAGCACGATGTCGGGCGTCGCGCCGCGGACCATCGAGGTGAAGGTACGGCCGCGGGCGTCCGTGCGGCTGCTCAGGTGCTTGCCGCCGATGACATGGCTGAGGAAGATCTCGCGGATCGCGCGGCGCGCGCCGTCGGGCGCGAGCACACCGATCTTCGGCACGACGTTGTCGGCGAGGACGTGTGGTGTGTTGGAGCCGGTGAGCAGCTCGGCGACCAGGGGCTGCGAGTCGACGTTGCCGGCCACCACGACCGGGCCCGGCCAGGGCAGCTGCGCCAAGAAGCGGGCGTCGCCCTCCAGGACCTCGGCGTTGCCGCCGTCGGTCCCGCCCACGAGGAGCACCACGTCCGGCTCGGCCGCACGGAGCTCGTCGTGCTTGGCGTCGTCGAGCCCGCCATGGAGCACGAGCACGACCTTGCCGCCGCTGGAGAGCGCCACCCGGCGGCCGGCCTCGGCCGTCACCAGCTCCTCGTTGCCGACGACCGCGATCCTCAAGCCCCCGCCGGCGCTGGAGCAGGCGAGCACGTCGGCATCGAGGGCACGCCGGTCCTGCCGGGCGAGCGCGGCAACGCAGGCGTCGTACCCGTCGAGGACGTCGCCGGTGCCGTCCGGGCCCGGGAGGGTCGTGGGGTGGCTCGCGATGCCGAGGAGCTGTCCGCTGCCGAGCTCGACCAGCGCCGCCTTCGTCCAGGTGGAGCCGAAGTCGACGCAGACGACCGCGCTCACACCAGCACCGTCAGGGCGGCCACCACGATGACGGCGATGACGCCGAGGACGACGGCCTGCACGCCGATCCCGCCCGGGAGGTCGGCGCCGGTCCGGATGGCCCGCTCGGCCAGCCGGTAGCGCCGCCAGCCGACGACGGCGGTCATCACCGACGCGAGGAGCAGGGCGATGCCGAGGGCGACATTGGGCCAGGTCCCCTCCAGCAGGTTGAGGGCACCGACGGCCGCCACGAGGAGACCGATCGCGGTGCGCTCATAGGCGAGGAGGGTCCGCTCGTTGGCCAGGAGGTAGCGCGGGTCGGGTGCCTCGGCCACGTCTCAGCCCAGGGCTCGGTCGAGGTCGGCGACGAGGTCGTCGGCGGTCTCGATGCCGACGCTGAGCCGCACCAGGTCAGCCGGGACCTCGAGGTCGGTGCCGGCCACGCTGGCGTGGGTCATCCGGCCGGGGTGCTCGATGAGGGACTCGACACCACCGAGGGACTCGCCGAGGGTGAACACCTCGGCGCGCTCGCACACCGCGAGTGCCTGCTCCTCGCCCCCGGCGACGCGGAAGGAGATCATGCCGCCGAAGCGCTTCATCTGGCGCGCGGCGACCTCGTGGCCGGGGTGCGCGGCGAGGCCGGGGTAGATGACCTCGGCGACCCGCGGGTCGCCGTCGAGGAACTCCACGATCCGCTCCGCGTTGTCGCAGTGGCGGTCCATGCGCACGCCGAGGGTCTTGAGGCCACGGTGGGTGAGGAAGGCGTCGAACGGCCCGGCGACCGCGCCCATGGCGTTCTGGTGGTAGCCGACCTTCTCGGCGAGCCCGAGGTCGCGCACGACGACCGCTCCCCCGACGACGTCGCTGTGCCCGCCGACGTACTTCGTCGTCGAGTGCACCACCACGTCGGCGCCGAGCGTGAGCGGCTGCTGGAGGTAGGGCGAGGCGAAGGTGTTGTCGACGACGAGCAGCGCGCCGGCGTCGTGGGCGACGGTGGCGAGGGCCTCGATGTCGCCGATCGTGAGCATCGGGTTGGTGGGGGTCTCGACCCACACCAGCGTGGTGCGACCGGGCTCGATCGCCGCGGCGACCGCGTCGGTGTCGGCGACGGACGCCGAGCTGTGCTCGGTGCCCCAGACCTTGGCGACCTTGTCGAAGAGGCGGTGCGTGCCGCCGTAGGCGTCGTCGGGGATGACGACGTGGTCGCCGGGGCGGGTCAGCGCCCGGATGATGGTGTCCTCGGCGGCCAGGCCGGAGGCGAAGGCGAACCCCTTCTCGCCGTCCTCGACCGCTGCGAGGGCGCCCTCGAGCGCCGTACGCGTGGGGTTGGCGGAGCGGCTGTACTCGTAGCCGCCGCGCAGGCCGCCGACGCCGTCCTGCTTGTACGTGCTGCTCGCGTAGATGGGCGGGTTGACCGCCCCGGTCATCGCGTCGGGCTCGTAGCCGGCGTGGATCGCACGCGTCTCGAACCCGGCCTTGTTGGCGCGTTCCTGGGTCACATGCCGAGGGTAGACCCCGCGCTCCCCTGGCTGGACAGCGGAACGGCCGCCGCAGCCCTTGCCCCGCGCGCGACAATGGAGGCATGTTCGGATTCGGCAAGCCCACCACCCTGCCCACCCCCGACCAGGCGCTCCCGGGGCGCGAGCAGCAGATGTGGACCCTGGGCGAGCACCTGGTCCTGCACACCCCCGTCGTCAGCGACGAC
>DATIAJ010000437.1:0-6420 GCA_035458105.1 Nocardioides sp. | reverse complement strand
CGATCCGGTCCGTACGTCGTACCCGCGCCGGCGACGCCTGGGAGCGTCGTACGTCGACCCCGCCCGCGCCGTCCGCCATCGGCCTCGGCATGCCCGCCGTCGGCGTACCCGCCCCGCTCCCGCCAGCGCCCGCCTGCGGCTGACCGGCTCTGCGCGGGGTCAGACGGGGGGCTCCGGGGAACCGTCCTCGGCCTCCTGGCCGGCGCTCGGGGCGTCGTCGCCCGACGAGCGCGAGGTGTCGGACTCCTTGTCCTCCGCGTCCCCGTCGGGGGCCTGCGACTTCTCGTCGGGCTCGGCGATCTCGTCGGGAAGGACGTCGTCCACGGCGGGGTTGTCGTCGGGGTTGAGGTCACGCGCGAGGCCCGCGTCGGCGGGGTCCTCCTCCAATGCGTCGACTCCGCCGGGCACCAGCTGGGGCTCCTCGGCGTACGGCTCGGGCATCGGGCTCAGCTCTTCGTTGGTCATCGAATCCCTCCCTGGGGGTCACTCATCCAGATCCTGTCGCGGTGGCCGTCGACCGGCCACCCCCGCTCGGGCGAGCGTCCCACCCGAAGGTGAGGTAGCCGACCCCGGAGAGCAGGTGGGCGAGCGCGTGCGCCTCGTGCGGGACCATCGGGTCGGGGAGCGCGTCGAGGGGGAACCAGCCCAGCGCGGCGCACTTCTCGGGCTCGAGGATCCGCGGCTCGCCCGTCCACGAGCGGGCGGTGAAGAACCAGTCGACCCGTTCCTCGATCGCCGGCCCGAACTGGCTGCGCTGCATGGTGAAGGCGAACTCGAGCGACACGTCGGTGATGCCGAGCTCCTCGACCGCCTCGCGGCGCGCGGCGTCGTACGCCGTCTCGCCCGGCTCGACGTGCCCGGCGGCCGCGGCGGCCCAGTGGTCGGGCATGTAGGGGACGGGGCCGCGCCGCTGGAGGAGGACCTCCGTGCCGTCGGTCCCGTCGCGCAGCAGGTAGACGTAGGACGCCGGGACGAGGGCGAAGCGATCGGTCACGGGCGGGTGGTGCCCGGCGGGATGTCGTCGTTCTTGCCGTCGAGGGAGTCGAGCGCGTCGCGTGCCTTGCCGGTGGCCTGGTCGATCTTGTCGGCATGCTTGCCGCCGGTCTTCTCGTTGACCATGTCGCCGGCCTTGTCGATGCCCTGCGCGATCTTGTCGCCGTGCTGGTCGACCGCGTCGGTGAGCTTGGCCTTCGCCTTGTCCAGGAATCCCATGGGTCCCGAGACTAGCCGCGCTGCGACAATCGGGGCATGCCTCGTCCGGTCGTCGCCCTCGTCGGCGCCACGGCGTCGGGCAAGACCGGCTTGAGCCTCGACCTCGCGGAGCGGCTCGGGGGAGAGGTGGTCAACACCGACGCGATGCAGGTCTACCGCGGGATGGACGTCGGGACGGCCAAGCTGCCGGTCTCGGAGCGACGGGGGATCCCGCACCACCTGCTCGACCTCTACGACGTCACCGCGCCCGCCACCGTCGCGCTCTTCCAGGGGTGGGCGCGCGACGCGATCGCCGACATCCGCAGCCGCGACGCCACCCCTGTGCTGGTCGGCGGCTCGGCGCTCTACACCCGCGCGATCGTCGACCGCTTCGAGTTCCCCGGCACGGACGACTCGCTGCGCCGCGAGCTGGAGGCCGAGCTCGAGCGGGTGGGCAGCCACGCGCTGCACGAGCGGCTGGCGGGGGTCGACGCCGAGGCGGCCGCGGCGATCCTGCCCGACAACGGGCGCCGCGTCGTCCGCGCGCTGGAGGTGGTCGCGCTCACCGGTCGGCCCTACAGCGCCAGCCTCCCGCGCCTGGAGTACGTCGACCCGCTGACCGTGCAGATCGGCGTCGACATCGACCGGCCGACGCTCGACGCGCGGATCGCCCGGCGGGTCGAGGAGATGTTCGCCGGCGGCTTCGTCGAGGAGGTCGAAGCGCTGCTCGCGCAGGGCCTCGCCGACGCGCGCACGGCCTCGCGGGCCATCGGCTACCGCGAGGTGATGGGGTTCCTCGCCGGCGACCGCAGCCTCGCCGAGGCGATCGAGCAGACGACCGTCGCCACGCGCCGCTTCGCGCGCCGCCAGGACTCGTGGTTCCGCAAGGACCCGCGCATCGTGTGGGTCGCACACGACGACCCCGACCGCGTGGAGCAGGCGGTCGGGGCGGTCGAGCGGCTCGGCTGACTCACGCCGCGGTCGGCTCCGGACGTACGACGTCGGGGCGAGCGGGACGGCCCGGGCGCCCGGGCCGAGCAGCGTCGGCGGCGCCGAGGTCGGCCGCCTCCCGGATCCACTGCTCGCGCTGCTCGGGCGTCCGACCGCGGACGTCGGCGTAGCGGGTGACCCGGGTGGGCTTGATGCCGCAGAACTCCAGGGTGCGGCCGCGCACCTGCTTGACGGTGCTGTCCCCGACGAGCGGCAGGTACCACCGCGGCGAGTCGGAGGTGACCGCGAGTCGGCCGGTTCGTCCGGCGAGCAGGCCCTCGGGCATCCCGTTGTCCTTGTAGCGGAAGGCCCAGCCGCGCTCGAGGGTGCGGTCGAAGAAACCTTTCAGGAGGGCGGGCACCGAGCCCCACCACAGCGGCGTGAAGACGGCGATGTGGTCGGCCCACTCCAGGAGCTCCTGGGCGCGGGCCAGGTCGGGCTCGAGGTCCTGCGGCGTGCGATAGCCGGTGCGGAGGGAGAGGTCGAATTCGAGGTCGCGCAGCACGAGCGCGGTGGCCGCGGCGCCGGCGCCGTCGGCGTACGACGTGGCGAGGCGGGCGGTGAGCGAGGCGGCGTCGGGGTGGCCGTCGATGACGAGGACGTTGCCCATGGCGGGCTCCAATCTGGACAGTGACAAGAATCTGGACAACGTCCACATTGAAGTAGGATGTTGCTCATGTCAAGATCTGCGGCCGGATACCACCACGGCAACCTGCAGGCCGCGCTCGAGGACGCCGCGCTCGACCTGCTCGAGACCACGTCGGCGGCGAAGATCAGCCTGCGCGAGGTGGCCCGGCGGGCCGGGGTGAGCCACAACGCGCCCTACCACCACTTCGGCGACCGCGCTGCGCTGCTGAGTGCGCTCGGGGTGCGCGGCATGGCGGCGCTGCTGGCTGCTCAGGAGGAGGCGGTCGCCGCGGCCGAGGGGACGGTCGCGAAGGTGCGTGCGCTCGGCCTGGCCTACGTCGCGTACGCCGCCGCCCACCCGCAGGCGTTCGCGCTGGTCTTCGACCCGGACTACTGCGCTGCGGGCTCACCCAGCGCGGAGATGGCGCCCCTGATCACCCGCAACGAGGAGCTGCTCGGGTCCTTGGTCGAGGAGCTGGTGCAGGAACCCGGCTGGGAGGGTCGCGACCCGGCGGCCCTGTCCGCCGCGCTCTGGTCGACGGTGCACGGGATGGCGCAGCTGATCACCCTCGGCCACCTCCCGCCCGAGGCGGCGGAGGCCGCGCTCGACGCGCTCGTCCGGTAGACCCAGCGGGCCGCACGCTCGATCAAGCGCACTGTCGGTGGGCGGTGCCATGGTGGACCGATGGCGACCATCTACTACACCGGCTGCACGCTCGACGGCTTCATCGCGACCGACGACCACTCGCTCGACTGGCTCACCTCGCGCGACATCGACGAGCAGGGTCCGATGGCCTATCCCGCGTTCCGCGAGCGGCTCGGCGCCTGCGTCATGGGCGCCACCACGTGGCAGTGGATCCTCGACCACGACGACGACCCGTGGGGGCCGTTGCCGACCTGGGTGCTGACCCACCGCACCTTCCCCGACGCCCCGCCGAGCGTGCGGTTCGACCGCGACGACGTGCGCCGCGTCCACGCCGAGATGACCGAGGCCGCCGACGGCAAGGACCTGTGGGTCGTCGGCGGCGGCGAGCTCGTCGGCCAGTTCCACGACGCGGGGCTGCTCGACGAGGTGTGGATCCAGTACGCCCCGGTGACCGTCGGCAGCGGCGCGCCGGTGCTGCCGCGCCACGTCGAGCTGACGCTCGAGGAGACCGCCCGCAACCGCGACTTCATGTGCGGGCGCTACTCGGTCGTCCGCTGACGTCGCAGTCGGCGCCGGGTGGGCGCGTACGACGACGCACCCGCGGGGGTGTTGGACAACCCTCGGGGGCGGGGGCAGGGTGGGAGCACCGACTCTCGGGAGGAACCCCCATGCCCCACCTCGCCCGCCGTGTCACCGCCGGCATCTCGGCCGCCAGTGGACTCGCCGTCGCCGCCGCGCTCGTCGCGACCCCGGTGCCCGCCCAGCCCGCGGCGCAGGCCGCGCCGGCGCCGTCGACCACCTCCGACCGCCCGACCGTCAAGGACCCGACCGCAGTGGGCAAGGGCGGCGCGATCAGCACGGTCGACCCCGAGGCGAGCGCCGCCGGGCTCAAGGTCCTCAAGGCGGGCGGCAACGCGGTCGATGCCGCGGTGGCGGCCGCGGCGACGCTCGGCGTCACCGAGCCCTACAGCGCGGGCATCGGCGGTGGCGGCTACTTCGTCTTCTACAACGCCGAGTCCGGCAAGGTCCGCACGCTCGACGGCCGCGAGACGGCTCCGATGAAGATGCCGCAGGACGCCTTCATCGACCCCGCGACGGGCAAGCCGTACACGTTCACGCCGGACCTCGTGACCAGCGGCGCGAGCGTCGGCACCCCCGGCACCCTCGCCACCTGGGACAAGGCGCTCGCCAACTGGGGCACGCTGTCGCTCGCCGACGCCCTGGCGCCGGCCACCAAGGTCGCGCGCCGCGGCTTCAAGGTCGACGAGACCTTCCGCCAGCAGACCCTCGACAACGAGGAGCGCTTCCGGGCCTTCAAGGACTCCAAGAAGCTCTTCCTGCCCAAGGGCGACGCGCCCAAGGTCGGTTCGATCTTCCGCAACCCCGCGCTGGCCGAGACCTACGACATGATCGCGCAGCGTGGCACCAAGGCGTTCTACCGCGGCAAGCTCGCCCGGCTGATGTCGGAGGTCGTGCGCAAGCCCCGCACCACCAAGAACACCGACCTCCCCGTGCCCGCCGGCTGGCTCACCGCCCGCGACCTGCGCGACTACAGGGTCCGCTCGCAGCGGGCCGCGAGGACGAGCTACCGCGGCCACGACGTCTACGGCATGGCGCCCTCCTCGTCTGGCGGCACGACCGTCGGCGAGGCGCTCAACATCCTCGAGCGCTACGACCTCTCGTCCATGACGGCCGAGCAGGCGCTGCACCACTACCTCGAGGCCAGCGCGCTCGCCTACGCGGACCGCGGCAAGTACCTCGGTGACCCGGCCTTCGTCGACGTCCCGACCAAGCGGCTCCTCGACGACCGCTTCGCCGCCGAGCGGGCCTGCTTCCTCAACCCGACGAAGGCGGCCACCAAGCCGGTCGCGGCGGGCGATGTGACGTCGTACGACGGCGTGTGCTCCCCGTCGACGGCGAAGGGCACGACCGACGCCGACACCGAGAACATCTCCACCACCAACCTCACGGTCGCCGACCAGTGGGGCAACGTCGTCGAGTACACCCTCACCATCGAGCAGACCGGCGGCTCGGGCATGGTCGTGCCGGGCCACGGCTTCCTGCTCAACAACGAGCTCACCGACTTCTCGACCGTGTACGACGCCGCCGACCCCAACCGCATCCAGCCCGGCAAGCGCCCGCGGAGCTCGATGTCGCCGACGATCGTGCTCAAGGACGGCAAGCCCTTCCTCGCCCTCGGTTCACCCGGCGGCTCGACGATCATCACGACCGTGCTGCAGATGCTGGTCAACCGCATCGACCTCGGCATGACGATCGAGGAGGCCATCGCGGCGCCGCGCGCCACCCAGCGCAACACGGCCAACGTGACCGCCGAGCCGGCGTTCATCGCGACCTACGGTCCGGCGCTGACAGCGCTCGGGCACACGCTGGTCCCGGCGGGCGACGCGTTCACCAGCGCCGCCGAGATCGGTGCGGCGACGGCGATCGAGATCGGTCCGCGCAAGCGGCTGACCGCGGTGGCCGAGCCGAGCCGTCGCGGCAAGGGGTCCGCGAAGGTGGTCGACCCGCGGTAGTCACCCTCGGGCCTGCCACAATCGGGGCGTGAGCTACCCCTTCCTCAAGGGCCACGGCACGGAGAACGACTTCGTGGTGCTGCCCGACCCCGACGGCACGGTCCACGGCGACCTGTCCGCCGATCGGGTGCGGGCGCTGTGCGACCGCCGGTCCGGCATCGGCGGTGACGGGGTGCTCCGGGCCGTCCGCCGGGACGACGGCTGGTTCATGGACTACCGCAACGCCGACGGGTCGCTCAGCGAGATGTGCGGCAACGGGATCCGGGTCTTCGCGCGCTACCTCCACGAGCACCAGGGCGAGGCGTTCCCGATGCGGATCTCGACGCGCGCGGGCGTGAAGGTCCTCGACCGGACCGGCGACGAGTACACCGCCGACATGGGCACGCCCGAGGTGCTGGGCGAGACCGAGGTGTCGGTGATGGGCCGCACGTG
>DATIAJ010000436.1:0-10186 GCA_035458105.1 Nocardioides sp. | reverse complement strand
GACGGAGCCGAAGTCGGCGTCGAAGAGGTAGCCGCCGACCGCCAGCAGCACACCGGTCGCGACGACGCCGAGGACGAAGCTCACCAGCGCCTTGGCCGCGACGATCACCCAGCCGGGGATCGGCATCGAACGCAGCCGACCGAGCGTGCCCGACTCGCGGTCGACCAGCAGGCCGGTGACGCCGAAGCTGACGGTGAAGAGCAGGAACAGCCCCGTCTGCCCCGCCACCAGTGCCGCACCGGCGCTGAGCTGCTCGTCGGAGGCCTGCCCGCTCTCGACGTCGTACGCCGGTCCGCCGGACGTGGCCTGCTCGACGAGCGGCCCGAGATCGCCCGGCGCCACTCCCTCGGCCAGCGCCGCCCGGGCGGTGACCGCGCCGGACGCGACCTGGTCGAGGACGCCGTCGACCACCGACAGCACGATCTCGGCGCCGAGCCCCGCCTCGTCACCCCGCACGGCCTCGACGGTGACCGGCTCGCCCGCGCGTGCCGCCTCACCGAAGCCGTCCGGCACGATCAGCGCGAGGGGCGTGTCGCCGTCCTCGACCTGGCGGCGACCGGCCGCCTCGTCGGTCTCGACGACGGTGACGTCGAGCTCGTCGGTGTCGTCGAGCGACCGGACGACGCCGGTGAGCATCTGCGCCAGGTCGTCGTCCGCGGGTGCGCTGATCGCGACCGTGACGGGTTCGATCTCGACCTCGTCGGCGGTGCCGAAGACGAGGTTGAACACGGTCATCAGCGCCAGGGGCACGAGGAGCGCGAAGATGAGCACCGACTTGTCGCGCACCCGCTGCAGCAGGTCGGAGCCGGTGAGGACGAGGAGCTGACGCATCCGGTCCACCTAGTCCCTCAGGCCCTTGCCGGTGAGGTGCAGGAACACCGACTCCAGGTCGGGCCGCGAGATCTCGACGTCCGCGAGGGTGACCCCGCAGTCCGCCGCCGTGCCGACGACCTGCGCCACCAGGGTGGGTGCGTCCTTGACGGTCAGCGTCGCGGACCGGCGTTCGACGTCGACCCGCTCCACACCGGGGATGAGTCGGAGCTCCTCGGCCGCCGCGGCGAGGTCACCGCTGCCGCTGAGCCGGATCGTGTCCACGCCACCGGTGAGCCGGATCAGCTCGTCGGGGGTGCCCTCGGCCTGCAGACGGCCGGAGTCGATGATGCCGATGCGGTCGCAGAGCCGCTCGGCCTCCTCCATGTAGTGCGTCGTGTAGAGCACCGCCATCCCCTCACCCGACAGCGCCTCGACCGACTCGAGGATCGCGTGCCGCGACTGCGGGTCGACCCCGACGGTCGGCTCGTCGAGGATCAGCAGGTGGGGGCGGTTGAGCAGTCCGATGCCGATGTTGAGCCGGCGCTTCATCCCGCCGCTGTACTCCTTGCTGCGGTCCTTCGACCGGTCCGCGAGCCCGATCAGGGCGAGGACCTCGTCGACCCTCACCTTGAGCTCCGCGCCGTGCAGCCCCTGCAGCCTCCCGAAGAGGGTGAGGTTCTCGCGCCCGGTCAGGTCGGGGTAGATGGCGAGCTCCTGAGGGACCAGGCCCAGGTGACGCTTCGGCTCGATCGTCCGTGGCGTCATCGGCTCGCCCACGACCGTCACCGTCCCGGCGTCGGCCGCGATCAGCCCCGCGACCATCGAGATCGTCGTCGTCTTGCCCGCCCCGTTGGGCCCGAGCAGTCCGTACGTCTCCCCCGGCGCGATCCGGAACGACACCTCGTCCACCGCGGTCAGGTCCCCGAACCGGCGAACCAGCGAGTCCACCACCAGCACGTCGTGCGTCATCTGCATCCCCTCCGGTCCTCACGCTAGGGATGCCCGCGCGGGCCGGTCAGGGCCGAATGTCACGGTTGCGGCGGCCCTTCGCTGGTCCACCTCGACCACGCGTGCTCCTCGGCCCAGGACGGGTCATCCTCGAGGAACCCCAGGAAGGCTCGGACCAGCTGGTCGACGTCCGTGACCACTGCCTGCACGTGTCCGTCCACGTGCTCGCCCTTGGTCTCCAGCAGGAAGTGACCCGGAGCCAGGCCGGCCGTCGGCCCCCACGCAGCCTGGACGAACCCGCCGCCCGGCCCGCGCAGGACCACGAACTCGATCCGGGCGCTGAGGTTGCCGACCGCCTCCCGCACGGTGTCGGCCGACGGCCAGTCCACCTGTGCGCCGTCGACGAGCTCCAGCCGCTTCACCGCTGCAGCTCCCACGGGAGGGACGTCTCCAGGGTCGAGTCCTCGACGAACGTCCGCGCGGCCTGCTTCGCCCGCTGAAGGTCGACCACGAACCGGGTGGGATAGACGCCGGGCTGGCCAGCAGCTACCAGCTCGACCGTCCCGTCTCGGTCAGCCGTCGAGGACAGCAGCTGGTGGATCTCGCCGTGGAGCTGGACGAAGAGCACCAACCCGTCGGCCGCCGCTCCGCCGCAGACCAGGTGCGCATCGGGGTCGCCCAGGCTGACGTGGGTCCGCTCCTCGCCGTCCAGGGACCCGACCAGGTCCTCGACGACCTCCCAGTCCGCGGTGGCCTCGTGCTCACCGTCACGGTCGTCCCACGAGACGTTCACGCCGTGGCCCATGGCCGGTCAGTCGCTCCCGATGCCGACGCCCTCGACGGTGCCGCCGGGCGCGTAGAGGCCGACCGCCAGGCTGGGCACGATCGCGCCCCCTTCATCGGGTACGACGTCGATGCCGTGCGAACCGAGGGCCGCGGTGAGGTCGTCGAGGCTCTCGCCGACGAGCTGCACACCATCGAGCTCCACCCGGGCCGGGTCCGCCAGCTCGAGCAGCACGAGCACCCCGTCCGGGGAGTACGTCGCCATCGCGCCGCAGTCGACGAACTGGTCGGCCTCCTCGCTGTCCGGCGTACGCCGGAAGGTCCGGAAGTCGCCCAGGACGCTGCGGACCTCCTCCCGCGACTGCCCCAGGGCCACCACGTCGGTCTCCGTCGCGCTGAGGATCCGGAACGTCCTCACGCTCATCGCTCCCCCAGCTGCTTGGCAGCGTTGTCGCCCAGGTCCGGGTCGTCGCGCAGGCCCCCGAGCGCCTCCCTGGCCTTGCTGGTACCCAGTCGCTTCAGCCCGAGCAGGAGGAGCAGCCGGGACTCGCCGTGCTCGTCGCGGCGTGCCTCCGCGACGAGCTCGTCGACCGTCTCGTCGGTGACCGTGCCGGCCATGGCCACGGCCAGGCCCTGCTGGAGGTCGAACGAGTCGGTCGTGGAGCGGTAGAGCTCGACGAGCGCAGGCCAGGCCGCCGCCGCCCTGCGGAACGACAGCGAGCGGGCGATGCCCTCCCGGACGCGGTCGGGGTAGGACTCGTCCTGCAGGTGCTCCACCAGCACGGGGACGGCGTCGGCGTAGTGGTCGTCCTTGCTGTTCACCAGGTCCCAGATCGACTCCACCTCCACACCGACCTCGGAGAGGGCCGCCACCACCGGCGCCTCCTGCTCGGCGTACCGCTCGTGCTGTTCCGCCCTCCGGCGCTCCTTCTCGGCCTGGGCTGCCCGCCACTCCGGATCGGCCTGGAGCTCCTTCATGAACGCGCTTGCGCTCTTCGGCTTCCTGCTGCTCACGTCACCACCACCTGCACGCGCGTGGGCCAGTCCTCGTCGTTCACGAGCACCCGCACGGCACGTCTTCCCCGGACCCACGGCAGCACGAGGGTCGCGACCTCCTCGGGGTCTCCGACCCGGAGCGCTCCACTGATCTCGAAGTCCGCGGTGAAGAGCTCGTGCGGGAGCTCGTCCTCCACTCCGTCCCGCCACACTTCGCAGCGCACCATCTCGTCGCTCCCGTGCTGCACCGCGAAGATGGCGGACCCTCGGTCGACGAACCACGCCTGGCTCGCCGGGTCCCAGCCGGAGATGTCCCCGCCGGACTCGGAGTCGCGGACGACCAGGCAACCGTGCGCGGCCGCGATCTCGAAGGCACCGAGCATCTGTGAGTTCTCCTCGGGCCTGCTCATCGCTGCTTCCCGGTCTCGAACATGAGGTGTCCCCGGTCCTCGCGCTCCTGGAGGACGTCCGCGACCTGCTGCGCGTGGTCGTGGTCGCGCGCGTCCAGCGCCACCAGACCGTCGGAGGACCACTCGACGAGGACGTCCATCCCGGCGAGCTGCTCCATCACCTCGCCGCGCGGCTGCTCCGGACGGCCGAAGTGGACGCGGAAGACGTAGCGGCCGGACGGCTCGACCACCCGGCTCACGAGGTGGTCGGCGTCGACCTCGACCGTGTCGCCGAGTGCGAGGTCGTAGGCGAAGAAGGGGATGCAGCAGAGCTCGAAGCGCGCGTCGTCGAGACGGCGCGCCCACAGCTGCTCGGTGGTGATCCCGGTGCTGCCCGGGTCGATGCTCGCGGCGATGATGAAGTCGGCCCGGTCCCGCCACACCGGGTCGCTGTGCACCGCCTCACGCACGTGCATGGCACCTCGGGCTCTGGTCGGATGCGCCCGACCCGTTGTCGGTGCGCTCGACCCTAGGCACTCGCCGGTGGCTTGTCTCCCGCCGTGCGGGTGTAGGTCCAGAACGCCTTGAGCAGGTCCTCGATGCCGGGCGAGCCGAGCACCACCTGCGTCAGGAGGATCGCGACGGTGCCGTCCGGATGGATGTACGCCGACGTGCCGGTGCCGCCGACCCAGCCGTAGCGGCCGATCACGTTCCACGGGTCGATGTGCTCGGTGTCGACGCCGCCGCCGAACCCCCACCCCTGCCCGTCGAGGAAGAAGCCGCCCATCTCGCGGTGCCGGGACGTCGTGTGGTCGGTCGTCATCAGTCGCACCGACTCCGGCCTCACCAGCCCGCCGCCTCCGGCCAGCAGCATCCGACCGAACGCCAGCCAGTCGTCCGCGGTGGTGACCAGCCCGCCCGACCCCGACGCGAAGGCCGGCGGCCGGGTGAAGACGCCGTCCGGCTCGTCGCGCACGACCAGCGCGCCGTCCTCGGCGCCGTACATCGTCGTGAACCGGCCGACCCTGCCCGCCGGCACGTGGAAGCCGGTGTCGGTCATGCCGAGCGGCTCGAGCAGGCGCTCGGCCATCACGTCGGCGAGGTCCTTGCCCGCCGCGCGGGCGACGAGGACACCGAGCACGTCGTAGGAGGCGTTGTAGGTCCAGCCGTCACCGGGCTGGTGCATCAGCGGGATCCGCGAGAGCCGGCGCATCCACTCGTCCGGCGCCGGCACCGCGTGGATGTCGTCGGCGGCCTGGTGCAGCTGCTCCATCAGCAGCGGGACGACCGCAGACTCCCACGTGCAGAACCCGTGACCGGACGTCCCGGTGAGCAGGTGCCGGGCGGTGATCGGTCGCTCGCACCCGACCGTGTCGTCGAGCGGGCTCCCGAGCGTCCGCAGCACCCGGGGCTCGGCGAGCTCGGGGAGCAGGTAAGCGACCGGGGCGTCGAGGTCGATCAGCCCGTCGTCGACGAGGGTCATCGTCAGTGCGGCCATCACCGGCTTGGTGATCGACGCGGCCCGGAAGATCGAGTCGCGCGCCATCGGTCTCCCGCTGGAGCCCTGGATGCCCACGGTGACGACCTCGACGTCGTCGCCCTGCGCGACGAGGGCGACCAGACCCGGGACGTCGCCGAAGTCGACGTACGGGCGCAGCGTCTCCTCGAGGTCCGCCATGGCCGGGAGCCTACGCTCGGGCCATGACCTCCCCCGTCGCCCTCGTCACCGGCGGCTCGTCCGGTATCGGCGAGTCCACCGCCCGCGCCCTGCTCGCCAAGGGCATCACCGTGTACGCCGTCGCCCGCCGCGTCGACCGGATGGCCTCGCTGTCCGAGCTCGGAGTCCACACCTTCGCGATGGACGTCACCGACGACGCCTCGATGGTCGCCGGCATCGACCGGATCGTCGAGGAGCAGGGGCGTATCGACGTCCTGGTCAACAACGCCGGTTACGGCTCGTACGGCGCCGTCGAGGACGTGCCGATCGACGAGGCGCGGCGGCAGTTCGAGGTCAACGTCTTCGGCCTCGCCCGCCTCGTCCAGCTCGTGACGCCCCACATGCGCGCCCAGCGGTCCGGGCGGATCATCAACATCTCCTCGATCGGCGGCAAGTTCTACGAGCCGTTCGGCGCCTGGTACCACGCCACCAAGTTCGCGGTGGAGGGCTTCAGCGACAGCCTCCGGATGGAGCTGCGGCCCTTCGGCATCCAGGTCGTCCTCATCGAGCCCGGCCCGATCCGCACCGAGTGGAACGAGATCGCCCGCGACTCGCTGCTCGAGCGCTCCGGCGACGGCCCCTACGCGTCGTACGCGCGCCAGGCGCACGCCGTCATGGCGCGCTTCGACGAGCCGTCGCGCGCGTCGACGCCCGAGGAGGTTGCCGACAAGATCGTGAAGGCGGCGCTGGCCAAGCGGCCCGCCGCCCGCTACCCCGTGGGCCGCGGCGCCCGGATGATCACCACCTCGCGCGACCTGCTGCCGGACCGGGTCTTCGACGAGGTCGTGAGCCGGACGTACGGGACGCGCTGAGGCACCCGGCTCGCGTCCGTCACGCAGGGGCGAGGACGTCGATGCCCAGCGAAGTCGCCGCCTCCGTCATGCGGGCGTCGTAGGTGATCACGGCCTCGACCTCGAGCCGGATGGCAGCGGCGAGGTGGAGGGCATCGAGCGACCGCAGGCCGGCGCCGGGGAGCAGCCCGGCCTCGGCGAAGAGGGGCGGCGGCAGCTCGTGGAGATCAACGCCGCGCAGCAGCTCGGTGACCGCGCGCTGGGTCAGGGCGGGCTCGCGCACCACCATCCGGCGCAGCTCGGTCTCGAGCAGGAGGCAGGCCACCAGGGTGGGCCTACGTCGATGCAGCTCGGCGGCCAGCGCCTCCGACTCAGGCTCCTCCACCAGCAGCTTCGCGGCAGCGGACGTGTCGAGGTAGCAGCGGCTCACCGGTCGCCTCGGAGGTCCTCGAGGTGCTCCGCCGTCGAGGTCGAGCTCGTCACGCGCGGCAGCGACGCGACGTCGTACCCCCGGCTGGCCGGCCTCACCCGGCGGAGGTCCGACTCCGGCACGGGCGTCAGGCGCGCGACCGGGACTCCCCGCTTGGTCACCGTGAAGGACTCCCCCGCCTCGACTGCGCGGATGATCGCGGCGTTGTCGTTGCGGAGCTCGCGCTGGCTGATCGACCTCACGTACCCCAACGTAGCACTTCGTAGCACATCTGACCCCGATCATCCCGCCGCCCGCGACGCCTCAGCGAGGTCGAAGAGAAGGCCTCGTGCCGGCTCGTGCACGAGGGCAGCCCACCGCGCCCAGGCGTCGTACCGGCCCTCGCGGACGAGCATCCGCCGCGCGTCGGCCCTCGCACCCGGCTGGAGGACCGCCGCCGCGACATGAGGCGCCTCCGAGTCCTGCATCCCGCCCTCGGCAGCACGCCTCAGGATGCGGAAGGCGGCTCGCGGGATCTCGTCGCGGCCCGAACGCAGCTGCGCTGTGACCCGCTCGAGGTCGGCGGGCGCCGTGCCGATCCTCAGCAGCTCGATGCTGTTCACGTCGGTGACCAGCTCGAGGTCGGCACGCATGAAGTCGCGCTCCACCAGATCGCCCGCGTCGAAGGACTCCGTGAGCCGCGCCCAGGGCCGTGGCGCCACAGCCACCTCTCGGGCCACCTCCTCGGGTACGCCGATGGGTGGGGTGTCGAACATCAGGAGGTCACCGACACCGCTCGGCACCAGCCGCCCGAGGACCCATCCCCCGGCGCCGGCGTTGGCCCGCGCGCCGAGGTCGAGCACCTCGGTGTATGTGTCGGCAGCCAGGTCCTCGACCCGCAGACGCCCTTCGGGCAGGCTCGGTCCGAGCAGGTAGCCGCTCAGGGGTGCACCGGCCCACGACCGAGCCAGAGCGCTGTGCTCGGCGAGCCGCCCTGTCGCGAGCTCGTCGACGAAGCGCTCCAGCCCGCCGAGCTCGTGGACCAGGACCTGGTGGAACAGCCACGACTCCCCCAGCACCCGTGATGCCACCTTGACCGGGTCGCCCCCATTCGCGTGGCAGTCGGCGAGCTGGTCGTCGTGGAAGGTCTCGAGCGCGTACGTCAGCGCCAAGCGCTGGATCGCCCCCGTCTCGGTGTCTGCATCCTCGCAGCGGGCCGCTTGGTAGGCGATCCAGCGCGCCCACACCCAGCCGGGGAGCTCGTCGCCGAGCGAGGCGAGCTGGGTCAGGAGGACGTGGTGGCGGCTCCGCAGGTTGAGCGCCGGCACGGACGCGTGCAGCTCGAGCGCGCGGGCCGCATCACCGGACCGCTCGGCGGCAAGGGACCGCCGTACGAGGTCGAAGTGTGCCGCGGTCATCCGGTCGGCGACGCGAGGCTGCCGGCGAAAGCCGGGAGAGAGGTTCCGAGACATGCCTCCACCCAAGGCCCGCGCGGACCGCCGCCACAAGCCGCTCGAGCAGATCTGTGGACAGCCGCCGGACCTGTGGAGACTCGTTCGCCACGCGCCTCGCGGAGGGGCAGGCTCAGCCCCCATGTACCAGCCGACACTCACCACCCAGGCCCAGCTCGAGGACGCGTGGCGCGAGCTGATGGGGCCGTGGAGCTACGCCCGCCACAGTGTCTGGATGATGCTCATCGTCGACGACCACCCGCTGCCGCAGCTCACCGAGATCGACGAAGCCGTCCACCCACCCGACGAGGAGCACCTGGGCGGCCTCGCGGAGCTCCTGCTCATGCTCGACCGCGAGGTCGCACCGGGGCTGCGCGTCGCGTTCCTCCGGTCCCGCCCCGGCAAGGACACCGTCACCGACGCCGACCGGGCCTGGGCGACGAGCCTGTACGCCGCCGCCCGCCGCGCCGGCGTGCCCTGCGAGGTCGTGCACCTCGCCACCCGCGGCGCCATCCGGCCCATCCCCGCCGACGTGGTCGGGATCCGGTAGCCGCGGCACGATGCGAGACGATGGCGCCATGCCGCTTTCGCTGGACGAGGTCCACGACCTGATCGATTCGTGGGTGATCAGGCGGGAGGTCGAGACACTGGGTCCCGCGACGGAATTGTTCGCGAGGATGGCGGTCGGGGACCCCGGTCGGTTGGACGTGCTGCAGGTGATCGCGGATCACCAGGCCCTCCGCGGCAACGTCGACGGCGCTCTCGCCCTGCTCGACCAAGCGGGCCCGACCGGGGAGGACGACGCCGACGTCCTTCAAGCCATGCGGGTCGCCTACCTGGTCGAGGGCGGTCGCGAGGAGGCGGAGCCACTGCTCCAGGAGTTGCGCCGACGGGGTCCCCGCCTGCGGGACGAGGCTATCGAGAGGGTCGCCGACGCCCTCGAGCATGCGGGCCGGCTGCGCGAGGCGATGCGCTGGTTCACCATCGGACTCCGCGACCTCGATCCGCACCAGGACCTGCCCGAGCACGAGGAGGAGTACGCGCTGATCGGTCGCTGGCGCGTCCGGCAGGCGCTGGACCTGCCACCCGATCACTACGACACCCTTGCGCGACAGACCCTGGAAGCGCGGCGCGCCAGGTCAGCTGACGAGTGGGGCTGGGACTGACCCGTCGGCCTATCTGCGTGGGTGGAAGCGGTGGTCGCCGTTGGGGAGTCGTTCGAGGCGCCAGGTGGGTTCGTGGGCTCGATGGTGGTGGTGGTTGCAGAGCAGGACGCCGTTGGTGAGGTCGGTGGCTCCGCCGGTGTGCCAGGGGTCGAGGTGGTGGGCCTCGCACCAGGTGCCTGGGGTGTCGCAGCCTTCGGCGCGACAGGTCTGGTCGCGGATCAGCAAGGCTTTGCGTTGGGCGGGGGTGAACAGGCGGCGGGCGCGACCGAGGTCGAGGGGGAGGCTGGCGCCGCCGAGGACGGCGGGCAGGATCTTCGCGGTGCAGGCCAGGCGTCGGGCCTGGGCGGCGGTGATCTGATCGCCGGTGAGCTCGTCACCGGGGACGAGGCCGGCGCCGATGAGGTCGGCGGTGGCGAGGTCGGCCTTGAGGGCGTCGAGGTCGATGGTGACGACGACGGTGGTGGCGTCGCCGCCGTGCACGGGCAGGCGGGTGGGGTCGAGGGATTCGAGGAGCTGGACGAACGCCTGGCCCATCCGCTTCGGGTAGGCCAGCCGGGCGACGGGGTCGTGTGCGGTTGCTCCGGTGTCGGGCGTCGAGACGTCGGCTGGGTGGGTGTCGCGCTCGACGCGGGGGTTGGTGAAGGCTTCGAGGTGGGTGGCGAGCCGGGTCGCGGCGGCGTCGGGGATCCGGGAGGAGATGCGGGTGGTGCCGTCGCCGAGGCG
>DATIAJ010000435.1:0-7416 GCA_035458105.1 Nocardioides sp. | reverse complement strand
AGACGGGCATCACACCCTCCTAGCGTCAGGGGTCCGGACGCACTCGGTCGTCCGTCCCCCACCTCGGAGGCTCCTCATGCCCCATCGATCCGCTCTCGCCCGGGCCCCCACCGCGGCCGGCTCGGCCCTGCTGGCCGGCGCCCTGCTCGCCCCCGTCCCCGCCTCGGCCGCCGCCGGCCCGACGCCGTCGGCCTGCCCGGCCGGGGTCGCCGACGTCGCGGACTGCTGGACCGGCAAGGACGACAACGGCGCCTACTACGCCATCGCCGTCCCGCACGACTGGAACGGCGACCTCGTCGTCCACGCCCACGGCGGTCCCGACCTCGGCGACGCCTCCGACCCGGCCCGCAGCGTCGAGGACCTCGACCGTTGGGCGGTGATGGCCCGCGAGGGATACGCGTGGGTCGGCTCGGCCTACCGCCGCGGTGGCTACGGCACCCGGATGGCCGTCGCCGACACCGAGAGCGCCCGCCAGGTGTTCGAGGAGTCGTTCGGCGTGCCGGGCACGACGCTCGCGCACGGGCAGTCGTGGGGCGGTGACGTCGCGGCCAAGCTCGTCGAGGTCCACCCCGCGTCGTACGACGGCGTGCTGCTGACCAACGGCGTGCTGGCCGGCGCCTCCCGCGGTTACGACTACCGGGTCGACCTGCGCGTGGTCTACCAGTACTACTGCGGCAACCACCCGCGCCCGACCGAGCCGCAGTACCCCCTCTGGATGGGGCTGCGGGAGGACTCGACGATGACGTCCGCAGGCCTGCGCGCGCGGCTCCAGGAGTGCACCGGCTACCAGTCCGAGCCGGCCGGGCGCACCGCCCTGCAGCAGCGCAACCTCGACGACATCCTCGCCGTCACCCAGGTGCCCGAGCGCACGCTGGAGTCGCACCTGCGCTTCGCGACCTTCACCTTCCGCGACATCGTGCACAACCGGCTCGACGGCCGGAACCCGTTCAGCAACGTCGGCGTGCACTACTCCGGCAGCCACGACGACAAGGCGCTCAACCAGGGCGTCGAGCGGTTCGCGGCCGACCCGTCCGCGAGGCGCGACCTGACCTGGGACAGCGACCTGACCGGCGCCGTCGAGGTCCCGACCGTCACCCTCCACGCCATCGACGACCCGACCGTCTTCATCGAGCACGAGTCGGCCTACCGGGAGACCCGTGAGGGGGCCGGCACCGCCGACGACCTCGTGCAGGTCTTCACCCGCGAGTCGGAGCACAGCTCGCTGAGCAACAGCGGGTACGCCGCCGCGATCGACGCGCTCGACACGTGGGTCGACACCGGCGAGAAGCCCACGCCCGCCGGCGTCTCGACCGCCTGCGCCGGGTTCGACGCGACCTACGGCACCGGCTGCTTCGTCGACCCGGCCTACGAGCCGGCGTCGTACGACAGCCGCGTCGAGGCCCGCCCGGGTGGTCACCGCTGGCCGACGATGAGTGCCGCGCAGGAGCGGGCCTGGTCACGGATCCCGGGGATCGGGATCGAGCCGTGAGCAGTGGCTGACCCTGTGAGGGCCGTCACGCACCGACGTACGGTGTGCCGGTGCTGACGCGTCCTCGCCACGAGAAGTCCGTGGCTCGCCAGGTGCTGGTGCTGCAGCTCATCGCAGTGCTGGTCCTGGTGGTCACGGCGCTCGCCCTCGCGACGTACGACGCCCGCAACGACATCCGCGCCAGCGCCGGTGACGAGGCGGTGTCGGTCGCGAGGGCGGTGGCGCGCTCGCCCGTGGTCCGCGAGGCGATGGCCACCAGCGACCCGAGCGCGCTGCTCCAGCCCTACGCGGAGGCGGTCCGCGTCGACACGGGTGTCGACTTCGTCGTCGTGATGGACCGCGACCGCACGCGGTGGTCGCACCCGAGCCAGGAGCAGCTCGGCAAGGCCTTCATCGGCAACCTGGGCGGGGCGCCGGACGGTGAGGTCTACACCGAGGAGTACGTCGGCACGCTGGGCCCGTCGATCCGGGCGATCGTGCCGGTCTTCGGCCAGAGCTCCGCCTCCGACACCGGCTCCGGCTCGCCCGTCGTGGCGCTGGTTGCCGTCGGGATCACCCTCACCCAGCTCGACGACCTGCTCGTCGAGGAGTTCGCCGACATCGTCGTCGCCGCCCTCGCGGTGCTCGTCGTCGGCGTCGCGGGTGCGTGGCTGATCGCGCAGCGGCTGCGGCGCCAGACCCACGGCATGGGCGAGCGCGAGATCACCCGGATGTACGAGTACTACAACGCCGTCCTGCACGCAGTCCGTGAGGGGCTGCTGCTGATCGACCTCGAGCGCCGGGTGCAGCTGGTCAACGACGAGGCCCGCCGCCTGCTCAAGCTGCCCGACGACGTCGTCGGCCGCTCGCTCGACGACCTCGGCCTGCCACCGGCGCTCGTCGAGGCGGTGTCCGGTGAGCGCGGCGCCGACGAGGTCTACGTGACCGGCGACCACGTCCTGGTGGCCAGCTCCAGCGCGGCGTTCTGGGACGGCAAGGAGGTCGGCGCGGTCGTCACCCTGCGCGACCACACCGAGCTGCAGGCGGTGACCGGCGAGCTCGACATCGTCCGCGGCCTCACCGAGTCCCTGCGCGCCCAGACCCACGAGGCCGCCAACCGGCTGCACACCGTGGTCTCCCTCATCGAGATCGGCCGCAGCGAGGAGGCGATCGACTTCGTCACCGACGAGCTCAAGGTCGCGCAGATGCTCACCGACCGCGTCGTCGGAGCCGTGGGCGACCCGGTCGTCGCGGCGCTGCTGCTCGGCAAGTCCGCCGAGGCCGCCGAGCGCGGCATCTCGCTCACCGTCACCGGTGAGCTGCCGGCGTCGTTCGCCGTCGGCTCCCCGCGCGACCTCGTGACCGTGCTCGGCAACCTCGTCGACAACGCGATCGAGGCCGTCTCCGGCACCGACGACCGCCGCATCGTGGTGCACCTCGAGGGGTCGCCCGAGCACGCCCGGCTGGTCGTCGGCGACAGCGGTCCCGGGCTCACGCCGGAGGAGGCCGCCCACGCGCTCGAGCGCGGCTGGACCACGAAGGTCGACGCGGGCGACGCGCACGGCGTCGGGCTCGCGCTGGTCTCCCAGGTCGCCCGGCGCCTCGGCGGCGGGGTCACGATCGGCCGGTCCGAGCTCGGCGGCGCCGAGATGGTCGTCGTACTCGGTCAGGTGCCGGCTCCGGACGACGAGCCGGCCAGCGCGGCGGTCCTGTCGTGAGCGTCCGGGTGCTGGTCGTCGAGGACGAACCGCTCGTCGCCGAGGCGCACGCGGAGTACACCGGCCGGGTCGCGGGCTTCGACGTCGTCGGGGTCGCCCACTCCGCGACGGAGGCGGCGCGGGTGCTCGGCGACAACGAGGTCGACCTGGTGCTGCTCGACATGTACCTCCCCGACGGCCACGGGCTCGGCCTGCTCCGCAACCTGCGCGCCGGCGGAACGATGTGCGACGTCATCGCGGTGACGTCGGCGCGCGACGCCGAGATGGTGCGCCGCGCGGTCGCCCACGGCGTCGTGCTCTACCTCATCAAGCCGTTCACGTTCCCGATGTTCCGCGCCAAGCTCGAGCAGTACGCCGACTACCGCCGCCAGCTCGGTGACGCGCCCGAGGAGGTGATGCAGGACGAGGTCGACCGGATGCTCGGCTCGCTGCGCGTCGCCACCTCCGACGGCGCGTTGCCGAAGGGGCTCACCGCGGAGCGGCTGCACGAGGCGATGGACCACCTCCGCACCCCGCCCGGCGTGCTGTCGGCTCGCGAGCTCGCGGAGAAGCTGGCGAGCTCGCGGGTCACCGCCCGGCGCTACCTCGAGCACCTCGCCGACGTCGGCGTCGTCGCCCGCTCGCTCCGCTACGGGGGCAGCGGACGGCCGGAGGTGGAGTACCGCTGGCAGCACTCCACCCCCGGCCGCTGACGAAGTACGCCCCCGCACGCGGGAGGTGGGTGAGACACCTTTTCGGCTCTCAGAACCTGCCTCACTCACCGCTCGATGGGGGTGGTCGCGCTCAGTCGTCCTCGCCCTGGAAGACGACCTCGCGCTTGCGACGTACGGACGGCAGCACCGCGACGATGATGATCACCGCGGCCAGCAGCAGCAGGGACGCCGAGATCGGCCGGGTCGCGAAGACCGTCGGGTCGCCCCGGCTGATGATCATCGCGCGGCGCAGGTTCTCCTCCAGCAGCGGCCCGAGCACGAAGCCGAGCAGCAGCGGCGCGGCCTCGCAGCCCCACCGGATGAGGAAGTATCCGACGACACCGGCTGCCGCGATGGCGAAGACGTCCCAGGGGTTGAGGCCCAGGGAGTAGCAGCCGACCGAGGCGAAGGCGATGATCGCGGGGAACATCACCTCGTAGGGCACCGACAGCATCTTCACCCAGATGCCGATGAGCGGCAGGTTGAGCAGCACCAGCAGCAGGTTGCCGACCCACATGGAGGCGATCAGGCCCCAGACGAGCTCGGGCTCGTCGTTGATGACGTTGGGGCCGGGCACGATGCCCTGGATGATGAAGGCGCCGACGAGCAGCGCCATCACCGGGTGGGCCGGCAGGCCGAGCGACAGCAGCGGGATGAACGACGTCTGCGCCGCCGCGTTGTTGGCCGACTCGGGGGCCGCGACGCCCTCGATGACACCGGTGCCGAACTTCTTCGGCTCCTTGGAGAGCCGCTTCTCCACCGAGTACGACGTGAAGGCCGCCAGCACGTGGCCACCACCGGGCAGCACACCGAGCGCCGAGCCCAGGGCGGTGCCGCGCAGGACCGGCATGCGGATGCGGCGGAAATCGTCCTTGGTGAGCCAGAGACCCTCGACCTTCTTCGTCACCAGCGCGGCGGAGTGGCGCGACTCGAGGTTGCGGATGATCTCGGCGACGCCGAACAGGCCGACGGCCAGGGAGACGAAGTCCAGGCCGCCGTAGAGCTCGCGCACCCCGAACGTGAAGCGGGGGACACCCGTGAACTGGTCCTGCCCGATCGTGCCGAGCAGCAGGCCGAGCACGATCATCCCCAGCGCCTTGACCGTCGACCCGCTGGCCAGCGCGACACTGGCGATGAGGCCGAGGACGACGATGGCGAAGTAGTCCGCCGGACCGAACTCCAGAGCCAGCTGCGCCAGCGGTGGAGCGAACAGCGCAAGCACGATCGTGCCGACGGTGCCGGCGAAGAACGAGCCGAGCGCCGCGGTGGCGAGCGCCGGTCCAGCTCTGCCCTGCCGAGCCATCTGGTGCCCGTCGAGGGCGGTCACCACCGCCGACGACTCACCCGGCAGGTTGAGCAGGATCGCGGTCGTCGATCCGCCGTACTGGGCGCCGTAGTAGATGCCGGCCAGCATGATCAGCGACGCGACCGCGTCGAACTCGAAGGTGATCGGCAGCAGCAGCGCGACGGTCGCCGTCGGTCCGATGCCGGGCAGCACGCCGACTGCGGTGCCGAGGGTGACCCCCAGGAGGCAGATGAGGATGTTGGTCGGCTGGAGGGCGGTCTCCAGCCCCAGGAGGATGCTGTCCACGTCAGCCCCCCAGCCAGTCGCCGAGCAGCGGCAGCCGCAGCCGCAGCAGCGCCACGAAGACGACCAGGCACACGGCGGTGATACCGGCGGACGTCAGCGCGGCCTTGAGCACGCCGGTCCCGTGCCCGGCCAGGGCCGCGATGAACGTCGTCACGAAGAGCGTCACGCCGAGGCCGAGCCCGGAGACGAAGAACCCGAAGAACAGGATCGCCGCCACCAGCATGCCGCCGCGACGCCACGGCACGGGGTTGCGCTCGACGTCGCGGATCGCCGGGTCGCCGCCGCGGAACGCCATCAGGACGACGAGCAGCCCGAGGACGACCAGCAGGCCGCCCAGCACCAGCGGGACGTAGCCCGACCCCATCCGGAGCGCCGAGCCGACGTCGTACCGCGAGCCGCCGATGGCGAACGCCAGGCCCAGCGCGATGAACGTGCCCCCCGCGAGGAGGTCCGGCCGGAACGGCGCCGGGCGGTGCCCGGCGCCGTTCCCGAGGTCCGCGGTGCTCATCCGCCGGTGACTCCGGACTCCTCGATGATCGGCGTCCAGAGGTCGATCTGCTCCTCGAGCTTGGCCGTGTGGGCGTCAGGCGTGACGTCCTCGGCCGGCGACGGGGTGGTGCCGAGGTCGGCCATGCTGTCGATGACGTTCTGGTCCTGCAGGGCGACCTCGAGGGCGCCGGTCAGCTTCTCGACGATCTCGTCGGGCGTCTCGGCCGGGACGTAGAGCCCGTGCCACACGCCGACCTCGACGTCGGTCCAGCCCTCCTCGGCGGTCGTCGGCAGGTCGGGCAGGGCCTCGACCGGCTCCGGTGTGGTGACGGCGTAGCCCTTGATGTCACCGGACTGGATCTGGCCGGCGGTGTTGGTGGTCTGGTCGCACATGAAGTCGACCTGGCCGCCCACCAGGTCGGTCAGCGCCGGGCCCGTCCCGTCGTACGGCACCTCGGTGAGATCCACCCCGAGCTGCTGCTCGATGAGCAGGCCGCACAGCTGCGAGGCCGCGCCGACGCCGGCGTTGGCGAGGGTCACGGTGTCGGCGTTCTCCTCGACGTAGGTCGCGAGCTCATCGAGGGTCTCGGGCTCGAAGTCGGGGCGCGCCACGATCGTCATCGGCACGTCGGTCACCAGGCCGATCGTCTTGAAGTCCTCGAGCGGGTCGTAGGCGAGGTCGGGGTAGAGGCCGGGGGCGGTCGACATGCCGATGTGGTGGATCAGCACCTCGTAGCCGTTGGGGTCCGCGTCGGCGACCTGGCCGGCCGCGACGGTGCCGCCGGCACCTTCGACGTTCTGGACGACGATCTCCGCGCCGAGCTCCTCGGCCATCGGCTCGGCGATCAGGCGGGTGACGGTGTCGGTCGGCCCGCCGGCAGCGAACGGGACGACCAGGGTGATGTCGTCGTCCGGGTAGTCGGCCGGGTCGGCCTCTCCGCCGCACGCGGCGAGCGTCAACATCGACAGACAGGCGAGGGTGGCCAGGGGGATGCGCCGGTGCATGGCAGCTCCTTCATCGGGGGTGTGTCCTCGGTCACACTCACCTCTGATCGAGGCCCGGTCACCGTTGTGCACCTTGTGTTCACGGGGTTGTGTTCACGAGCCCCGGCGACGGTCTTCGCCGGCGGAGCGGTGGTGGAGCGACATTCCTGGCCGCGGGAGTGTGGGTGGACCACCGATCACGTCGCCGAGCGGTGCGCGAGACAGGTTCGGGCGCCCGAGAACCTGCGCTGCTCACCGCTGCGGCGAGGTGTCGGCGTACGGCGGTGGGTCAGGCAGGTTCCGCGGCTCTGAAACCTGCGCTGCTCACCGCCCGGGGGCTGGAGGGGTGGTTGAGCGACCTTCCTGGCCGCGGGAGTGTGGGTGGACCACCGCCAGCCCGGGCGGCTCAGGCGATGGAGGAGCGGAAGCCGCGCAGCCGGATGCTGTTGGTCACCACGAAGACGCTGGAGAACG
>DATIAJ010000434.1:0-3129 GCA_035458105.1 Nocardioides sp. | reverse complement strand
GGCCGGCCTGCGCGAGCGTGCGCATCGCCTCCGAGCCGGCGTCGAAGGACGCCCACCGCCAGCCCTCGTACGACGTCTCGGCGGGCGCGCGACGCACCCGGACGGTGACGGAGGTGATGACGCCGAAGGCGCCCTCCGAGCCCAGCAGCAGCTGGCGGAGGTCGGGCCCGGCGGCGTTGGCGGGTGCGGACCCGAGGCGCAGCGGCCCGGTCGGCGTCGCCGCGGTGAGGCCGACGACCATCGCGTCGAAGCGGCCGTAGCCGGCGCTGGACTGGCCGCTCGAGCGCGTGGCTGCGAAGCCGCCGATCGAGGCGTGCCGGAAGGACTGGGGGTAGTGCCCGAGCGTCAGCCCGTGCTCGCCGAGCAGCGCCTCGGCCTCGGGACCGCGCAGGCCCGGCTCGAGGGTCGCGGTCATCGACACCTCGTCGACGGCGAGCAGTCGCCTCATCCGCACGAGGTCGAGGCTGACGAGCCCGGCGAAGCCGTCGCGGCGCGCGGCGAGCCCGCCGGTCACGCACGTGCCGCCGCCGAACGGCACCACCGCCACCCGGTGATCCACGGCCCAGGCGAGCACGGCCTCGACCTCGGCGTGCCCGTCGGGACGTACGACGGCGTCGGGCGCGTCGTCGAGGTCGCCGGCGCGGGCCCGCAGCAGGTCGGGGGTGGACTTGCCCCGGGTGCGCAGGGTCCGCGTGGCGTCGTCGGTGAGCACGTGCTCGGCGCCGACGACCGCCCGGAGGCCGTCGAGCAGCGGGTCGTCCAGGGCGGGCGGGGGCGGCGCCACGCCCTCGACCGGCGGGCAGTCCTGCAGGCCGAAGGCGAGCTCGACGAGACCGAGCGCGGAGTCGGGCAGGACTGTGGCGGCGGAAGGGACGCCCCAGCGCTGCGGGTGCATCTCGACGGCGGTCGGCTCGATGGGCATGCGTTACAGTGTGACACATGTCGTCACTTCGTCACACGCGCCCGACCGGGGACCCCCGGCTCGACGGCTACCTCGACGCCGCCCGCGACTGCATCCTCGACGTCGGCTGGCGACGTACGACGCTCACCGAGGTCGCGAAGCGGGCCGGCGTCTCCCGGATGACGATCTACCGCGCGTGGCCCGACATGGGCTCGCTGCTCGGTGACCTGATGACCCGGGAGTGGGTCGGCATCGCCGCCGCGACACAGGTGGCCGCGGCCGACACCACGACCCCCGACGGCATCGCCGCCGCCGCGCTGTCGACGGTCCGCGCGCTCCGCGACAACGAGCTCTTCGTGCGCATCGTCGAGCTCGACCCCGACCTGATGCTGCCCTACCTGCTCCACCGCCGCGGCCGCTCGCAGGAGGCGCTGGTCGAGATCCTCGCCGCCGAGATCGAGTCGGGCCAGGCCGCAGGCGCCATCCGGTCCGGCGACCCCGTCCTGATCGCGCGGTCGCTGACCCTGGCCGGACACGGGTTCGTCTTCTCGGCGCTCACGATGACCGACGCCCGGGTCGACCTCGCCGACCTCGACGCGGAGTACGCCCGCCTCATCTCGCGGACCCTGGAGCCCTGATGGAGCGCCGCATCACCCCCGGCCTGGCGGGCATCCCCGCGGAGGTCGACGTGGTGGTCGTCGGCCTCGGCATCACCGGCGCCGGGGTCGCGCTCGACGCCGCCACCCGCGGCCTCACGGTGCTCGCCGTCGACGCCCACGACCTGGCGTTCGGCACGTCGCGGTGGTCGTCCAAGCTCGTGCACGGCGGCCTCCGCTACCTCGCCCAGGGGCAGCTCGGCATCGCCCACGAGAGCGCCGTCGAGCGCGGCATCCTGATGGGCGTCACGGCGCCGCACCTCGTCCACCCCCTGCCGATGCTGACGCCGGTCAACGACGCGATGCCGCGCAGCCGGACCGCCTTCACGTGGGGCGGGCTCCAGGCCGGCGACGTGCTCCGCCGCAGCGCGCACACCAGCGCGCGAACCCTCCCGCGCCCCCGCCGGCTCAACGCCACCGAGGCGCTCAGCCTCGCGCCCGCGCTGCGTGCCGACACCCTCCGCGGCGGCCTGCTCGCCTGGGACGGGCAGCTCGAGGACGACGCGCGCCTCGTCGTGACCGTGGCGCGCACCGCGGCGTCGTACGGCGCCCACGTGCGCACGCGAGCCCGAGTCACCTCGGCGACCGGCACCGCCGTCACGCTGCGCGACGAGCTCACCGGGGCGTCGTACGACGTCCGCGCGAGGGCGGTCGTCAACGCGACCGGCGTCTGGGCCGGCGACCTCGACGCGCAGGTGCGGCTGCGGCCGAGCCGCGGCACCCACCTCGTGCTGCGCGGGTCGGCGCTCCCGCACACCCGGGTCGCGGTGATGGTGCCGATCCCCGGCACCAGCGCACGCTTCGCGATGGTGCTCCCCCAGCCCGACGGCACGATCTACGTCGGCCTCACCGACGAGCCGGTCACCGGACCGGTGCCCGACGTGCCGCAGCCGAGCGAGGGCGAGATCGACTTCCTGCTCGACGTGGTCGCGTCCGCCTTCACGACGCCGCCGACGAGGGCCGACGTCGTGGGTGCCTTCGCGGGCCTGCGGCCGCTGCTCGAGGTGGCGGGCGCCGACGCGACCGCGGACCTGTCGCGCCGCCACGCCATCCTGACCTCGTCGACCGGCGTGACGACCGTCGTCGGCGGCAAGCTGACGACCTATCGCCGGATGGCGCAGGACACCCTCGATGCTCTGGCAGGCAGGCTGCCGCACGCCGGCCCCTGCCGCACCGCCTCCCTCCCCCTCCTCGGCGCCGCACCCCCCGACGAGCTGCGGCGCTCGACCGCCCCCGCCCGGCTCGTACGACGCTTCGGCACCGACGCCGACCTCGTCCTGGCCACCGCCCGCGAGGCCACCGGACTGGTCGACCACGAGCTGCTCGACCCGGTGTCCGCGGGCGTCCCGGTGACGCTCGCCGAGCTGGTCTTCGCCGTCACCCACGAGGGCGCGCACGACGTCGACGACCTGCTGGACCGGCGTACCCGGGTCGGGCTCGTCGCCGAGGACCGCGCCGCGGCCGAGCCGCTGGCGCGTAGGGCAATGCAGCTCGCGGCGGGGGCCGTCACCGGCACGTGATGCAGCCGACAGCAAAATCCGTCGGCACTTCCATCGATCCACGGACAGGACG
>DATIAJ010000433.1:0-4267 GCA_035458105.1 Nocardioides sp. | reverse complement strand
GGCCCGGATGACGTCGGGCCGGCTCAGGCGGTGATCGCGTCGCCGTGCAGCCGGCGCTCGACCAGTCGGTCGCGCAGGGTGACCAGCTCGGTGACCGACTCCAGGAAGCGGTGGGTGCTGTCGCCGACCTGGATGTCGTCGAAGTAGTGGTGCCGCATCGCCTGCCGGGCGAGGTGGTGCTCGTCGTGGACCAGACGGTCGGCGAGCAGGTCGGCCAGCCCGTCCACGGTCGACTCGTCGATGACGTCGGCGCACCGGCTGACCGGCACGTCGGCGTGGAAGCGCTCGGGGTCCTGGTGGCGGTCGGTGATCAGGATCGGGGCCTCGGTGCGCAGGTAGAGCCAGTCCAGGCCCACCGAGGACACGTCGGTGACCATGGCGTCGCACCCTGGCATCACGGCGAGGATGTCACCGGTGAGCACCTGCGTGTGCCCGGCGGTGGGGTCGAGCCGCGCGGCCTCCTCGACCAGGCCCATGATCGCCAGGTGTGCGTCGGCGATCGCGGGGGTGAGGCTGGTGGTGACCTTGGGGTGCGGCTTGTAGACCAGGCGGACGTCGGGCACCTCGAGGATCGCCCGGACGATCGACTCCCCGAGGGAGTCGACCGACGTGTAGTCGTTGTAGTCGGCGTCGCCCTCCCACGTGGGGGCGTACATCACGGTGCGCCGCGTGCTCGGCGCCAGCAGCGAGGTACGGGGGAGGTCGAGCTGCGGTCGACCGACGCGGACCAGCCTGGAGGCGTCGAAGTCGAGCAGCCCGGTCACGTAGCGATGGACCGCGGCGTCCCCGGCGACGAAGACGCGGTCGTAGGCCTTGGCGTTGTTGCTGGCCATGGACTGCTTGTCGCTCTCACCGTGGTTGACGTGCACGTGGAGCATGCGGCTGTCGAGCAGCGACTCGAAGTTGAGCACCGAGTTGTTGCAGTAGAGCACCACCTTGGCGTCGAGCTCGGCGTAGAGCTCGGTGAGCTCGGGGAACGTCGCCGCGGTGAGGACGGTCAGGTCGGTGCGTGAGGCGATCAGCTCGGCCGAGTCGGGGTCGCGCAGGACGAGACCGACCGGGTGGACCCGGTCGAGCACCTCGAGGACCTCGAGCCACTGCGCCAGCTGGTAGGTCCTGGTCGGGTCGCCGGCGAAGTAGGCGATCACGCGCACGTCGTTCACGACGAAATCCTACTCGCGCCCCCGTGTGGCAGGAGGCTGTTCCACAGGACGCGAGAGGGCCCGGCGCACGGCGCCGGGCCCTCCTCGGGGTCGGGGGGAGTCGGGGTCGCTCCTACTGTGGTCGGTAGGGCACGCCGTCCGCTGCCGGCGGCCGCGAGCGGCCCACCAGCCCTGCCACCGCGAAGATGGTGACGAGGTAGGGGAGCATCAGCATGAACTGGCTCGGCACGGGCGATCCGATCGCCGAGAGCACGCCCTGCAGGTTGGTCGCGAAGCCGAAGAGCAGCGCGGCCAGGGTGGCGCGGATCGGGTCCCACTTGCCGAAGATGACCGCGGCCAGCGCGATGAACCCGGCGCCGCCGGTCATCTCGCGGTTGAACTGGGACACCGACACCAGGCTGTAGTAGGCGCCGCCCATGCCCGCGATCGCCCCGGCGAGCAGGATCGTGCGGTAGCGGGTGCGGTTGACCTTGATGCCGACGGTGTCGGCGGCCTTCGGGTGCTCACCGACCGAGCGGACCCGGAGTCCCCAGCGCGTGCGGTAGAGGGCGTACGCCACCACGGCCACCACGATGTAGAGCAGGTAGACCAGCGGAGTCTGGCGGAACAGGATCGGGCCGATCAGCGGGATGTCGCCCAGGATCGGGATCGGGACCCGCTGGAAGCGGTCGGGGGAGTTGAGCGTCTCGGCGTTGGGGGTCAGCACCTGGCGGAAGAGGAAGTTCGTCAGGCCGAGCACGAGCACGTTGAGCACCACGCCCACGATGACCTGGTCGACGAAGTAGGTGATCGCGAACAGGCCGAGCACCAGCGCCACCAGGGCTCCCGCGACGGCAGCGGCGACGAGGCCTGCCCACGGCGAGCCGGTGGTCGACGCGGCGACCGCGGCGGCGAAGGCGCCGAGGAGGAGCTGGCCCTCGATGGCGATGTTGACCACGCCGGCGCGCTCACCGAGCACGCCGCCCAGGGCACCGAAGACGAGCGGGACCGCCAGCGCGACGGCGCCGCCGAAGAGGCTGACGAGCAGGATGCGGCTGTCGACCGCCGCCCAGCTCAGGAAGCCGGTCATCCAGGCGATCGCGAAGCCCACCGGGATCCAGGCGGGCTGTCGCAGGTGCGTGATCAGGCGGCGGATCGACTCCGCGGTGAGCGCGAGGCAGATGGCCACCATCACCCAGGCAGTGGGCCCCGAGGGCACCACGATGTCGGGCAGGGCGACGAAGTCGCTGTCGGCCGCGAGCTGGAACGTCGTCTCGCCCGAGTGCCGCGAGCCGAGCAGGATGGCGGCGAGCAGCAGGGTCAGCACGCCGAGCGCGACCGGGAGCTTGCGACCGCCCGCGGGCCGGACGGGCGTGACTGCTGAGTCGGGAGCGAGGCCCCCGGTGTCGGGGGCCGTCGGGGTCACGGTGCTCACTTGGCCTCCTGGGCGGGGAGCCGGAAGATCGCGCGCACCAGGGGAGGTGCGGCGAGGAAGAGGACGATCAGCGACTGGACCACCAGGACCAGGTCGACCGAGATGTTCTCGGAGGTCTGCATGGTGAAGCCGCCGGCCTTGAACGCGCCGAACAGCAGTCCGGCGGCGAGGATGCCGAGCGGACGGGAGCGACCGAGCAGCGCCACCGTGATGGCGTCGAAGCCGATGGAGGCGTCGAGGTCGAGCGAGACGCCGCTGGTGACGGTGCCGAGCACCTGGTTGATGCCGGCGAGGCCGAGGAGCGAGCCGGCGACCAGCATGACGACGATGTAGGTCCGGCCGACGTCGATGCCGGCGGCCCGGGCGGCGTGGGGGTTCTCACCGACGGCGCGGATGCGGTAGCCGAACGTCGAGCGGTTGAGCACCCACCACACGACAGCGACCGCGAGGAGGGCCAGCACGAAGCCGAGGTGCAGGTTGAACTGGTCGCCGAGCACCTTGGGCAGCTGCGCCGACTCCTTCATCGGCGGCGACTTCGGGTTGACCGACCCGGGCGTCTTGAGCAGCCACTCCTTGGTGAGGGCGTAGAAGAGCAGGTAGTAGGCGACGTAGTTGAGCATGATCGTGACGATCACCTCGTGGGCCCCGGTCCGGGCCTTGAGCACGCCGGCGATCCCGCCCCACAGGGCACCGGCGACCATGCCGACCAGGATCGCGAGCGGGAGGTGGATGGCGGCCGGAAGGTCGAGCTGGAAGCCGACCCAACCGGCGGCACCGCCCGCGATGAGCATCTGGCCGCGGCCACCGATGTTGAACAGCCCCGCGCGGAAGGCGAGGCCGACGCCGAGACCACCGAGGATGAGCGGGGCGGCGAACTTCAACGTCTCGGTGAGCGGGCGCCACTGCTGGGCGGGCTCGGTGAGGTTGTAGTTGAAGATCGCCCCGCGGAACATCGCGCTGTAGGCGCCCGAGATCGCCTCCCACACCGCGGTGAAGAAGTCCGAGGGCCTTGCGGTGAGGTAGCTGGCGGTCTCGCGAACCGTGTCGTCGGTCGCGGCGATCATCACCGAGCCGACGAAGATCGCGAGGAACACCGCGAGCACGCCGGCCAGCACGTCGCCGGAGGCGATCTCACGCAGCAGCGAGCGCGACCGCTCGCCGCGGGTGTCGGGGGCGTCGTGCGGGTCGATCTCGGGCGCGGCCTCGGTGGTCGCGGTGCTCGACGACCCGGTGCCCGAGGTGGGCTCGACGGGCTGCGTCGCGTCGGGCTGGGGCTTCTCGGCGTCACTCTTGCCGGTGTCGCTCATGCGACCACGTCCTTCAGGTCCTTCGGGCGTTCGCCGGTCATCATGAGTCCGAGCGTCTCGCGGGGGGTGTCGGCCGGCACGATGCCGACGACCTTCCCGCGGTAGAGCACCATGATGCGGTCGGCGAGAGCGACCACCTCGTCGAGCTCGGTGGAGACCACCAGGACGGGGATGCCGCTGTCGCGGGTCGCGACGATCTGCTTGTGGATGAACTCGATGGAGCCGACGTCGACGCCGCGCGTGGGCTGGGCGGCGACGAGCAGCCGCAGGTCACGCGAGAGCTCGCGGGCGACGACGACCTTCTGCTGGTTGCCGCCGGAGAGGTTGGCGGCCAGCGAGTCGATGTCGCGCGCGCGGACGTCGTACTCCTTGAGCTTCTTCTG
>DATIAJ010000432.1:0-5079 GCA_035458105.1 Nocardioides sp. | reverse complement strand
GATCGGCAGCATCGTGCGGGCGCGGGCATCCTCGAACTTCGTCATCGGGTCTCCCTCGGGCGACAGTGGGAGACCCGAGCGTCGGCTGCGGTGGCCGCCGCCGCATCACCTCGGAAGGATGAAGAACTGCCTGGTAGGGCGGGTGGGGCTCGAACCCACGACCCAAGGATTATGAGTCCTCTGCTCTGACCGACTGAGCTACCGCCCCTCGGGGCGCACCCTAGGCGATGCGTGCCTCGACCTCGTACATGTGCTCCACCACGCGGAAGCCGAGGGCCGTGTTCGTGCGGTGCATCGCGGTGTTGGACGGGGCGGTCCACGTGTGGACGGAGCGGACGTGGTCGGGCAGGTCGGCGTAGTTGGCGGACTTGAGGGCGGCCCCGAGCCGGCGACCCCGGTGCTCCGGCATCACGAGCGTGTCGTCCTGCCAGCCGTAGTCGGTGCCGTGCGGGACGAAGAGCAGCGAGTAGCCGCCGAAGACGCCGTCCGACCGACGGCGGGCCGCGGCCACGCGGACGTCGTACGCCCTCAGGAGCCGCTCCTCCGACGCGGCCAGCCGCTCGTCGTCGATCACCTCGGGCTCCAGGTCGAGGTCACCCATGGGGACGTCGGTGTTCATCTGGTTGCGCATGGCGAGGTAGGCCTCGCGGTGCTCGTCGGGGCAGCGGCCTCGCCAGATGACGACGTCGTACGCCGGGTCGACGGGCGACGCCGGCACCGGGAGGTCGGCGACGAGGTGGTCCTCGCGGTGCTTGTCGACAGCGCCCATCGCCGTGGCGAACGCACGGGCCGGACCCGGGTCGTCGACGTCGACGGTCACCTCGGCCCCGATCCGGGTGCGACCGGCGGCCCGGGCGCGCTCCGCGACGGCCTGCCAGAGGGCGCGACCGATGCCGCGGCGCCGGTGGGTGGGCAGGACGTCGACCTCGGTCCAGGCGACGTCGGTGTTCTCGGTGAGCGGGAGCTCCAGCTCGGCGACGCCGACGACCTCGCCCTCCACCACGGCCTGCAGCCACGTGCGCGCGTAGAACGTGCTCGGCGAGGTCGCGGTGACCTCGAAGGCAACCGCTGTGGTGACCAGCGCGCGCGGGCGGTCCGCGCGCACCGCCCGCTCCATCGCGTCGCGCCACACGGCCCTGGCCCGCGGGTTCGTCGGGTCGAGCTCCTCGATCTCCACGCCCGCATGGGACCGCACGCGGCGGGCGGACCGCAACCGGATCGTGGGTTCGACTGGTCACCACCGACCACCGCAGCGTCAGACGACCCGCACCGGGTGGCGTACGACGGCGTCGAAGAAGTAGCCCTGGGTGTTGTACGCCGCCACGAACGGCTGCGTGCGTCCCTGCTCGTCGGTGGCGCGAGCGAGCAGCTCGTGCCGCCCGGGGCGCGGGTTGCCCCAACGCACCGACCACTGCGTCCAGCCCTGGTCCTCGCGTGACCGGCGGTCCAGGACGGCGGGTCGCCAGGTCGTGCCGCCGTCGAGGCTCACCGCGACCCGGGCGATCGCGCCGGCGCCGCTCCACGACCGGCCGGTCAGGGTGACGGGCCGCGAGGGCAGCACCTGGTCGGGCGCCAGCTCCCAGGCCGATCGCACCGGGTTGACCGTCAGCGGCGGGGAGTCGGCGGGCCAGTCGGGGCCGACCATGCGGTAGAAGGTCGTGTTCCACGGTGACGTCAGCTGGGTCGTCGAGACCTCCAGCGACCCGAGCCACTTGATGCTCGCGATGCCGACCCAGCCGGGCAGGACCAGCCGGAGCGGGAAGCCGTGGTCGGGCAGCAGGTCCTCGCCGTTGATGCCCCAGGCGAGAAGCGCGTCGTCGAGCGCTTTCTCGACCGGGAACGGGCGACGCACACGGCCGTAGTCTGTGCCGCCGGACACGAACGGGTCGTCGAGCCCGGTGGCCTGGATCGACACGGCGTCCGGCGACAGCCCGACAGAGGCGAGCACGTCGCGCAGCCGAACCCCGGTCCACCTGACGGCGCCGACCGCGCCGAGGGTCCAGGCCGTGCCGGACACGGACTGCCCCTGCTGCGTCCTGAAGTAGCTCCGTCCGTTGCCGGTGCACTCCACCACGGCGCTCAGCTCGTGGTGGGGCAGGCGCTGCAGGTCCGCGAAGGACACGCTGAGCGCCTCGCCCTCCGTCCGCGGCGTCGCCAGCCCGTCGCCGTACACCCGGAGCGCGTAGGTGGACCGGTCGATCTGCGGGGTGCGGGTGTGGTTGCGCACGAAGAGCCGCGACTGGGGCGTGAGGTGACGCTGCGGGTCGACCGAGCTCCAGAGCATCTCGGCGTTGGTCCCGAAGTCGGTGAAGTACGCCGGTGGGGTGGGCTTGAGGATGAAGGGCGACGCGGCGGCCGCAGGAGCCGTGCGCCACACCGAGGTGGGAACGGCAGCGGCGCCGGCGAGCGCTGCCGCAGCGGTCAGGAACCCACGACGGGTGGGCACGTAGGAGGTCATGTCACGACCATATACGAGTAAGTCATTCGTTTCACTACACAACGGGCGCGGTGCCATGCTCAGGGCATGACCGACCAGCGCCCCGCTCCCCCGTCGTACGAACCGCTCCCCGAGGACTGGCAGACCGCGCTGTTCGTGGTCGCCCACCCCGACGACATCGAGTACGGCTCGGCCGCGGCGGTCGCGCGCTGGACCGGGCAGGGGAAGAAGGTCGTCTACTGCATGGTGACCAGCGGGGAGGCGGGGATCGACGGCCTCCACCCCGACGAGTGCGGAGCGCTCCGGGAGGCCGAGGAGATCGCGTCAGCAGCCACCGTCGGCGTCGACGAGGTGCTGTTCCTGCGACTGCCGGACGGGATCCTGGAGTACGGCGTCGAGCTGCGGAGGGTGCTGGCCAAGGTGGTGCGCGAGCAGCAGCCAGACGTCGCGCTCACCATCAACTTCCGCGAGACCTTCGGCGGCACGAGCCTCAACCAGGCCGACCACATCGCCGTCGGGAAGGCGCTCCTCGACGCGGTGCGGGATGCAGGCAACCGGTGGGTGTTCCCCGAGCAGCTGACCGACGGGCTCGAGCCCTGGGGCGGCGTGAAGGCGGTGTGGGCGGGCGGGTCACCGCAGGCGACGCACGCCGTCGACGTGACCGACACCTTCGCAGCAGGTGTCGCCTCCCTGAAGGAGCACAAGGCCTACATCGAGGGCCTCGGCTGGGAGGGCTGGGACCCCGAGGAGTTCCTCGACGGCATCCTGCGAGGCGGCGGCCAGGGGCTCGGCGTCACCCACGCGGCGACGTTCGAGGTGTTTCCGCTGGGCTGGGGGTGAGTCACCGGGCGAAGCGGCGCCGCCGCGGGCGGCGCGGTTCACGGTCGCCGGCACCGGCGAAGCGAGCGCCGACCAGCGGCGGCGGGCTCGGCGGGACCGGCTCGACCCTCTCGGGGGCGGGCTCCGTGACCTGACCGTCCTGGACCGCGCCGGGTCCGTCCTGCGACGGGACCGCCGAGAGGTCACGGTCGGCGACGATCGCGCGGATCTCGTCGATGGCCGCGAGCAGCTCGTCGTCGTCCGTGGCGTCCGTGCGGGCGACCAGTGCGTGGCGCCCCAGGGAGGCTCCGACGAGGACGCCCTGCTCGAAGCGCAGCCGGACGAATCCGGCGACGTGCTGGTCCTCCAGCGAGCGCAGGATCGCGAGCATGCGGTTGCCGACCTCCGCGAGGTGGTCCGCCGAGGCCGGCTCCCCCGCCGCCGCGACGACCCGGGACCCCGCCGTGACGACCGAGCTCCAGCGCACCCCCTCGACCGCGGTGAACCGCTCGACGCAGTGCACGACGGTCGCGGCCGTGTCCGCCCCGCCGACGACCATGAAGGTCGGCACCGTCCGCGGCTCGGCGGTCACCAGCTCGGCCCGGTAGGTGCCCTCTCCCGCCGGGGTCCAGGTCACCCCGACCGTGAGTCGTCGCGTGCCGAGAGCCTCCATCGCCCGCAGGTCACCGACGTCGACGAGCTCACCCGCGCGCCGCGCCAACCGGCCCGTGTAGGGAAGGGCGGCGGCGAGCGCACCTCCGACGCCGACGTCACCGGTCACGGTCCCGTCCGGGCGTACGACGAATCCAGCACGCTCGTGGCCATCGTCCATCGCCTCTGCGCTCATGGACCCACCCTGACGCAGCGCGCCACCGCCCGGCGGCGACGTAACCCACAGTTCACACGGGCCGAGGAAGCGTTACGCCCCGGCAACCGGGACTAGGACGACTGTGCCGCCGAGCTCGGCAGGGTGCCCGTCTCGACCACGTGCTGGGCCACCGCGAACAGCTTGATGTTCTGCTGGGACGAGAGCCGCTTGAGCACCGCGAAGGCCTGGTCGGAGGTCAGGGCGAAGCGCTCGCGGAGGATCCCGGTCGCCTCACCGATCAGCTGGCGGCTCGTCAGTGCGGTGTGCATCTGGTCGTGCCGCACGGTGGCGCTCAGGGCGACCGAGGCGTGCGCCGCCGCCACGAGGCCGTCGAGCTGGTCCTCGTGGTCAAAGGCGTGGGGCTCGTAGGCATAGAGGTTGAGCATCCCGATGCTGTCGTCCTCGACGAACAGCCGGAAGCCCAGGTAGGACCGCACCCCGGTCCGGGCGACCACCTCCTCGGCCCACCGTGGCCAGGGGGCGTCCTTGGTGAGGTCACCGACCGAGACCACGTCGGCTGTCGTCGGGCCGTCCATGGCCGGACCCTCGGCCAGATCGTGCTGCAGGTCGTCCATGACCTGGACCGAGGCGTGGGTGTGGGCGCAGGTGTCGTTGCGCCCCGGCCGCAGCACGCACACCCCGGCGACGGCACAGGGGCCGATCAGGTCGACGGCCATCGTCGCGATGTGCTCGAGGGTGTCGGCGGGGTGCCGGGAGCCCGACATCGCGCGCGCAGCCTCGGCCAGCCGACGGCCGAACTCGTGACGATCCATGGTCACAGCTTCCCTCCCGGTGGGACGACCCCGGACGCATCGTATCGACCGCCCGCAACGGCCACCCGCACTGCAGGGCGGCCCGGGTGGCCGCTTCTTGACCACCCGGGCCTGGGTCCCCTGCGAAGTCGCGACGTCGCAGGGACCTGACCCGCAGTACCCGGATGTGCCGCAACGATCCG
>DATIAJ010000431.1:0-8232 GCA_035458105.1 Nocardioides sp. | reverse complement strand
GCCACGCACTCCACGTGGTGGGTCATCGGGAAGAGGTCGAAGGCCCGGATCGCGGTGAGCGCGTAGTCGTGCTCGGCGAAGATCGCGACGTCACGACCGAGGGCGGCGGGGTCGCAGGCGACGTACGCCACCGCGCGGGGGCGGCGGTCGACGACCTGCTCCACGACCGCGCGCTTCGCCCCCTCGCGGGGCGGGTCGAGGACGACGAGGTCGAACGGCTCGTCGAGGCCCGAGCGCAGCACCCGGTCGGTGGGTCCGCACTCGACGACGGCACCCTTCAGCGCCGACAGGTTGCCGCGCGCGTGCTGACAGGCTGCACGGTCGGCCTCGACAGCGACGACCCGCGCGCCCGTCCGCTCGCCGACGAAGCGGCCGAACAGCCCGACGCCGGCGTAGAGGTCGAGCGCCCGCTCGCCGGGGCGGGGGTCGAGCATCTCGAGCACGGTCTCGACGAGGACGCGCGGCGCCTCGGGGTGGACCTGCCAGAAGCCGTCGGACGCGACGGAGAACGGGTGCGTGCTGGAGCCGACGGTGACGTCGTGGGTGGACGTCATGGCGTCCGGCTCGCCGGGCGACCACTCGCCATGACGTCCCGGCCGGGCGTCGGGGCGGGGACGGGCGCCCTCGGCGGCGATGAGGCAGTCGTCGACCGGCACGAGGTCGTGGGAGCGGTGCGCCCGCATCGCCGGCCGACCGTCCGGCAGGACGGCGTACCGCTGGCGCGTGCGCCACCGCAGGCCGTCGTCGGGGCGTCCGGCGACGGGCACCGCCTCGACGCGCAGGCCGCTGACCAGCTCGGACGACGCGTCGAGGCGACCGAGCCGGACGAGCTGCTCGCGCACCACGGCGGCCTTGAGGTCTCGCTGCGCCGGGAGGGCCACGTGCTGGAAGTCGCAGCCGCCGCACAGCCCCGGGCCGGCGTAGGGGCACGGCGCCTCCACGCGGTCAGCCGACGGCGCGTCGACCCGCACGGCGTCGCCGCGCCAGAAACGGTCGCCGTCGGTGCCCTCGGTGATCTCCACGAGCACCCGCTCCCCGGGCAGGGCGTGTCGTACGAACACCACGCGGGACTCGGGCTCGGCGAGCCGCGCGACGAAGTGCCCGCCGTGCGCGACCGGCCCCACGTCGACCTCGAAGCGCTCCCCCACCCGCGAGCGACCACGCGCGCGGCGGGCTCGGTTGTGGCGGCTCATCTCTCGTCGACCTGCCGATCGCCGCGCGAGGCGACGCGACCGCGGCGCAGGTCACCGGCGTGGACGCGTACGTCGTCGCGCCGCCGCTCCTCGGCCGCCTGGGAGGAGCGCAGCTGGTAGGGCACCGAGATGACCATGACGCCGGGGGTGAACAGCAGCCGGCCCTTGAGCCGCAGCGCCGTCTGGTTGTGCAGCAGCTGCTCCCACCAGCGCCCGACGACGTACTCCGGGATGTAGACCGCCACGACGCCGCGCGGGCTGGCCCGGCGGATCTCCTGGGTGTACTCCACGATCGGGCGCACCACCTCGCGGTAGGGCGAGTGCAGCACCTTGAGCGGGATGTCGAGGTGCCGCTCGTCCCACTCCTCCAGCAGCCGGCTCGTCGCCTTGGCGTCGACGCTGACGTAGATCGCCTCGAGCACGTTGGGCCGGGTGGCGCGGGCGAAGGCGAGGGCCCGCAGGGTCGGCTTGTGCAGCTTGGACGCGAGCACGATGGCGTGCACCCGGGTCGGCATGACCTTGTCCTGCTCGTCGGCGGCCAGCTCGAGCTCGACACGCGCGTAGTGGCGCCCGATGGCCTGCATCACCAGGAAGAAGAAGCCCATCGCCAGGATCGTGATCCACGCGCCGGCGAGGAACTTGGTGATCAGCACGATGACCAGCACGACGGCGGTCATCCCGAGGCCGAAGGTGTTGATGGCCCGCGAGCGCATCATCCGGCGGCGTACGGCCGGGTCGCGCTCGGTGCGCAGGTGACGAGTCCAGTGCCGGATCATGCCGAGCTGGCTGAGGTTGAAGGAGACGAAGACGCCGACGATGTAGAGCTGGATCAGCTTGGTGGTCTCGGCGTCGAAGACCCAGATCAGCAGCATCGAGAGGGCCGCGAGGAACACGATGCCGTTGCTGTAGGCGAGCCGGTCGCCGCGCGAGCCGAGCGACCGGGGTGCCAGCCCGTCCTGGGCGAGGATCGAGCCGAGGACGGGGAAGCCGTTGAAGGCTGTGTTGGCCGCGAGCACGAGGATGACGCCAGTGACGGTGACGACGAAGTAGAAGGCCGGCGGGAACGTGTCCATGAACAAGCCCTCCGCGATCTGGGAGATCACGGGGTGCTGCTCGTAGCTGTCCGGCACAGCGCCCCCCGCAGCCGTGCGGAGGCGGTCGAGCTCGTGCGGGTCGACGTAGCGGATGGTCATCTGGTTCGCGAGCACGATGACGCTCATCATCATCGTGATCGCGATCAGGCCGAGCATGAGCAGCGTGGTGGCGGCGTTGCGGCTCTTGGGCTTGCGGAAGGCCGGCACGCCGTTGCTGATGGCCTCGACGCCGGTCAGGGCGGCACACCCGGAGGAGAACGCCCGCGCCAACAGGAACATCAGCGCGATCTGGGTCAGCGGCTCCTCCCACCCGGGCTGCGGAGCGATGTCGAGGTGGGCGCTCTCCGCCTGGGGGAGATCACCGGCCAGCAGGCGCAGCAGGCCGTAGGCGCACATGCCGAGGATGGCCACCATGAACAGATAGGTCGGCACGGCGAAGAACGAGCCCGACTCCCTCACCCCGCGCAGGTTCATCGCCGTCAGCAGCGCCACCGCGACGACGCCGACCGTCGCCTCGTGCCCGATCAGGAGCGGGATCGCCCCAGCGGCGTACTGCGAGGCTGACGAGATCGAGACGGCCACGGTGAGCACGTAGTCGACCAGCAGGGCGCTCGCGACCGTGACTCCGGCGTTGCGGCCCAGGTTGACCGTGGCGACCTCGTAGTCGCCGCCGCCGGAGGGGTAGGCGTGCACGGTCTGGCGGTAGCTGGCGATCACGGTGAGCATCACCACCGCGACGGCGAGGCCGATCTTCCACGACCAGACGTACGTCGACGCGCCGGCGACGGCCAGCATGATGAACACCTCGTCCGGGGCGTAGGCCACCGACGACAGCGCGTCGCTGGCGAACACCGGCAGCGCGATCCGCTTGGGCAGCAGCGTCTCCCCCAGCTGGCTGCTGCGGAGCTTGCGGCCCAGCAGGATCCGCTTGGACACGTCGCCGACACTCACGGGCGCGAGCCTAGACCCGCAGCGATCCAGATCCTCGCTGGGATACGGTTCTGGCGTGCACGTCGTGATCATGGGTTGTGGCCGCGTCGGTTCGACGCTCGCCCGTAGCCTCGAGGACCGCAACCACACCGTGTCCGTCATCGACAGCGAGCCCGACGCCTTCCGTCGTCTGGGCCCGGAGTTCAACGGTGACAAGATCACGGGCTACGGCTTCGACCAGCAGGTGCTGGAGAAGGCCGGCATCCGCCGCGCCGACGCCTTCGCCGCGGTCTCCAGCGGTGACAACTCCAACATCATCGCGGCGCGCGTCGCCCGGGAGACGTTCGGCCTCCAGCAGGTCGTCGCCCGCATCTACGACCCCGGCCGCGCCGAGGTCTACCAGCGCCTCGGCATCACCACGGTCGCAACCGTGAAGTGGACGGCCGACCAGGTCCTGCGCCGCATCCTGCCCGCCGGCGCCGAGCCCGACTTCCGCGACCCCTCGGGGACGATCCGGGTCGACCACATCCCGGTCCCCGAGGTCTGGATCGGCAACCGGACCGTCGAGTTCCAGATGCAGTCGCTCAGCCGCCTCGCCTGGATCGACCGGCTCGGCGAGGGCATGCTGCCCACCCGCGAGACGGTCCTGCAGGAGGGCGACATGCTCCACATCGTGATCCGCGAGGAGAACGCCGCCCACGCGTACGCCGTGCTCGAGGCCGGCCCCGAAGACGACTGAAGGACACCTGAGACATGCGCGTCGCCATCGCCGGAGCCGGAGCCGTGGGTCGTTCCATCGCCCGGGAGCTGATCGAGAACGGTCACCAGATCCTGCTCATCGACAAGAACCCGTCGGCCATCCGTCCCGAGCGCGTTCCCAACGCCGAGTGGCTGCTCGCCGACTCGTGCGAGCTGTCCTCGCTCGCCGAGGCGCAGCTGGGCAAGTGCGACGTGGTCATCGCCGCGACGGGTGACGACAAGGCCAACCTGGTGACCTCGCTCCTCGCCAAGACGGAGTTCGGCGTCCCCCGCACCGTCGGGCGGGTCAACCACCCGAACAACGAGTGGCTCTTCACCGAGGCCTGGGGGGTCGACGTCAACGTCTCGACCCCCCGCATCATGTCGGCGCTCGTCGAGGAGGCCGTGTCCATCGGCGACCTCGTGCGCCTCTTCACCTTCCGCCAGGGCAACGCCAACCTGGTCGAGCTGACCCTGTCGGCTGACTCCCCCTACGTCGGCACACCCGCCGGCCTGGTGCCGTTCCCGGACAACTGCGCCCTCGTGACGATCCTGCGCGACGGGCAGGTCTACACCCCCGAGGCCGAGCAGCCCCTGGAGTCCGGCGACGAGCTGTTGTTCGTGGTGCCGGCCGAGGTCGAGTCCGAGCTCGAGCAGCTGCTGTCCCCCATCCAGCACCACGGCTGAGCGCCACGGCTGAGCTAGGACCCTCAGGCCGTCGCGGGGTCCTCCGCGACGGGCGTCTTGTTCCGTGAGAGCAGCCAGATCATCGAGGCGAGCGCGGCGAGCTGCAACGGCCACCCCAGCGCGATCTTGAGCACGCCCAGCGCAGCCACCGCCGCGTCCGGGTCCATCGAGCCGGAGCTGCCGGCCAGCCAGATCGGACCCTGGATCGCCACGCGCAGCAGGCACGGAATGACGAGCAGCCACGTGAGCCGGTTGCACAGCTTGACGATCTGCTTGTCGGAGTGCCAGGCCGTGGGGTCCCCGGTGATGCTGCCGACCATGAACCCGACCAGCGGCCAGCCGATGAGGCAGGTGAACGCCAGCACGACGGCGTACCCGCCGTTGTAGAGCAGCCCGGGCAGGAAGTAGGCGAGCGCCTGCTCCTGCTCCGACCCGCCGGACTGGGCGGCGCGGTGGACGAAGTACCAGCCGATGCCGATCCCGAAGAGGGCGTTGACGACGAACTGGACCGTCGAGCGCTGCACCAGCCGGACCACCAGCAGGACGAGGGCCGCGCCGATGCTGATCGACAGCGCGAGGTTGAGGTCGCTCATCGTCAGCCAGGTGATCGTGAACAGGATGGTCGGCACCGCGGCCTCGGCCATCCCCCGACGGCCACCGAGCGCCTTGGCGAGCTGACCGCGCACCACGGCCTCGACCGTGTCGGTGGTGGGAGCGACGTGCCTGGTGGGATCGGTCACGGACGCAGCTCGTATCGCGGGTTGAACATGATCGGTACGCCACCCTGGCGGCCGATGCAGCCGGCGACGGTCACCGAGCGGCCGGGGTCGACGCCGGTGATGCGGCGCCGACCGAGCCACACCACGGTGATGACGCCCGAGCCGTCGTCCAGCTCGGCCTCGAGGGCCGGGACGCCGCCGCGCGGACGGAGCGTGACCGTGCGCAGCACACCGTTGACGACGACGTGCTCACGCTCCGGGGCGTCGGCGATGGCCAGCGCCTCGTCCGTCGAGTGCGACTGGCGCAGGTCGCGCTGGTGGGCCTCCGAGCTGTCAGCCCAGCGGGAGAGCGCCTGACGCAGCCGGCTCTTCTCGGCCACGGCTCACCTGACCCGACGGGCGTCGTCCGGCAGCGTGACCGGCAGCGGCTCGCCGACCGGCATCGCCTGGTCGCCGCGGCGTACGACGATCTGCGCGAGCGCGTCCTCCCACTCGGTCGTGGCGTCGGGGTCGACGGCCGGCTTGCCGAGGAACGACGCGCGCAGCATCCAGCGGTCGCCGTTGACGCCGACGATGCGGGACGGTTGCGTGGCGGTGGTCCCGTCAGGGCGCCGGACCGGCATCCGGCACACCAGCTCGGTGCCCCACCGGCCCTCGCGCTCGGTGGCCTGACCCCCGCGACGCGCCATGTCCTCCGCGATCTGCGGCCGGACCTCCGACCACAGGTCGCCGTTGCGCGGTGCGGCGAAGGCCTGGAACTCGCACGCTCCGTCGGCGCCGGCGAGCATGACCGCGCGGACCTGGCCGCTCTGCTCGTCGACCTGCAGCCGGAGCTCGCGCTCGGCGATCGCGGGCACCAGGACCGAGCCGAGGTCGGCCCGCTCGATGCCGTCACCTTCCACCTGGGACACGTCGAACGGGCCGGTGCCGGCGGCAGGTCCGGCAGCGGTGCCCGCGGTGTCCTCCGCGGCGCTCTCTGCGGCACTCCCTGCGGAGGTGTCCGCCGTCGCCGGGGTCGTGTCTGCCTTGCGGCGGAACTTCACGTCAGCACTCCTTCGATCAGCGCGCTCCTTCGAACGCGTTCCGGCTCAAGGGCGCGAACCGGTACCTGTAGAACCGTAGCCCCCGGCGCCCCGGATCGACTCGGGCAGCACCCCCACCTCGACGAAGCGAGCCCGCTCGAACCGCTGGACGACCAGCTGGGCGATCCGGTCGCCACGGCGGAGCGTCACGGACTCGACCGGGTCGTGGTTGATCAGCAGCACCTTGACCTCACCGCGGTACCCCGCGTCGATCGTGCCGGGGGTGTTGACGATGGACAGGCCGTGACGGGCCGCGAGGCCCGAGCGTGGGTGCACGAGCGCGACGTAGCCGTCCGGCAACGCGATCGAGATGCCCGTGGGGACCAGGGCTCGCTCGCCGGGTGCGAGGTCGATGTCCACCGTGGTGTGCAGGTCGGCGCCGGCGTCCCCCGGGTGCGCGTACGACGGGAGCGGGAGGTCGGCGTCGAGGCGGACGACGGCGACGTCCAGGTCGGGGGTTGGGTCGTGGTCGGGCACGGGGAGTGAATCTATAGGCTCTGCGCCGTGGACTACGCCGAACGCCTCACCGTTCCGCTGCGCTGGTGGGTGCAGGGCACGATGTTCGTGGCGTCGCTGTGGCTCGCCGTGCTCGCTGCCACGCCCGAGTCGGTGGCGTGGTCCGTCACTGCGGTGGCGATGGCCGTCATGGTGGCGCTGTTCGTCATCTACGGCCGCCCGCGCGTGTCGGTGGACGGGACGACGTTCCGCGCCGGCCGAGCACACATCCCCCTGGAGCTCGTCGGTCCTGCCACCGCGCTCGACGCGGACGGCGTACGCCGTCAAGCCGGCGTGGACGCCGATGCGAGGGCGTACCTCCTGCTGCGTCCGTACCTCAAGCGTGGTGTGCGGGTGGACATCGCGGACCCCGCCGATCCGACGCCCTACTGGCTGGTCAGCTCGCGGCGACCCGACGCCCTCGTCTCAGCCCTGGAGGCGGGGCGGACGCGCCAGACGGCTGGGTAGGGTGCGGCCATGGCCTCCTCCACAGCGGACAGCTCCAGCAAGCTCTACTCGGCGTTCTCCCTCGTCGCCGCCCTCGGCGCGGCAGCCGTGGCCAAGAAGGGCCTCAACTCCTCGTGGCGTGCGGCCACTGGGAAGAACCCGCCCGCCAACCCGGCCGACCCCGACGTCAGCATCGGCGAGGCCGTCATGTGGGCCGCCGTCAGCGGAACCCTGATCGGCGTCGCGCGCATGCTCGCCACCCGCCGCGCGGCGCACTACTACGCCAAGTCGACCGGCCACCTCCCCCCGCAGCTCAAGAAGGACGACCAGGACGCCGACAAGGCCCCCGCCGCCCAGTCCTGACCCCGGACGACCCACCGATCACCGAGACCCCCGGGGCACATCGAAGTCCCGGCGGCCCCGGGTCGTCCGACAGGACGACCTCGTCCGCCCACGCCCCTCGGACCGACCGCGCGGCGCACACCTCGCCGACAATGGCCAGTGAGTCTCCCAGCGACTCATTGACGCCACCGCGGCGGTCGACGGCTCGATGGCCGGTGAGTCTCCCAGCGACTCACCGGCCACTGTGCGGGCGGGTGGGTTGGCCGGCCGCCCCGGCCGGGATCAGTGGCCACCAAGCGTCCACAGGGGCGGCCAGGGAGGCAACCGCGGCCTCTTGTGGAGGGGCTGATGCGGCTGTCGGCACCTCGCGGTTCGCTCGTCGTACGACAGACGAGCGAGCACACGGAGGAAGGCACATGAGCGGTACGACGGCGGGGCGCAGGGCGGCGGGCCTGAGTGAGGCGGAGCTCGAGTGGCTGCACATGGGCCCCTTCGACGGGGGCGT
>DATIAJ010000430.1:0-3049 GCA_035458105.1 Nocardioides sp. | reverse complement strand
GCCGTCTCGACGATCGCCGCGTTGTTCCGACGGTCGTAGTCCTCGAAGAGCGTGGGAGCCTCCGCAGCGGTCAGCGCGGGTTTGGTGACCTCGCCCGCCGTCCAGGCCTCGACCCGCTCGGGCACGACGCCACACCCGCTGAGCAGCGGGAGGAGCAGCACGGCGAGGACGGCTCCGCGCGAGGCCACGGCATCCGTGCCGTCGTGGGGGTCTCTGCGGCGTCGGCGGATGACGAACGAGCCCACGATCAGCGCTACACCCGCGAGCACCGCACCGACGGACAGCCACCGCAGCGCAGGCGTGACGATCCCGAGGCGGATGTCGACCTGCTCGGCCTCGGACGTCGCGACCGCGACCTGGATCGGCGCCCCGTCAAGCGGGACGCGCAGGGTCTCTCTCCTGCCCCCGGCGACCACCGCCGACCAGAACCGAGCAGAAGCAGCCGGCACCCTGGGCGCCGGGATCTCCCTCACCACCACCGCGGTGGAAAGACCGCCAGGGCCAACCTGAGTGATGACGCGGTGCGTGGCCTCGTCGAGCCAGCTCGCGACGTCCACGGGGTGAGCCGTCCCCACCAGCACGGACCCCTGCGGGACCGTGGCCTCCACCACGAGCGTGCCACCGGCAAAGGCCGTCAGCACGGATGACGTCAGGACAGGCTGCCCGGCCGGGGCGCGAAGGTCCGCGACCGGCGACCAGATCATCCCCTCGCGCCCGACCACGAGGCCAACGACGCCGACCAACAGCGCGAGCACCCCCACGACGCGCAGAACCCACCGCACGACCCCCATGACCCAACCCCTCGTCACCGCCCCCGGCGCCTCGACCGAGGCCCGACGACAACGATAGGCACGGCGGCGCGGGGCCGCCACCCGGGCCCGACAGCCTGTGGACAACTCCTGACAACGCCGCGGGCGGCATCCGAACGATCTCGGATGCCGCCCGCAGAACCTCTGTGCGAGAGGAGGACTCAGCCCTCGGTGGGCTCGCCACCCTCGCGAGCACCGCGACCGCGGTTGCCACCACGGCGACGGTTGCGCGGACGACGCTCGGCTCGCTCCTCGCCGCCCTCTGCGGGTGCGTCCGCCTCCGGGGCGTCGCCGTCAGCGGCCGAGGCCTCGGCGGCCGGGGCGTCCACGACAGGCGCAGCAGCCGGTGCCGCAGGGGCTTCAGCGGCCTGCTGACCGGTCTCACCCTCGGGCAGCACGGCCGCGAGGCTGAGCTTGCCGCGGGGGTCGATCTCCTTGAGCTCGACCTGGACCTTCTGGCCCACCGCGAGCACGTCGTCGACGTTGTCGATCCGCTTGCCACCGACGAGCTTGCGCACCTCGGAGATGTGCAGCAGGCCGTCCTTGCCCGGCAGGAGCGAGATGAACGCACCGAACGTCGTCGTCTTCACGACGGTCCCGAGGAAGCGCTCACCGATCTCCGGCATCTGCGGGTTGGCGATGGCGTTGACCATCGCGCGGGCCGCCTCGGCCGACGGGCCATCGGTCGCACCGATGTAGACGGTGCCGTCGTCCTCGATCGAGATCTGCGCACCGGTCTCGTCCTGGATCTGGTTGATCATCTTGCCCTTCGGGCCGATGACCTCACCGATCTTGTCGACCGGGACCGTGACCGCGATGACGCGAGGAGCGAAGGGGCTCATCTCGTCCGGCGCGTCGATGGCCTCGTTCATGACGTCGAGGATGTGCAGGCGCGCGTCGCGGGCCTGGGTCAGTGCGCCGGCGAGCACGTCGGCGGGGATGCCGTCGAGCTTGGTGTCGAGCTGGATGGCCGTGACGAACTCGCGCGTGCCGGCGACCTTGAAGTCCATGTCACCGAACGCGTCCTCGGCGCCGAGGATGTCGGTGAGCGCGGCGTACTCGGTCCTGCCATCGACCTCGGCCGAGATCAGGCCCATGGCGATGCCGGCGACCGGAGCGCGCAGCGGCACACCGGCGTTGAGCATCGACAGCGTGGACGCGCAGACCGAGCCCATCGAGGTCGAGCCGTTGGAGCCGAGCGCCTCGGACACCTGGCGGATCGCGTAGGGGAACTCCTCGCGGGTCGGCAGCACCGGCATCAGGGCACGCTCGGCGAGCGCACCATGGCCGATCTCCCGACGCTTGGGTGAGCCCACGCGCCCGGTCTCACCGGTGCTGTACGGCGGGAAGTTGTAGTTGTGCATGTATCGCTTGCGGGTGACCGGCGACAGCGTGTCGAGCTGCTGCTCCATGCGGAGCATGTTCAGCGTCGTGACGCCCATGATCTGGGTCTCGCCACGCTCGAAGATCGCCGATCCGTGCACGCGCGGGAGGACCTCGACCTCGGCCGAGAGCGCGCGGATGTCCGCGAGGCCACGGCCGTCGATGCGGACCTTGTCGGTGAGGATGCGCTGACGGATCAGGCCCTTCTGCACCGATCGGTAGGCCGCGGACAGCTCCTTCTCGCGCCCCTCGAACTGGGCCCCGAGCGACTCCTTCATCGCGTCCTTGATGGCGTCGATGCGCTCCTCGCGCTCCTGCTTGCCCGCGATCTGCAGAGCGGCAGCGAGGTCGGATGCCGTCGCCGCCTCGACCGCGGCGAAGGCGTCATCCTGGTAGTCCAGGAAGATCGGGAACTCCTGGACCGGCTTGGCGGCCGTGGCGGCCAGCTCGGCCTGGGCCTCGCACAGGACCTTGATGAACTTCTTGGCGGCCTCGAGACCCTGGGCGACGATCTCCTCGGTCGGAGCGGTCTTGCCAGCGGTCTTGACGAGGTCCCACGTCTGGTCGGTGGCCTCGGCCTCGACCATCATGATCGCGACGTCGTCACCGGCGATGCGGCCCGCGACGACCATGTCGAACGTCGAGCGCTCGATGTCACTGAAGTTGGGGAACGCGACCCACTGGTCGTCGATGAGGCTGACACGCACGCCACCGATCGGGCCCGAGAAGGGCAGCCCGGAGATCTGGGTGGAGGCGCTGGCCGCGTTGATCGCGAGGACGTCGTACTGGTGGTCGGGGTTGAGCGCGAGCACGGTGATGACGACCTGGACCTCGTTGCGCAGACCCTTGGTGAAGGT
>DATIAJ010000429.1:0-2144 GCA_035458105.1 Nocardioides sp. | reverse complement strand
TGGGCGAAACCGGATCCGGTATCGCCACCGCGGCGCCGGCGGTTGGGGGAGACATGACCCAGAACCAGTCACTCCCCACCGCGCTGCCGGTGGTGTTCCTGCACGACGTCGTCGTGCTGCCGGGCATGGTCGTCCCGATCGAGCTCGACGAATCCTCCCGCGCGGCCATCGACGCCGCGCGCCTGGCCACCGACTCCAAGCCTGACGCCAGCCCCGACGACCAGCTGGCGCGCGTGCTGGTCGCGCCTCGTCTCGAGGACCGGTACGCCACCCACGGCGTCGTCGCAGTCGTCGACAAGGTCGGCCGGTTCGCCGGCGGCAGGCCCGCTGCGGTGCTGCGCGCCGAGCGCCGCGCTGCCATCGGCGCCGGCGTCACCGGTCCCGGTGCTGCCCTCTGGGTGGAGGCCGAGGACGTCCCTGACGTGGCGCCGACCGAGGTCACCCGCGAGCTCGCCGAGACCTACCGCGCCCTCGTCGTCTCCGTCCTGGAGCGCCGCGAGGCGTGGCAGGTCATCGAGACGGTCCGTCGCATCACCGACCCCGGCACCCTTGCCGACATGTCCGGCTACGCGCCCTACCTCGACGCCGAGCAGAAGCGCCAGGTGCTCGAGACCGCGGACGTCGACGACCGGCTCCGGCTGCTCATCGGGTGGACCCGCGCGTACGACGCCGAGGACGAGGTCAACGACAAGATCAGCACCGACGTCCGCGAGAGCCTGGAGAAGAACCAGCGCGAGTTCCTGCTTCGCCAGCAGCTCGCCGCCATCCGCAAGGAGCTCGGCGAGGGCGAGCCCGACGGCTCCGACGACTACCGCGCCCGCGTCGAGTCCGCCGACCTGCCCGACGCGGTCCGTGAGGCGGCGCTGCGCGAGGTCGACAAGCTCGAGCGCTCGAGCGACCAGGCACCCGACGCCGGCTACATCCGCACATGGCTCGACACCGTTCTCGAGCTGCCGTGGAACGAGCGCACCGAGGACTCCCACGACGTCGCAGCTGCCCGCGCGGTGCTCGACGCCGACCACCACGGCCTCGACGAGGTCAAGGACCGCATCACCGAGCACCTCGCCGTCCGCGCCCGCCGGGCCGAGCGTGGCCTGGAGGTCATCGGCGGTCGCGGCTCCGGTGCCGTCGTACTCCTCGCGGGTCCGCCCGGTGTCGGCAAGACGTCGCTCGGCGAGTCCGTCGCCCGGGCCCTGGGCCGCAGGTTCGTGCGGGTCGCCCTCGGCGGCGTGCGCGACGAGGCCGAGATCCGTGGCCACCGGCGCACGTACGTCGGTGCCCTGCCCGGCCGCATCGTCCGGGCGATCAAGGAGGCCGGCTCGATGAACCCGGTCGTCCTGCTCGACGAGGTCGACAAGGTCGGCGCGGACTACCGCGGCGACCCGGCGGCAGCGTTGCTCGAGGTGCTCGACCCGGCGCAGAACCACACCTTCCGCGACCACTACCTCGAGCTCGACCTCGACCTGTCCGACGTCCTGTTCATCGCGACCGCCAACGTGGTCGAGCAGATCCCCTCGGCGCTGCTGGACCGCATGGAGCTGGTCACCATCGACGGCTACACCGAGGACGACAAGGTCGCCATCGCCCGCGACTTCCTGGTGCCCCGTCAGCTGGAGCGGGCCGCCCTGACCGCCGACGAGGTCACGGTCTCCGACGACGCGCTCGGCGAGCTCGCGGCCAACCACACCCGCGAGGCCGGCGTACGTCAGCTCGAGAGGCTGCTGGCCAAGGCGTTCCGCAAGGCCGCCACCCGGCTCGCGACCGGTGAGGTCGACCGGCTCGACATCGACGTGGACGTCCTGACGGACCTCGTCGGCCGCCCGCGCTTCACGCCCGACAGCCACGAGCGCACCGACGTGCCCGGGGTCGCCACCGGTCTCGCCGTCACCGGCCTCGGAGGCGACGTGCTGTACGTCGAGACGTCCGTGGCCGAGGGCAAGGCCGGCCTCACCGTCACCGGCCAGCTCGGCGACGTCATGAAGGAGTCGGCGTCCATCGCGCTGTCCTGGGTGCGGGCGCACACCGACGAGCTCGGCATCGACCCGGCCGCGCTCGAGCGGTCGATCCACGTGCACTTCCCCGCGGGCGCGATCCCCAAGGACGGCCCGTCGGCCGGCGTGACGATGGTGACCGCCCTCGTCTCG
>DATIAJ010000428.1:0-11249 GCA_035458105.1 Nocardioides sp. | reverse complement strand
GCTCACGCCCGTCGACCGGGCCCGGCTCGACCACGAGGAGCGGATCGCGGAGAAGGAGAGCTGGCTCTCGGCCGTGCTGCGCGACTGGGGCTCGTGCGGTCGCGTCGTACGCCTCGACGGACGCACGGTCGGGCACATCGTCTACGCCCCCGCGGCACGGCTCCCCGGGGCGGCGAGCCTGCCCACGGCGCCCGGCTCACCCGACGCGATCATCGCGGCCACAGCGTGGATCGACCCCGCCTTCCGGCGCGGCGGCCTCGGCCGGCTGCTCGTCCAGGCGATGGCCGCCGACCTCGTCGAGCGCGGCCACGCGGCGATCGAGGCGTACGGCGACACGCGCGGGCAGACGGTCGGCTGCGTGCTCCCCGCCGAGTTCCTCGGCAGCGTGGGCTTCAAGACCCAGCGGGCCCACCCGACCACTCCGCGGATGCGGATGGAGCTGCGCACCGCTCTCAGCTGGAAGGACGAGGTCGAGCTCGCGCTGGAGAAGGTGTGGGGGGTCGTCCGCCCCACGCAGAAGGCGACCCGCCCGATCGGATCGGTGCGGGTCGCCTCACGCGACTGAGGGGATCAGATGATGCCGTCGAGCTCCTTGAGGAGCGCGGCCTTGGGCTTGGCGCCCACGATCGACTTCACGACCTCGCCGCCCTGGTAGACGTTGATCGTCGGGATACCGGTGACGCGGTAGGACGAGGGCGTCACCGGGTTCTCGTCGACGTTCATCTTGAGGAACGTCAGCTTGTCGCCGTGCTCGGCGTTGAGCTCGTCGAGGATCGGGGCGACCTGGCGGCACGGGCCGCACCACTCCGCCCAGAAGTCGACGAGGACGGGCTTGTCGGACTTGAGGACCTGCGCCTCGAACTCGGCGTCGGTCACGGCGGCGATGTTGGCCACGGAGATGCCCCTTTCACGGGTGTCTGGGTTGTCGTACGGCGGTGACTACTGAACAGCACGCCACCGACAGATGTTCCCGTCGGCGCGCGGGACGGGCGCGGGCTCAGGCGCCGGCGGTCTGCACCTCTTCGGCGATCGCCTCGACCGTGGCGGCGGCGTCACCGGCGGTGGACGCCTCGTGGTCGAGAGCGGCGATGAAGCGCTCGGCGTCGAGGGCCGCCGCGCAGCCGGTGCCGGCGGCGGTGATGGCCTGGCGGTAGTGGTGGTCGACGAGGTCGCCGGCGGCGAAGACGCCCGGGAGGTTGGTCTTCGTCGACGGGTGGTCGACGAGGACGTAGCCGTCGTCGTCGAGGTCGACCTGGCCGGTCAGCAGCTCCGAGCGCGGGTCGTGGCCGATGGCGATGAAGAGGCCGGTGACGGGGAGGTCACGCTCCTCGCCGGTCTGGGTGTCGCGCAGGGTGATCGACTCGAGCTTGTCGGCGCCGTTGATCGCGGCGACCTCGGAGTTCCACACCATCTCCAGCTTCGGGTCGGCGAAGGCGCGCTCCTGCATGATCTTGGAGGCGCGCAGCTCGTCGCGGCGGTGGATGAGGTAGACCTTCGAGCCGAAGCGGGTGAGGAAGGTGGCCTCCTCGACGGCGGAGTCGCCACCACCGACCACGGCGATGGCCTGCTCACGGAAGAAGAAGCCGTCACACGTGGCGCACCAGGACACGCCGCGACCGGACAGCTCCTCCTCGCGCGGCAGGCCGAGCTTGCGGTAGCCGGAGCCGGTCGCGAGGATCACCGACCGGGCGGTGTAGGTGTCGGTGGCCGTCTTCACGACCTTGACGTCGCCGGTGAGGTCGACCTCGACCACGTCGTCGGCGACCAGCTCGGCGCCGAAGCGCTCGGCCTGGGCGCGCATCTCGTCCATCAGGGCCGGGCCCATGATGCCGTCGCGGAACCCGGGGAAGTTCTCCACCTCGGTCGTGTTCATCAGGGCCCCACCGGCGGTGACCGAGCCCTCGAAGACCAGCGGGTTGAGCGAGGCGCGGGCGGCGTAGACGGCGGCCGTGTAGCCCGTGGGCCCCGAGCCGATGATGATGACGTTGCGCGTCTCGGTGCTGGTGCTCATGTGCGGTCAGTGACTCCTGGGGCTGGCTGGATCGGGCTGGGCGTACGTGGTCTCAACCGATCGTAGGCGACCGTTGTTCCACACCCTCCCGGGACCGCTCAGGGGGCGGGCAGGACCGTCTCGTGGACCGGTGGGTAGCCCACTCCACACTCGAAGACCGCGACGCGCTGGGCGTCACCGCTGGGTGGCGCGTAGACCACGACGACTGCGACGTCGTCGAGGGTGGTGTACGCCCTGCGTCCTGGGCCGATGCCTGCCATCAGGCAGTCGCCGAGCACGGCCGACTCTCCCGGGTCCTGCACCTGGGAGCGGGCGGCGGCCATGGGCCGGAGGGCGAGGAGCTGCTGGTCGAGGAAGTCGTCGTCGACGGACGACAGCCGTGGCGCGGCGGTGAGCGGCCGCTTGGCGTCCGGCCCGAGCTCGGACGACATGCTTCCGGGGTCCTCGGCCGCTCCGGCGGAGTCACCGCCCTCGGCGCCGCTGTCGTCCTCGGACGTGGGTGTGTCGGCCAGCGAGCTGTCGGACGCCGAGCCGGCGCTCGACTCACCGGCGTCGTCGCCGCCGCGGGGGAGCACCTGGCCGATCGCGACCCCGGCGACCACGACGGAGGCGGCGGCGAGGAGGCCGATGGCGGCCACCCGGCGCCGGCGCGAGCCGATGTCGACGACGCGTCCCGGTGAGGTGTCCTGGCTCGCGCGTTCGGCGACCAGCGAGGCGAGGGTGTCGTCGAGGCGGGCGAGGACCTCGGAAGGCGGCGGCCCGTCGTGGCGCGCGTCGGCGAGCAGGCGGCGTACGGCCTCCTGCTCGGGGGGGAGCCCGGAGGACTCGGTCATCGGCGGTCACCTCCTCGGGGTGTCGCGGAACGGGTGGGGACAAGGGCGGGGGACGGGTGCGGTCGGTGCTGCTCAGGGCGCGGGCGGACCTCGCGGACGCACGGTCGGTTGGACGGGACCGTCGGGAGGCGGGTTCCCGTGAGGCTGGTCACCGGCCGGGTGGTGGAGGTCGGCGAGCAGCGAGGCGAGCTTGGAGCGCCCGCGTGAGCAGCGCGACTTCACCGTGCCCTCGGCGCACCCCAGCATCTCGGCCACCTCGGCGACCGGGTAGCCCTCCATGTCGACGAGCACCAGCGCCGCCCGCTGCTCGAGGGGCAGGGTCGCGAGCGCGTCGAGGACCCGACGGCGCCGCTCGCTGTCCTCCGCGACGGCCTCGGGCTGGTCGTCGTGCACGGCGGTGGCGACCACCGTGCCGCGGTCCTCCACGTCGTCGGGCAGGGCCTCGAGGCGCCGGATCTTCGCGGCCCGGATGCGGTCGAGGCAGGCGTTGACCACGACCCGGTGCAGCCAGGTCGTCACGGCGGCGTCGCCCCGGTAGGACCCCGCTCGCCGGAAGGCGGCGATCATGCCGTCCTGCAGGCCGTCGGCCGCGTCCTCCGGGTTGCCCATCGTGCGGAGAGCCACGGCCCACAGCCGGTCGCGGTGGCGGGCGAACAGCTCGCCGAACGCCTCGTCGTCACCGTCGACGTGGGCCTGCAGCAGCTCCTGGTCGGAGCGGTCGCCGGTCCGGATGGTCATCCGAGGACCTGGACCTCGGTGATCGTGCCGCGATACCCGTCGGCGACCTGCGGCAGCAGCGTGAGCCACACGGTGACGTACCGACCCGACACCGGCTCGGTGAGCTCGACCGCCAGCTCCCCGTCACCCGACGCCGTCCCGACCGGGGTCAGCCCGGAGACGCCCGTGGGCGGGTCGGAGGTGACGTACGTCGCGAGCGAGGTCTGGCCGCCCTCGGTGGTCACCAGCACCTCGCGGACGGCCCGCGTCGCGCCTAGGTCGATGACGACGCCGACGCCGGTCTTGAGGCCGGCCGGCCCGAAGTTCTGCTCGTAGGTCGAGGTCGTCCACGAGGTCGCGGGGTCGCCGTCGAGCACGTTGGGCACCGAGTCAGGGTTCTCCTGCCGACCATCGGTGCCCTGCGGGTCGAAGTCGTCGGCGACCAGGTCGGTGAACGGGGTCGGCGGGGCCACGCTCGGCGTGGTCGTGGTGGTCGGCTCCTCGCTGGTGCCGGGCGTGGGCGGCTTGAGGCCGAGCTGGTACGCCGCTACGGCGGCCACGCCGACGAGCAGGCAGATCCCGACGATCATCGCGAGCCGGATCCAGCTGCGCCCGGGCACCTGGTCACCGGTGTCGTCGAACCCGTCGCCGGTGTCCCAGCGGTTGTCGGACCAGGAGCCGGAGGCCCACGACCCGGTGTCGCGGCCGACCGGTCGCACCCCGGAGTCGCGCGCCGGGTCGCGACCGGAGTCCTGGCTGGAGTCCTGGCTTGCGTCCCAGGGCCAGTACTCCGAGGCGGTGGCGGCGCGGCTGCCCGGGCGCGGACGGCGTACGGGCTCGCCCTCCGGCGGGTCGGGCGCGAAGAGCGGCTTGGGGGTGGGGTCGGCGAGCGGTGGCGGGGGGGCCGGCTTCTCGCTGCGCGCGCGGAGCCAGTCGACCTCGTCGTCGTCGTGGAAGACCGGCATCCCGGCCTGGGTCGGGAGGTCGGTGCTGGGTCGCGGGGGGTCGGCCGGCGGCGGCTCCTGCGCCGGGACGTCCGTGGTCACCTCGGGCTCCGGCTTGCCCGGTGCCCCCGACTCGGGACCGGCTGCCGGAGGGTCGACGGGTGCGTCCTGGGGGCCGGGCTCGAGGTCGGCGGCCGGGACGACGGGCACCACCGCGGTGGGTGCGGCGGAGGAGGTCGGGGGCGGGGTCGACAGCGTCGAGGGCTGGGGGGACGGGGGAGGGGTCGGCCGCACGCCCGGGACGGCGACGTGCGTGCCGGTCATCTCGCCGACGTGCTCGAGGAGGACGTCGCGGATGCTGCGCGCCGACGGGTGCGGCGCGTCGGTCTCGCGCTGGGGGTTGAGCACCTGGTCGCAGAGGGCGTCGAGCACCCGCGGGATGCCGGCTCGCACCCGTCGCGGACGGAGCACCTCGCCGTGGACCTCGGGGGCCGGTGGCAGCGCCGACGGTGAGACGCCGGCCCACTTGCCGGTGAGCGCGCAGTAGAGGAGCCCGGCGAGGTCGATCTCGTCGACGTTGACGCGTCCGGCGGGCAGGCCGCGCAGCGCGGCCTCGACGCCGAAGCCGATGATCCGGACCTGGCCGTGCTGGTCGATCAGCACGTGCTCGGGCGTCAGGCAGCCGTGGGCGAGACCGGCCTCGTGGGCGCCGACGAGGCTGTCGGCGACCTCCGCCACCAACCAGGCCGCCCGGCGAGGGGCGAGGGGTCCCTCCCGGGTGAGCAGGTTGTCGAGGGAGTCGCCCTGTCCCCACTCGTTGACCACGAAGCAGCGACCGTCGGCGGCCTCGGCGTCGAGGACCCGCAGCAGCCGCCGGTCGATGACGGGTCCCGTGCGGCGGGCTGCCTCGAGGAGCGGCTGTGCCCGGTCGTCGTCCTCCGCGATGATGTGCACCGCCACCGGCCGGTGGAGGACGAGGTCGTGGGCACGCCAGAACCGGCCGGCACCGGCCTCGGCCAGCAGGTCGTCGAGGCGGTAGCGCTCGGCGAGCACGTCACCGGCCTGCATCGACATCGGCGCCACTCACCCCACCTCCCTCACCCATCCCACTGCTGAGCCTGCTTGGGCCTGCTGCGCCCACTCTAGGGAGTCTCACCCGCGTCGCAGGCGCGCCGCGACGATGTCGACCAGGGTCGTGACCTCCCGCACGCGCAGCAACCGAGACCCGCCGAGCACGACGAGCAGACCGGCCAGCGCGCTCGCACCTCCGCGGACCAGGCCGACCAGCGGGCCGGGACGTTCGCCGAGGCCGGCCAGCGCGAGCTCCACCGACCACGCGGCAGCGACCGCGGCCGCCAGCACGATCGACATCCGCGCCAGGAACCGGACCAGCTGCGGGGTCTCGAGGCCGCCGACCGTGCGCCGCAGGAGGACGAAGCTCACGACCGCGCCCACGGCGTACGACGAGAGGTAGGCCACGACGAGCATCGGGGCCGTCTGCTCGGGTGGGCGCGAGGGCACCAGCAGGGTCGCGACGAGGACGTTCGTCGCCGACACGGCGACCTGGATGAAGAAGACCAGCCGGGTCATCTCCATGGCGTAGAAGCCGCGGAGCATGAAGTAGTGCACGGTGAAGAACGCCAGGGCCGGACCGAAGAGGGCGAGGGTCGGAGCGAAGCTGGCGGCCGTGTCCTCACCGCCCGCCCACCCGAAGGCGAACCCTGCCACGTCGCCGGCGACGACCGGCAGCAGGACCGCGAAGGGCAGCACCAGCGCCAGCGACGTACGCAGCGTCGACCCCACCGTGCTGCCGAGCTCGCCGAGCCGGCCCTCGTGGGCGAAGGACGAGAGCCGCGGCAGGATCGCGGTCGCGAGCGACACCGTGACGATCGAGTGCGGCACCATCATGATCAGCAGGCTGTTGGCGTAGACGGTGTAGCCGGTGCCGCCGTCCGCCGTGCCGCCCGAGGCCAGCTTGACCACGACGAGGTACGCCGCCTGGGTGACGACCACGAACAGCACGGTCCAGATGCCCAGGGACAGCGTCTTGCGCAGCTCGGGGTCGCGGAAGTCGAAGCGCGGGCGGTAGACGAAGCCGGACGCCCGGAGGTAGGGCAGCAGCACCAGGAACTGGGCCACGATCCCGAGGGTCGACCCCAGGCCGAGCAGCACCTCCTGGCTCGTGTCGAGGGGTTCGTAGCGCTGGGGGCCGTCGCCCACCGGACCCCACACGACGAGGTAGGTGACGAGCATGGCGATCGAGAGGAGGTTGTTCGCGATCGGCGCCCACATCATCGGCCCGAAGCGCCCGCGCGCGTTGAGCACCTGCCCGATCAGGACGTACATGCCGTAGAAGAACACCTGCGGCAGGCACCAGCGGGTCAGGTCGACGATGGACTCGAGGTGCGGGGCCCGGTCGGGCTCGAGGTAGCGGTCGTCGAGGTAGAGCCCCAGCAGCGCCGGCGCGAAGATGATCAGCAGCACCGTCACCGCGCCCAGGAACAATGCGGAGAGCGTGATGACCCGCCGGGCGTAGGCGTCGCCGCCGTCCGGGTCCTCCTTGATCCGCCGCACGAGCTGCGGCACCAGCACGGCGTTGAAGATGCCGCCGGCCAGCAGGATGTAGACCATGTTGGGCAGCGTGTTGGCGATCGAGAAGAGGTCACCGCGGATCGCGGCACCGAGCGCCGCGACCAGCAGCGCGCTGCGGATGAAGCCGGAGGCGCGGGAGAACACGGTCCCCGCGGCCATCACGGCCGACGAGGCCAGGATCCGCTGATCGCTCACGGGCGCTCCACCACCGGGGCGCCGGGCGCGGTCGGCTCGGGTGTCCCGGCGTCGTGCGGCGCGTCGTGCGGCGCGTCGTGCGGCGCGTGGTCGTCGGGCGCGTGGTCGTCGGCGTGATCGTCGGCGTGGTCCGCCGCGGCGAGCTCGGCCCGCCGGGCGCGGATCTGGCCGGGCAGGCGGTAGCCGATCATCCCGAACAGCACGAGCGCGCCGAGGGCCATGACGATCCAGATGAGCGCGCTCACCCGGGCGGCACGGATGGGCAGCTGGTCGGAGGCCCCGAGCGGCACCCCGTCGAGGCTGGTGACCGCGAGCCGCACGTTGTGCACACCGGCCCGGCTCGTCGTCGCCTCGAAGCGGACGACGCTCCGCGCCTGCGGGCCGAGACGTCGTACGCCGCCTCCGCTGAGCGTCAGCTCCCCGTCGGTGCGCACCTGCACCTGCACCTCCACCGGCTGGTCGAGGCCGTTGACGAGCGTCACGCCCAGCGGTCCGGAGTCGCTCGACAGGGTCACCGCGGGAGGTGCCTCGATCGTGATCTTCCCGAGGTCGGCACGCAGCGACTCGCGGACCCGGTCGGCGGCGGCCATCGCCAGCCCGGGTCGTTCGCGGTGCTGCTCGGACAGGGTGACGAGCAGCTCGTCGCGCACCTGCGCCTCGATCGTCGTCACCGGGATCACCACCTGCTCGAGCAGGGTGGCGTCCGCGCCCGCACGGTTGGCCGCGGTGAAGGCCGCGGCGCCGAGCTCCTCGGCGACGTCGTCGTCGGTGTAGGTGAGGCTGGCGGCCGGGACGCCCTTGGGGGTGCCCGCCGCGACGTCGCCGAACGGGACCAGGTCGAGCCACGGCTGCTCGAGGTCGGTGAAGAAGGAGGCAGCGTCCTCGCCGCGCCACACGGTCGGCAGGGTGACCACCAGGGGCGCGGTGTCGTCGGCCTCGAGCCGCAGTGCGGCCTCGCTGAGCAGGCGCTGGCGGAGCGCGAGCGGGTCGTTGGCCGCGGTCGGCGCGGGACCACCTGCTTCAGCGCCCGTGCTCGTGACCACCACCTCGTGCCCGAGCAGCTTGACGACCGAGGTGGGGCTGGTCGGCGGGATGGCGAAGGCGTTGTCCCCGAGCAGGATCGTCGTCGCCGGCGGCACGGCGGCGATGGCCTCCGGGCTGAGCAGGTCGTTCTCCGGGGCCACGGTCGGTTGGGAGGGGAGCTGCAGGGCCGCCATGATCTCTGCGCTGCGCGCGACCGCCTGGTCGAACCGGGTGCGGTCGTGACGGACCGACGCCGACACGTCGAGGTCGCCGTAGGGCAGCGTCAGGACGGGGGTCGCGCCCACCAGCAGCTTGAACCGCTCCAGCCACGCCGCCGCGGAGGCAGCCAGCTGCGCCTCCTCCTCCGTCGGCTCCTCGGTGGGGACGGACTCGGTCGGGGTGAGGGTCTCCTCGGTCGGTGCTGGGGACTCCTCGCCCTCAGCGGGCTCGGTCGGCGTCGGTTCCTGACCGGGCACGGCGGGGTCGGGGGTGAGGTTGCGCGGCGGGTTGCCGTTCGCGAGGCGCGCCAGCGCGTGCAGCACGGCCGGGTCCACGAGCCAGCTGTACGGCGCGAGGCCGGCCGAGTCAGCCATGTCGAGCACCCCGTCGAGGCTGCCGCCCTCCGCGAGCCGCCTGGCCCACCGCTCGGCGCCCGCCACCCTGCCGTCATCGTCGTACCAGACGCGGCTGCGGATCGGCAGGATCACCGACGCCTCGCGCGGCTCGGGGTTGCCTGACGGCTCGCGGGGGATGAAGGTGCGCGCTCGCCCGTCGGCGACGATGTCGCGCGGGACCGAGCTGTCGCCGATGGCGTGGATGCCGATCCAGTAGACGCCGGGCTCGCCGGAGGTGGCCAGCAGCTCGACGGGCACGGAGTCGCTGAAGGTCGCGGACGCTCCGGGCGCCAGCTCGTCGATCGTGTCGAAGGTGCCCGGCACCGTCACCCGCAGCCCGACGAACTGTGTGGGATCGGTCTCGGCGGACTGCTTGAGGTTGAGCGCGTCGAGGATCGGCAGCTCGGAGGAGAACGGGTGCAGGTTGACCCGGGTGAAGGTGTCGTCGCTGACGTTGGTGACGGTGCCGGCGATCTCCACGTTGCCCGTGCGTGGCAGCACGGGAGTCATCGAGTCGATGTGCACGAGGAGCGGGTCGCCCTCCTTCGCCGCCGGCGCCGCCGCGGCGGGTGCTGCGAGGCCTGCGCTCGCGACGCCGAAGGTCAGGAGCCCCGCCAGGGCAGCACGGAACGACGACGGGCGGGGCACGCACCGATGCTAGTTGTTCGACACCACCGGACCGGCACGTAGACTGGCCCGTCGTGTCCGACGTCGCACTGCACCCCCTCACGATCGTCGAGATCCAGCGTCGGGTCGGCGAGGAGCTGGACCGCATCGGTTCGGTCATCGACGAGCTCGGCACGCTGTTCGCCGACGCCGGCGAGGAGCTCGCCCTGGTCGGCGGTCCGGTCCGCGACGCGATGATCGGCCGGCTGCAGAACGACCTCGACTTCACGACGTCCGCGCACCCTGACGTCACGGAGCGCCTCGTGTCCGGCTGGGCCGACGCGGTGTGGGACATGGGACGCGACTTCGGCACGATCGGCTGCCGCAAGGGACCGTGGCAGGTCGAGATCACCACCTACCGCTCCGAGAGCTACGACCCGTCCTCCCGCAAGCCCGACGTCGACTTCGGCGACTCCCTCGAGGGCGACCTCGGCCGCCGCGACTTCAGCGTCAACTCGATGGCCGTGCGGGTGCCGGGCCGCGAGTTCGTCGACCCGTTCGGTGGCATCGTCGACCTCGCCGAGCAGGTGCTGCGGACGCCGGGCGCCCCGGAGGACTCCTTCTCCGACGACCCGCTGCGGATGATGCGGGCCGCCCGCTTCGCCGCGCAGCTGGGGTTCACCGTCGCTCCCGAGGTGGTCGAGGCGATGACCGCCATGGCCGGGCGGATCGAGATCATCTCGGCCGAGCGGGTCCGCGACGAGCTGGTCAAGCTGGTGTGCTCGCCGCACCCCCGGCTCGGGCTCACCCTCCTCGTCGAGACCGGCCTGGCGTCGTACGTCCTCCCCGAGCTGCCCGCCCTCGCCCTCGAGCGCGACGAGCACCACCGCCACAAGGACGTCTACGAGCACACCCTCACGGTCCTCGAGCAGTCGATCGACCTCGAGCACCGGCTGGGCGGGGGGCCCGACTTCGTCTCCCGCTTCGCCGCGCTGATGCACGACGTCGGCAAGCCGCGGACGCGGCGCTTCGAGACCGGTGGGGTCGTGACGTTCCACCACCACGACGTCGTCGGAGCCAAGCTGACCCGCAAGCGGATGAAGGCGCTGCGGTTCTCCAACCACGACATCGAGGCGGTCTCACGCCTGGTCGAGCTGCACCTGCGCTTCCACGGCTACGGCTCGGGGGAGTGGACCGACAGCGCCGTACGCCGCTACGTCCGCGACGCCGGCGACCAGCTCGAGCGGCTGCACATCCTCACCCGCGCCGACTGCACCACCCGCAACCAGCGCAAGGCCGACCGCCTGCGCCGGACGTACGACTCGCTCGAGGAGCGGATCGCCCGGCTGTCGGAGGAGGAGGAGCTGGCCTCGATCCGGCCCGACCTCGACGGCAACCAGATCATGCAGCTCCTCGGCATCGGCCCCGGTCGCGAGGTGGGTCAGGCCTACGCCTTCCTCCTCGAGCTCCGGATGGACGAGGGCCCGCAGACCCCCGAGCAGGCCGAGGCCGCCCTCCGCGCCTGGTGGGCCGCGCGCGGCTGAGCCTGCGCGATCCGCCCCGGGATCGACAGTGGGGACGATCGTCGTGACATGTCGCGGACGATGTTCCCCGCTGTCGTAGCGGGTCAGGTGGGTGCTGAGGCCCACAGGCCTCAGGCGGGTAGGTCGAGGACCGCGGCGTCGAGCCAGGCCGGGAAGGCCGTCAGGTCGTC
>DATIAJ010000427.1:0-7026 GCA_035458105.1 Nocardioides sp. | reverse complement strand
TCCTTCACCCGCTCGAGGACCACGAGCACTACTCGCGGATGTACGCCGCCGGGCTGCGCGGCGTGCTCGCCCTCCGCGGTCCGGGCTCGCGCGCCGCTCACCTGGCCGAGCTGCTGGGCAGCCGGAGCGAGGAGTTCCGGCGCTGGTGGGCCGAGCACGAGGTAGGCATCCGCCCGGCCGAGCGGAAGCGCTACGTGCACCCTGCCGTGGGGCCGCTAGAGCTGAGCTGCCAGGTCCTGCAGGATCCCTTCCAGTCGCACGCGCTGCTGGTGCACACGGCGACGCCGGGCACCCCCAGCCACGAGCGGCTGCAGCTCCTCGCTGCCGTCGGGACGGCCGTCGACGCCGCCTCGGGTCGCTGACCCGGGGCGCGTCGCTCACGCCTGCGGCGACACCTCGTCGGCGATGAGCTCCCAGTCCTCGACGGCCGGAGCGGCCGGGTCGACCGGCACCACCATCACCGGGCACAGCGACGACCTCAGGACCGCACGGGCAAGGGACCCGAGGTGCTCGGGGATCCAGCCGCGGGCACCGCGCCGGCCGATGACGACGAGGGAGGCGTTGCGCGAGTCGTCGACCAGCACGTCGGCCGGCCACTGGTGCCGCACCTCGACCTCGACCTCCACGGAGGGCCAGGCGTCGCGGTGGTCGGCGACGGCTGCGGCGAGCAGCCTCCGCTGCTTCTCCCGCCACTCCGAGTCCACCCGGCGGGTGATGATCTCGTCGTAGGCGGCGTCGAGGCGCCACGCGTGGACGACGCGGAGCGAGGCGCCGGTGCGGTCGGCCCAGGTGAACGCCGCCTCGAGCACCTGCCGCGGTACACCGGCCTCGTGGACCCCGACCACCACCTCCGCCGGTCCACCCGGGGGTGGCACCCACCCGGCCGGGACGGACACCAGCGGACTGTGGCACCGCGCCGCGGCGCCGTTGGCGGTGGACCCGACGAAGAGACGCTCCAGCGCGGTCGACGACCTGTGCTGCACGACGACGAGCCGGGCGTCGCGGCTGAGCTCGACGAGCACCTGCGACGGGATGCCGGTGACCGCCACGGTCTCGTGCGCCACGGGGCCCCCGACGAGCTCCTCGAGCTCCTCGGCCACCTCGGCCACGATCCGCGCCGCCACGCTGATGGCCTCGTCGGGCGTGATCACGAGCCCGGGCACGGTCGGCAGCGACACCCGACCCACGTGCACCAGCACGACGCGAGCTCCCTCCCTGTGCGCGTGCTCGGCAGCGAAGCGGAGGGCCGACGTCTCGCGTCCACGTCCCGTGACCCCGACGACGACTGCCCCTGAGGCCCTGGTGTCCATGGTGTCCCTCCCGTGTCGGTGTTCGCGTCGCTCCTCGTTGTCCTGCCACCTCCACCGTGCTCCTCGGCGATGTCGCGGAGCAGGGTCAGAGGTCCCCCCGACCGGGCGCACTCGTCACCTCGTGACGACGACGGCTCCGGCCGGGCCCTCCGACGAGGACGGCCGCCAGCACGGCGCCCACCCAGCCGAGCGCCAGATCGCCGAGCGTGTCGGCGTACGCCGTCGGCGCCTCGCCCGAACGCGTCACGAACGCGTAGAACTCCCACAGCTCCCACGCGAGCGACAGGGTCATCCCGGTTGCCACGGAGAGCTGCAGTCGGTGGCGGAACGGCGCGGCGTCCGCGCCGGCCAGGACGAGCACACCTGCGCTGAGCGCGGCCGTCGATGCGAGGTGCATGGCGTCGTCGAACCACACCACCCGGTCGTAGAGGTCGAGCCGGTTGCCCAGCAGGTCGGAGAACGCGGGCACGGTGACCAGGAGGTCCGCGAGCCAGGGGTAGGGGCGGGCGCGCCCGACAACGAGCTGCAGGGCCGGTACCACCAGCGCCAGCATCGGGTAGGTCAGGGCACGCGTGCCGGGTGCCTTGCCCTCGAGGTTGCCCCAGCCGGGTTCGACCGCTACCCGCGCGACCGCCAGGAACAGCAACGTCTTCGCAACCACGTCCGCCACGACGACCCAGGCCGGAGCGACACGCGTGCCCCAGGCGGTGGCCGGGTCCCGACCGGTGGTCGCCGAGGGGGTCGGCCGCAACGTGGCCATCTCAGTCCACCAGCACCCGCTCGCCGTAGGACGGCACCACGGCCGTCCAGCCCAGCTCCTCCGACACGCGCCGGGCGAGCGCTGCCGCGGAGCGCGGCTCGCCGTGGACGACGTACACGGTGCGCGGCGGGACCGCCGCCCGGCTGAGCCAGTCGATCGTCTCGTGCGCGTCGGCATGGACCGAGAAGTCGGTGACCGTGACGACCTCAGCCCGGACCGGCACGTAGTGCCCGTGGATCTTCACCTGGCGGGCGCCCTCGGCGAGCTGGCGCCCGCGCGTGCCCTCGGCCTGGTAGCCGGTGAGCACGACGCAGTTGCGACGGTCGGGCAGCTGGTGGGCCAGGTGGTGCACGACACGACCGCCGGTCGCCATCCCGGACGCGGAGATGACGATGCTGGGGGTGCGTGGCCGGTTGAGCCGCATCGACCCCTCCACGTCGTGGACGGCGTGCACGTCCGGACCGTCGAGGTCGGCGAGGAGCTCACGTGCCTCGGCACGGACCTGCGGGCCGCCGTGCGAGGCGGCTCGCCGGTAGCAGTCCAGGGCGGCCAGGGCCATCGGGCTGTCGACGAAGACGGGCACGTCGGGGATGTCACCGCGCCCCATCAGCCGGCGCAGCTCGAGGAGGACCAGCTCGGTGCGGTCGACGGCGAAGGCCGGGACCAGCACGCTCCCGCCCCGCGCGACCGTGCGCCGCACCGCCTCGGCCAGGCGCTCCGGGTCCGGGGGCGGGTGCTGCCGGTCGCCGTACGTCGACTCGACCACGAGCGTGTCCGCCTCGGGCGGGTCGGCCGGGGGACGCAGGAGGGGGTGGTGCGGACGGCCGAGGTCGCCGCTGAAGGCCACCAGGTGATCCCCGCTCTGCAACGCCGCCGTGGCCGAGCCGAGGATGTGCCCGGCAGAGCGGAGGGTGACGGTGACGCCGGGGCCGAGCGCGAGGGGGTGCTCGAGGTCCACCGGCTCGATGAGCTGCAGGGCCTGCTCCACGTCGTGGTCGTCGTACAGCGGGAGCGCCGGGTGGTGCTTCGAGAAGCCTGCGTCGTTCGCGTAGCGCGCGTCCTCGTGCTGCAGGTGCGCGCTGTCGCGCAGCACGATCGCCGCCAGCTCGGCGGTCTCCACGGTGCACGTCACGCGGCCGCGGAAGCCGTCCTTGACCAGCCGCGGCAGATAGCCGGTGTGGTCGAGGTGGGCGTGCGTCAGCACCACGTGGTCCAGGCCCGCGGGATCGACCGGGAAGGACTCCCAGTTGCGGCGACGGTGGGCCGCGAGCCCCTGGTAGAGGCCGGCGTCGACGAGCACCCGTACGCCGCCGGTCTCGAGCAGGAACCTGCTGCCAGTGACGGTGTCGACCGCGCCCAGGAAGGTGAGGGCGGCGATCGAGGCGGGGTCACGCTCTCTCCTCATGACACGACGCTAGGAGCCTCCGGGCCGGACCGGCAGAGCCCGACGGCCCGGGCGCGCGGGACCAACGGCACTGACGGCCGACGCGGCGTGCGAGCACGCTCGGGAGCAGGACCCACACCTGCAAGGAGCCGGCCATGACCAGCACCCGCCTCGTCCCCGTGGAGACGCTGCACCGGATCGTGGAGGTCGCGTCGCGTGCCCCCAGCGTGCACAACACCCAGCCGTGGCGGTGGCGCGGCGGCTCGCACACCCTCGAGCTGTACGCCGACAGGTCGCGCCAGCTGCACGAGACCGATCCCGACGGCCGCAACCTCACCCTGAGCTGCGGCGTGGCCCTGCACCACGCCCAGGTGGCGGCCGGGGCACTGGGATGGGAGACCAGGGTCGCCCGTCACCCCGACCCCGACCAGCCCGACCTCCTGGCCTTCCTCGACCTCGCCCCCGGCACCCTGCCCGCGACGGCGGAGGAGACGCTCAAGGCACTCGACCAGCGCTGCACCGACCGGCGACGCTTCACCGCCTGGCCGGTCCCCGAGGAACGGCAGGCGCACCTCGCCCGGCTGGCCAACCACTGGGGTGCCCGAGCCGTCGCGCTGACCGACGAGTCCGAGCGCTTCATCGCCGAGCGGCTCGTCCGGAGGGCGCAGCAGCTGCAGTGGGCGGACCCCTCGGCGCGGGCGGAGCAGGCAGCGTGGCAGCGCCGCGGCACCGACGACGGCCTCCCGGTGGGCTCCCTCCCCGGCCCGGACGACCTCGCAGGCACCCATCCCCACCGCTTCCAGGGCGCGTGGGAGGACCGCGGGGCCCCTGACCTGGAGGCGTCCGACGGGCTCCTCGTCTTCTTCGACACCTACGACGACGCGCCGGCCTGGCTGCGCGCGGGCGAGGGGCTCGGTGCCATGTGGCTCGCGGCCACGACGGCCGGTCTCGCCCTCGTGCCGCTCAGCCAGGTGATCGAGGTGCCCGAGACCCGCAGCGCCTTCCAGACCGAGGTGCTCGGCAGCCTGGCCCACCCGCTCCTGCTGGTCCGGGTCGGCTGGCGATCGACCGCACGGCCCCTGCCGGCCCGCACGCCGCGCCGGCCCGTGTCGGAGGTGCTCGAGCTGGACTGACCCCCGTCGGGGAGGCTGGTCCCCATGTCGCGCGTGCACCTGTCCCGCCTGCCGGGCGATCGCGCCCTGGTGACTGAGGGCGGCACGGCGCACGAGGTCGCGCTCGCCGACCTGCCGGCCTTCGTGGCCGAGCGCGAGGAGGACGGTCCCCGGTGGGTCTGGGACGACACCGCACGCTGGTGCCCTCCACTGCTCGCCGCCGGCGTGCGGGTGGCCCGGTGCCACGACCTCCGCCTGTCCCGACGCCTGATGTCCCGTGCTCCCGCCGTCGACGCTGCGCTGCTCGCCGGAGAGGACGCCGAGCTCTGGGACCGGCTCGGACCGGCGACCGTCACCGAACCCGTCCTCTTCAGCGGGCACGACGCGGCCGACCACCTGCGAGCCGACGTCGAGGACGAGCGACAGCTGGGGGCGATCGATGCCTCCCCCGACGCGGCACGGCTCCGGCTCCTCGTCGCGGCGGAGTCGGCGGGGGCCCTCGCAGCCGCCGAGATGACGCACGCGGGGGTGCCGTGGAGCGTGGACGTCCACGAGGCGCTGCTGACCGAGCGCCTGGGCCCGCGCCCGCCACGCGGCGCACCCCCGCGGCTGCTGGCGGAGTGCGCCGACGACGTACGCCGCCTGCTGGGCGCTCCCGGCCTGAACCCCGACTCCCACCCCGAGCTGCTCGCGGCGCTGCGCCGAGCCGGCATCGACGTCGTCGACACCCGGGCCTCGACGCTTCGCACCGTCGACCACCCGGTCGTCGAGCCGCTGCTGCGCTACAAGTCGCTGGCGCACCTCTTCTCGACCAACGGCTGGGCCTGGATCGACGAGTGGGTGCGCGACGGCCGCTTCCGACCGGTCTACCAGCCCGCCGGGTCTGCGACGGGCCGGTGGTCCTCGAACGGCGGCGGCGCCCTGTCCTTCCCCGTGCAGGTGCGGTCGGCGGCCGTGGCCGACGACGGCTGGGTTCTCGTCGTCGCCGACGTCGCCCAGCTGGAGCCCCGGGTGCTCGCCGGGATGAGCGGCGACCGGGCACTCGCTCGCGCGGCCCGCGGCGCCGACCTCTACCAGGGGATGGTGGAGGCCGGGGCCGTCGCGACCCGCCAGCACGCCAAGCTAGGCCTCCTCGGGGCGATGTACGGCGCCACGAGCGGCGAGAGCGGACGGATGGTCGCCGAGCTGACCCGGCGCTACCCGCAGGCGTTCGGACTCGTCGAGGAGGCAGCCCGCGCGGGCGAACGTGGGCAGGTGGTCCGGACGCTGCTCGGACGCGGCAGCCCGGCCCTCGCGGGGTCGTGGGACGAGTCGCCCGAGGCGCCTCCGACGGACCTCGCAATCCTCGACCGACGGCGCCGCTCGTTCGGCCGGTTCACCCGCAACTTCGTGGTGCAGGGCACCGGCGCCGAGTGGGCGCTGTGCTGGATCGCCGACCTCCGCAACCGGCTCTGGCGGCTGGGCGGCGACGGCGTCCTGGAGTCGCGCCCCCACCTGGTCCTCTTCCTCCACGACGAGGTGGTCGTGCACGCCCCCGCCTGGCTCGCCGGCGCCGTCGCCACCGAGATCACCGAGGCGGCAGCCACCGCTGCCCGGCTGCTGTTCCGCGAGCACCCCGTCGACTTCCCGCTCAACGTCTCCGTCGTGCGCTCCTACGCCGACGCCGGCAAGCCGGGGACCTAGGTCCCCGCCCGCGGCGACCTTCGCCCCTGACCACCGTCGGCGCCGGGGCGGACCCTTGAGGTGGATCCCTCTACCCGAGGACGGAGGTGTGCCGGTGACCACCACGCTGCAGCCCCGCACGAGCCCCGACGCCGTGCCGAGCGGTCGCATGCGCGCCGCCGCCGTACGCCGCTTCGTCGGGGGCTTCTACCTGGTGAGTGGCGGCGTCAACGCCGGGATCGTGGTCGCGGACCCGGAGACCTACCGGACCTTCGCCGACGAGTCCTTCTGGCCGTTCGTCACCGACGCCTGGCAGTCCGTCGTGATGGCCCACCCCGTCGCCTGGATCCTCGCCCTGGCCGCAGGCGAGGTCGTGCTGGGACTCCTGCTCCTCCGTGGTGGGAGAGCGGCGAAGGTCGGCTGGGCCGGAGTGATCGCCTTCCACGTCCTGCTCATGTCCTTCGGGTTCGGGTTCTGGTTGTGGTGCGTCCCCGCGCTGCTGCTGCTCGTCCCGGCGGCGCGCGCGGACTGGCCGGCGCTGGGCAGCGGGTCGACCCCGACCCCCGTCCGAGCCGTCCCCGCCCCGCCCACCGTCCATGCGGCGCCTCCCCCGCCTGCAGCCGCTGCCGCCCAACCGACCAGCGCCCGGACGCGCTGGTCGACGTGGGTGCTCGCGGCCGCGGTGGTCGGAGCGTCGCTCTACGGCCTCCTCGCCGAGACGCCGTACCGGTCGTTGCCCGAGGCGACCGTGGTGTCGGCGCAGGCCCAGGACGCCTGCAGCATCGTGGTGGCCGCGAT
>DATIAJ010000426.1:0-6740 GCA_035458105.1 Nocardioides sp. | reverse complement strand
GCCGTAGATCGGGTTGAGTGCGGCCTGCACCTTCCCGCCGCCGTCGGTCATCAGCACCACGTCGGGGGCCAGCACGTCCATCAGGCTCTGCAGGTCGCCCGTCGCGGTCGCCGCGCGGAAGCGCTCGATCACAGCGTCGCGCTGGGCCGCGCTGACCGACGCCCGCGGGCGGCGCTCGGCCACGTGCGCGCGGGCGCGGGTGGCGATCTGCCGCACCGCCGGCTCGGACTTCTCGACCGCCTCGGCGATCTCGGCGTACGGCACCTCGAAGACCTCGCGCAGCACGAAGACGGCCCGCTCGGTGGGCGGCAGCGTCTCCAGCACGAGCAGCATCGCGGTGGAGACGCTGTCGGCGAGCTCGACGTCCTGCGCGACGTCGGGCGCGGTCAGCAGCGGCTCGGGCAGCCAGGTGCCGACGTAGTCCTCGCGGCGCCGGGCGAGGGTGCGCAGCCGGTTGAGGGCGAGCCGGGTGGTCATCCGCACCAGGTAGGCCCGCGGGTCGCGCACCTCGTCGACCGGCACCTCGGCCCACCGCAGCCAGACCTCCTGCAGCACGTCCTCGGCGTCGGCGGCCGAGCCGAGCATCTCGTAGGCGACGGTGAAGAGCAGGTTGCGGTGAGCCACGAAGGCCTCGGTCGGGTTCACGCCGTGATCGTCCCAGCCTGCGCGAGCGGCAGCTCGCACACGTCGCTGAAGCCCTGCGAGGCGAGGCCCATCGCCGAGTTGAAGCGCGAGCGCTCGTTCTCGACGGCGACCATCATGGTCAGCTCGACCACAGCGGCGTGCCCGAGCCGGCGGTCGAGGTCGGCGACCATCTCGTCGGTGACCTGCGGCGGCGTCACGGTCATCGCCTCGGCGTACGCCATCACGTCGCGCTCGAGGTCGGTGAAGACGTCCGACTCGCGCCACCGCGGCACCTCGCGCACCTTGGCCTCGTCGAGGCCCTTGGTGTGGGCGAGGAAGTAGCCGAAGTCCAGGCACCACGAGCAGCCGATGACGCCGGCGCTCGCCATCTCGGCGTACGTCTTGAGGTGCGGGTCGAGCGCCGACCACCGGCCGACCTTCTGCTCGAAGCCGAAGACGGCCCTGAGGACCGGCTTGTTGTGCCAGAGCACGTAGGCGTTGTCGGGGACCTGGCCCCACCTGCGCTTCGCGACGCGGGTCATCAGGGCCCCGTACGCGCCGTCGATGCGGGCCTTCGGCAACCGGAACTGGCTGGGCATGTCATCTCCATCTCTCGGGGTCGATGACATGGAGACACCGGCCGGCTCAGACCTGTGACAGGAACCCGTCCACCGCCCGCGCGACCTCGAGGTGGATCTCGGCGGTGCGGACCGCGTCGGGGGTTCCCATGGAGTGGTCGGCGTCGGGCACCTCGAGGACCTCGCACCCGGCGTCGGCGAGCTCGCGGGCCACGGCCGGGTCCCACAGCTCGTCGGCGAGGCCACCCACGAGGAGCTGCCTGCCGGCGTTCGCGGCGATCCCCTCGGCGACGACCGGGTCGACGAGGAGCGGGGTGAACCAGATCGCGTCGAGCCCGCGCTCGGCGGCGTACGACGCTGCGCGGGTGCCGAGCGACTTGCCGACCACCAGCACGTGGTCGGCGTCCTCGCGGGCGTGCGCCGCGGCCACGTGGCGGCGTACCCACGCGTCGGCGTCCTCGTCGCCGCGGCTCGTCGAGTCCCACCAGAGCTGCTGGACGGTGAGGTCGTGCTGGAGCAGCGCGCGCGTCGCGAGGTCGAGCAGCGGCGCAGCCGGGGAGTAGGCGCGGCCCGGCGCGACGAGCGCGAGGCCGCGGCTCGCGCCGCTCGGTTCGAAGCGGGTCGGCAGTCCTCCGAACGTCATGGCAGCTCCTCCGTGGTCGTGCGCTTGGTGGCGTGGAAGTAGCCGATCCCGCCGTGCAGCGTGAGGTCGACGTCGCCGCAGCCGGACTCCCGCAACCAGGCGACGGCCTCGGCCGTGCTGCACATCGGGCCGAGGATCCCGGCCCGGGTGCCGGCCCACCGCAGCGGCTCGTAGCGCGGGCCGGTGTCGGTGAACAGCGAGCTCCCGGTGAGCGCGGCGCCGGGGGCGAGCACCCGCACCATCTCGCCGATCGCCCGGCGCGGGTCGGGGAAGCAGTGCAGGCCGGTCAGGGAGACGACGAGGTCGAACGACGCGTCGGCGAACGGCAGGGCGCCGACGTCGGCGAGGGCGGTGGTGACCTGGTCGGCGACACCCAGGCGGGTCGCGGTCGCGCGCGCCCGGGCGAGCATCGTCTGCGAGATGTCAGCGGCGACGTAGTCGATCCCCTGCCCCGGTCGCAGGCCGCGCAGGGCCACCCCGGACCCGGTCGGCACGTCCAGCACCCGCGCACCGCGCGGCAGGGTGCCGATCTCGGCAGCCGCCTCCCGCATCAGCGACAGGTCGCTGCCGGTGCCGGCGCGCCAGGCCGCGCCGCCGACGCGGTCGTGCTCCACGAGCCAGGGGTAGACGTAGGACCACAGCGGGTCCTCGTGCCAGCCGCCCAGCGCGCGGAGCCTCACGTCAGGCGTCCGCGCCGATGGGCCAGCCGAGCAGCTCGGGGCTGCGCAGCATCTCCTCCGGCACCCCGAAGGCGTCGACGAGGTCGACGGCGAGCGGGCGAACCTTGCGGCACAGTGCGTTGATCTCGCGGCTGATCGCCTTGGAGCGGGCACTGGAGAGGCGGCCGTGCTCCATGAACCAGGCTCGGTCGGCCTCGATCGTGGTCAGGGCGTGGAGGTCGCACAGCAGGTTGAGGGTGACCTTCAGGTCGCCATCGGGCAGGGCCGCGGTCTTCGCGACGAACGCCTCGAGCACGAGCCGCTCGGCGTGGGCCCGCGCGGCGGCGATGACGTGGTCCTGCACCCGGGAGAAGACCGCGCCGGGGTTCATCCCCTGGTCGATGCCGCGCTTGAGCCGGCGGGCGACGCCGCCGATCATGTGCTCCTCGCGGAAGCGGAGCATGGCGAGCTGGTAGTTGGGGTCGAGCAGCCCGGCCTCCTGGTCCCAGGTGTCGCCCCCGGGCAGCAGGTCGCGCACGGACTGCACGAGCTTGTGCACCGCCGTGCGCTCGACGACGGTCTCCACCGCGAGCCCGGCGACGAAGCGGGCCATGCCGAGCTGGTCCATCTCCTCGAACTCGCCGGCGTAGTCGGTGAGCAGGCCCTTGGCGACGAGCTGGAGCAGGACGTGGTTGTCGCCCTCGAAGGTGGTGAACACGTCGGTGTCGGCCTTGAGCGCGGCGAACCGGTTCTCGCTGAGGTAGCCCGCGCCGCCGCAGGCCTCGCGGCACTCCTGGATGGTGCGGGTGGCGTGCCAGGTGCCGAGCGCCTTCGTGCCGGCGGCCCGCGACTCCAACATCCGCCGGGCGTGCTCGTCGCTGCCCTCCTCGATGGGCCCCGGGCCGGAGAAGACGTCGTGCAGCTGCCCGGCGACGACCTCCTGCGCGAAGTGGAGGGCGTACGTCCGCGCGAGGAGCGGCAGGAGGCGGCGCTGGTGCATGCCGTAGTCGAGGAGCACCTGCTCCTCGTCGGGCGACGTGGCCTCGAACTGGCGGCGGCGCACGGCGTAGCGGGTGGCGATGGTGAGCGCGACCTTCGAGGCGTTGATGCCGGCGCCGCCGACGCACACGCGGCCCTGGACGAGGGTGCCGAGCATCGTGAAGAACCGCTTGTTGGGGTTGTCGATGGGCGAGAGGTAGCGACCCTCGGGCGTCACCTCGGCGAACTGGTTGAGCAGCGCCGTGCGCGGCACCCGGACCCCGTCGAACCAGATGCGCCCGTTGTCGACGCCGTTGAGGCCCATCTTGGGGCCGCAGTCCTCGATGCGTACGCCGTCGAGCACGCGGCCGCCCTCGCGGACCGGGACGACGAACGCGTGCACGCCGTGCCGCTCGACCTCCTCGCCCTGGCCGACCTCGAGCTGGGCGAACACCACGGCGAGCTCCGCGTGGGCAGCCGCGTTGCCGATGTAGTCCTTGCGGCTCGCGTCGTCGGGCGTGGTGATCACGAACTCCTGCGCCTCGGCGTCGTACGTCGCCACGGTGCCGAGCGCCTGCACGTTGGAGCCGTGGCCGCTCTCGGTCATCGCGAAGCAGCCCATCGTGCGGCCGCTGACGAGATCGGTGAGGTACGCATCGTGGTGGTGCTTCGTGCCGAGCTGCAGGATCGCGCCACCGAAGAGCCCGAACTGCACGCCCACCTTCACCAGCACCGACAGGTCGCCGTAGGCCAGGGTCTCGAAGGCCGCGACCGAGGCGCCGATGTCGCCGCCCCCGCCGTACTCCTCCGGGAAGCCCATGCCGGTCTGACCGGTCCCGGCCATCATCACCACGACGTCGCGGACGCGCTCGCGGAAGTCGGCGGTGCTCATCTGCTCCTGGTCGAGCAGGACCTGCGCGTGCTGGGCGAGGTTGTCGCGGACGAGGTCGCGGACCTCGCGGTAGCGACCGTCGAGCAGGGAGCGCAGCGCGTCGACGTCGACCTCGGGCTGCCGGTAGCCCGAGTCGTCGGCGTGCACCGCGTCGTCGTCGACGCGCACCGGGGCGGTCTCCGGCAGAGGCGTCGGCAGCTCGTCGGCGATGGGCGGAACCTGGTCGGTCGACATGTCGCCAAGGTAGCCGGGCGGGTAGGTTCACCGCGATGAACGTGTCGGATGCCACCCCTCCGGGCTCCCCGGGCGCGCCGCTGGGGACGATGGCCTACAACTTCGCCGTCGTGGGCGTGCAGAAGGGCGGTACGTCGACGCTGGCGGTGACGCTCAACCAGCACCGGCTCGTGTGCCAGGCGCCCGACAAGGAGCGGCACTACTTCGACGACGAGACGGTGGACTGGTCGGCCCCCGACCACGAGCGCGACTACACCGCGCCGCGCCGCGCCCGCGTGCACCGGCTGCTCGGCGATGCGTCACCGACGTACCTCTACTGGCCGCACGCGCTGGAGCGGATGCGCGCGTACAAGCCCGACATGCCGCTCGTGGCGGTGTTCCGCGACCCGCTGGAGCGGCTGTTCTCCCACTGGGTCATGCTGCGCTCGCGCAACCTGGCCTGGCCCGACTGGCCGGACTTCCTGACCGAGTGGCCGCACACCTCGCTGCCCGACGAGGTGCCCGACCCCGCCGTCGTACGCACGATGCGGTGGCGGCACATGACCGGCCTGGCACGCGGGTTCTACGGCGAGCAGCTGCAGCGCGGCTTCGAGCTCTTCGACCGGCGTCAGTGGCTCCTGCTCGAGCTGCGCACGATGCTGGCGGACTTCCCCGCGACCGTCGACCGCACCACCGACTTCCTCGACCTGCCGCGCTTCGAGCACGTGCCGCCCCTGCAGAACTGGCACGCCGGGGCAGAGCAGGTGCCGGGCACCGCACCCACCGCCGACGACCTGGCTCGCATCGCCGAGGTGTACGCCAAGGACCTCGCGCTCTTCGAGGAGCTCTCGGCCATCGACACCTCGGCCTGGCCGACCCGCCTCGTCCTCGACGGGCAGCTCGACCCCGGCGAGCTGGCTGCCCGCTTCGCGCGGAAGGTGCGCTGAAGCGGTGGCTGCGGCGGTCCCCGGATATCCGGTGACCACCCCGCTTTGCACCCGAGATCTGGGCCACGAAGCGTGAGTTCCGGGTGCGAAGTCCCCCGGAAACCCGGCAGCCGAGCCGGGGCGTTCCGGTCAGCGGCGTCGAGTCAGGGGCGGGCGAAGAAGTTCGGCGCCCGCCAGTAGTACATCGACTCCTGGCTGACCGGGCGACCGGTGCGCGGCGCGTGGATGATCTGGCCGTCACCGATGTAGATCGCGACGTGGTAGATCGAGCTCGGGCTGCTCGAGGAACCCCAGAAGACGAGGTCGCCGGGCGCCAGCTGGCCGGCCGTGATCTTCGTCGATTGGATGTACTGCGCGACCGAGTAGTGGGGCAGCGACTTCCCGCCCGCGGCCCAGGCACCCGACGTGAGGCCCGAGCAGTCCCACGCGTCCGGGCCCGAAGCACCCCACTTGTACGGGTCGCCGAGCTGGGACGTGGCGAACGCGATCGCGGCGGGTGCGCCCGACGCGGCCGGGGGCGGGGGTGGCGCGGGCGTTGGGGTCGCGGCGGGGGTCGGAGCCGGCTCGGGCGTCGGCGTCGGCGTCGCCGTCGGAGTCGGGGTCGGCGTCGGCGTCGGCGTCGGCGTCGGGGTCGGCGTCGGGCTCGGCGTCGGGGTCGGCGTCGGGGTCGGCGTCGGTGTTGGGGTCGCTGTCGGGGTCGGAACGGCCGACTGGGTCGGAGTCGCAGTCGGCGTGGAGGTGGCGGTCGCGCTCGGGATCGGCTGCTCGGCCGGGGCCTGGTCGGCCGGGGCTTGGGCGTCCGCCTCAGCCTGCGCCTCGGCTGCCGCCTCCGCCTCCGCCTGTGCCTCAGCCTCCGCCTGGGCGGCGGCTGCGGCTGCCTCGGCGGCGGCCCGCTCGAGGGCAGACTGGCGCTTCTCCGCCAGTCGCACGCTGATCCCCTCGAGGTCGGCGAGCTCGGCGATGAGATCGGCCTTGGTGACGGAGACCGACTGCGCCTCGGCACCAGCGGCTGCCTCGGCAGCCGCCGCGGCGTCGCGGGCCTCCTCCGCCTCGGCCTCGGCGGCCGTGGCCCGCTCGGAGGCCTGGGTGGCCGTCGACGCGGTGACGTCGGCGACGGCCGACGAGGCGAGGAAGGCGTCGTACTGCTGGTCGAGGGCGGCCGAGGTGTTGCCCATCGTCACGGTGCGGTCGATCAGGGACTCGATG
>DATIAJ010000425.1:0-3550 GCA_035458105.1 Nocardioides sp. | reverse complement strand
CCGATGACGAGCCGTCCCCAGGCCCGGTCGGTGGTGCCGAGACGGGTCACCAGCCAGCCGTTGGCGGCGTCCCAGCCCGTGCGCCCGGCCACCTCGACCCGTCGTGAGCGCGCCGGCCAGCCGTCGAGGAAGCCGTCGTCCGCGTCGGGTCCGGAGAAGTAGTCGAGCGGCCGGTGCTGCGCGTTCTCGACGACGACGGGCGCGGCTGCCAGGCGCTGCACGGCACGAAGGATGTCGACGGGGCTGGCCAGGTCGTTGCTCAGCTCGGTGAAGGTCTCGTGCACCCGCTGGGCCTCGCGGAGCTCGGCCAGCTGCTGGTCGACCACGCGCTCGCCGATCTCCTGGGCCAGTGCCGCGAACCGGGTCTCGCGCGCCAGGACGACCAGCGGGAGGCCGTGCCGCTCGCAGGCGGCGACCAGCGCGTCCGGCAGTGCGTGCTCCCACCGCCTGCCGAGCTCGACGACGACACCCGCGCTGCCGACGTCGGCGAGCTCGTCGACGAAGGACGCCAGGCCGGCGGCGTCGTCGTCGTCCGGCAGGCCGGTGCCCATGGTGAGCAGCAGGTCCCCCGCGCGCAGCAGCTGGCGCACGTCGGGGCGCTCGGTGGCGTGCACCCAGCGGATCGCGCGGTCCGTCCCGGCAGCGCCGGCGACGACCTCGGGGGCGGCGCGACGGAAGGTGGGCAGCTCCAGGGCCTCGCGGAGCGTCACCCCCGGTGTCACGTCGACCACGGCCTCGCCCTCCTCACGACCGCAGCCTACGCGTGCGCGGGGTGACGAACTGTCCGGCCGGGGCGGCCGATGCCGACGATCCGACACCCGCCCCGGCGTCGTACGACGAGCAGGATGACGGGCATGACGGACAACGCTGCCGAGATCGTCCACTGGGTCGACGGCTCCCCCCTGACCGGCTCCCCGACGGGGTGGGCCGACGTCACCAACCCCGCCACCGGGCAGGTCACCGGCCGCGTCGCGCTCGCGAGCGAGGCCGACGCCGCCCACGTGATCGCTGCCGCCTCGCGCGCCGCGAAGAGCTGGGGCGCGACCTCGCTGGCCCGGCGTACGCAGGTGATGTTCGCGTTCCGCGAGCTGCTCAACGCGCGCAAGGAGGAGCTCGCCGCGATCATCACGAGCGAGCACGGCAAGGTGCACTCCGACGCGATGGGCGAGATCGCGCGTGGCCTGGAGGTCGTGGAGTTCGCCTGCGGCATCTCGCACCTGCTCAAGGGCGGGCACAGCGAGGAGGCCTCGACCGGCGTCGACGTGCACTCCAAGCGGGTGCCGCTCGGCGTGGTGGGCATCATCAGCCCGTTCAACTTCCCGGCGATGGTGCCGATGTGGTTCTTCCCCATCGCCATCGCGGCGGGCAACACCGTCGTGCTCAAGCCGAGCGAGAAGGACCCCAGCGCGGCAAACTGGCTGGCCGCGCTGTGGCAGGAGGCCGGGCTGCCCGACGGGGTCTTCAACGTGCTGCACGGCGACAAGACCGCCGTCGACGCGCTGCTCACCAGCCCGGAGGTGCAGGCGATCAGCTTCGTCGGCTCGACCCCGATCGCCGAGTACGTCTACGAGACCGCGAGCCGTCACGGCAAGCGGGTCCAGGCCCTCGGCGGTGCGAAGAACCACATGGTGGTGCTGCCCGACGCCGACCTCGACCTGGCCGCGGACGCGGCGGTCAACGCGGGCTACGGCAGCGCCGGCGAGCGCTGCATGGCGATCAGCGTGCTGGTCGCAGTCGACCCGATCGGCGACGAGCTCGTCGCCCGGATCGCCGACCGCACCCGCACCCTCCTGATCGGCGACGGCGGCCGCTCCGCCACCGGGGACCAGAAGGAAGCGGACATGGGCCCGCTCGTCACGAGGGCCCACCGCGACCGGGTCAGCTCCTTCATCGACTCCGGCGAGGCCGCCGGTGCGAAGGTCGTCGTCGACGGTCGTGACGTGCAGGCCCGAGGAGGCGAGCAGGGCTTCTGGCTGGGCCCGACGCTCTTCGACGAGGTCACCCCCGACATGGACATCTACCGCGAGGAGATCTTCGGCCCGGTGCTGTCGGTCGTCCGCGCGACGTCCTACGAGGAGGCAGTCGCGCTGGTCAACGCCAACGAGTACGGCAACGGCACCGCGGTGTTCACCAACGACGGTGGCGCCGCCCGCCGCTTCGAGGCCGACGTGACCGTCGGGATGATCGGCGTCAACGTGCCCGTCCCCGTGCCGGTCGCGTACTACTCCTTCGGCGGCTGGAAGCGCTCGCTCTTCGGCGACACCCACGCCCACGGCACCGAGGGCGTCCACTTCTTCACCCGCGGCAAGGTCGTCACCACCCGGTGGATCGACCCGGCCAACCGCCCCGAGGGCGGCCTCGAGCTGGGGTTCCCGCGCAATGACTGACGTCCTCTCCACCACCAGCGACCTGGCGAGCACGTACGACGCCGGGCGGGCCTACGAGCTCGACCGCGCGCACGTCTTCCACTCCTGGTCGGCCCAGGCCGAGATCAGCCCGATGGTCATCACGCGCGCCGAGGGCAGCCACGTGTGGGACGGCGACGGGAAGCGCTACCTCGACTTCTCCTCCCAGCTCGTCTTCACCAACCTCGGCCACCAGCACCCACGCATCGTGGCCGCGATCCGCGAGCAGGCCGAGCACCTGTGCACGATCGCCCCGGCGATGGCCAACGGCACCCGCTCCGAGGCCGCCCGGCTCGTCGCGAGCCACACCCCCGGCGACCTCGACCACGTGTTCTTCACCAACGGAGGTGCCGACGCCAACGAGCACGCCGTACGCATGGCGCGGCTGCACACCGGCCGGCACAAGGTGCTGACGACCTACCGCAGCTACCACGGCGGCACGCACCTCGCAGTCAACATGACGGGCGACCCGCGTCGGTGGGCCAGCGACCACGGCTCGACCGGCACGGTGCACTTCTTCGGGCCGTTCCTCTACCGCAGCCCGTTCCACGCGACCACCGAGGCCGAGGAGTGCCAGCGGGCGCTCGACCACCTCGAGCAGGTCGTGGCGCTCGAGGGACCGGCGACGATCGCGGCCATCGTCCTCGAGGCCATCCCCGGCACCGCGGGGATCATGGTCCCGCCACCGGGCTACCTCGCCGGCGTGCGCGAGATCTGCGACCGGCACGGCATCGTGCTCGTCGCCGACGAGGTGATGTCGGGGTTCGGGCGCGCCGGTCGGTGGTTCGCCGTCGAGCACGGCGGGGTCGTGCCCGACCTGCTCACCTTCGCCAAGGGCGTCAACAGCGGGTACGTCCCGCTGGGTGGCGTCGCGATCAGCGACGAGGTCTACTCGACCTTCGCCCACCGCACCTACCCAGGCGGGCTGACCTACTCCGGCCACCCCCTCGCCTGCGCCGCGGCGGTCGCGACGATTCGCACGATGGAGGACGACGACGTCGTCCGTCGCGCCGCCCGCCTCGGCGACGAGGTGCTCGGCCCCGGCCTGCGGGCGCTCGCGGAGAAGCACGAGTGGATCGGCGAGGTGCGCGGCACCGGCGCGTTCTGGGCCGTCGAGCTGGTCAGCGACCGGTCGACGCGCGAGC
>DATIAJ010000424.1:0-3009 GCA_035458105.1 Nocardioides sp. | reverse complement strand
CGCAGCAGCTGGTGGCCGAGGCCGGAGCCGTAGAAGATGTTGTCGCCCAGCACGAGCGCGGAACGCTGGTCGCCGATGTGGTCGGCGCCGATGATGAACGCCTGCGCCAGCCCGTCGGGCGAGGGCTGCACCGCGAAGGTCAGGTTGATGCCGAACTGCGAGCCGTCGCCGAGCAGCCGGTGGAAGCCGTCCGCCTCGTGGGGCGTGGTGATGATCAGGACGTCCCGGATCCCCGCCAGCATCAGCGTGGAGAGCGGGTAGTAGATCATCGGCTTGTCGTAGACCGGCACCAGCTGCTTGCTGATCCCCTGGGTGATCGGGTGCAGTCGCGAGCCGGTGCCACCGGCCAGGATGATTCCGCGCATGGGTGAACCCTAGGGTGTGCGTCCGCGATTCCCGTGGCCTCCCGCCCCTTTGGCACCATGGGCGCCATGTCGTCCACCCGTCGCGCCGACAAGCGACGACTGGTCCGGCCGGCGACGGTGGTGGGCGGGCTGTTCCTGCTGGTGGTGGTCCTGGCCCTGCTGGCCATCCCCTTCCTCTCGGCCCCCGGGCACGCCGAGGAGGCGCGCGCCGAGCTGACCGCCGCGAAGGACGCCCTGGACGCCGGCGACACCGAGGCCGCCGTGGCCGCCGTCGCACGAGCGCGCGAGGAGACCGACGAGCTGCAGGGGTCGGTGCAGGGCATCGGCGGCGACGTGTGGAGCTGGGTGCCGGTCGCCGGCGGCCCGGTGCGCGACGTACGACGCCTCGGCAACGCGCTCGACCAGCTCGTCGCCGTGGCCGAGACCGGCGTACGCATCCTGCCGCAGGTGCGCGGCGAGGAGTCGACGCTCGTCGACGACGGCAACGTCGACATCGAGGTGCTGGAGTCGGTGATCGACGACCTGCGCGAGGTGTCGACGCGCCTCGCCGACGCGCAGGCCGAGCTCGGCGACGTGGCCGACTCCCGCCCTGTCGTCGGCGAGCGGCTCGCCGAGGCGCGCGACCAGGCGCGGGGCGAGGTCGACCCGCTGGCCGACGGGCTCGAGTCCATCGACCCGCTGCTCGACCACCTGCCGGTGGTGCTCGGGCGCGACGCGAGCCGGCAGTACCTCGTGGCCCTGCTCAACCCCGCCGAGATGCTCTACTCCGGCGGCACCCCGCAGACCTTCGTGCCCGTCGACCTCGACCGCGGCCGGCTGTCGATGGGCGAGACCGTCGACCTGTCGACGGCGCCGGGCGCGGCGCAGCCCCGCTACTGGCGCAAGGTCAAGGGCAACCCGCTCCACCGCGGGCAGATGAAGCCGGCGCTGGCCACCATGGCCCCCGACTGGGAGGTCTCCGGCAACGAGCTCGCCAACGCCTGGCGCAGCCTGCGCGGACGCCGTCTCGCGGGTGTCGTGGTCATCGACGTGGTCGCGTTGTCGCGGCTGCTCGACGTGACCGGCCCGCTGGAGGTGCCGACCCTCGGCACGTTGACCGGCGACAACATGGTCGACAAGCTCATCGGCAGCTACGACGACTACCCCGACCCCGCAGCCCGCAAGGCCGTCAACCGCGCCCTCGCCCCCGTCTTCGTCGACCGGCTGCTCTCCGGCAACGACCCCGTCGGCACCGGCCGGGTGCTCGGCCGCGCCGCCGACGAACGCCGCTTCGCCATGTTCTTCCGCAACCCCGGCGAGCAGGCCGTCTTCGACGACCTCGGGCTCACCGGCCGGCTGTCCGACACCGAGCACGACTACATCGGCGTCTTCACCCAGAACAAGGTGCCCAGCAAGTCCGACTACTGGCAGCGCCGCACGGTCAGCACCGACGTCGCGGTGCGCGAGGACGGCAGCGCCCGGGTCCGGATGGAGGTGGAGGTCCACAACGACTCCCCGCCCTACCTCCAGCCCGTGCCCGACCCGCGCCAGGGCTACTTCACCCGCTGGAACACCCTGAGCATCGCGCCGTTCCTGCCCACCGGCGCCACGTTCGCGTCGGTCGAGGTCGACGGCGAGCCGCTGCAGACCTCGCCGCGCAACTTCTTCGGCCGCTACTTCATCCGCCCCGAGGTGGAGTTCGCGCCGCAGGCCCGCCACACCCTCGCGGTGACGTACGACGTCCCTGCCGCCGCGGTGCGCGACGGCGACGGGCTCGCCTACCGGCTCGCGCTCGACCCGCAGGGCATGGTCGACCCGCAGGACGTCCGGGTCCGGGTCAGCTTCCCGCGGGGGTACGCGGTCGACGACGCGTTGCCCGCCGGCTGGTCGACGCGCGGCGGGCGCGTGGCGACGTACGTCACCGACGCGCTCGAGACCGTCGAGTCGTTCGAGGTCCGCGCCCACCCCTAGACTCCGCGCCATGGAACGCCTTCTCGTGACCGGGGGCGCGGGGTTCATCGGGTCGAACTTCGTGCATCACCTCGTCGACCACACCGACCTGAAGATCACCGTCCTCGACAAGCTGACCTACGCCGCCTCGAAGGAGTCGCTGGCGGGGCTGCCCGAGGACCGGGTCCAGCTGGTGGTCGGCGACATCGCCGACGAGGACGTCGTCGACCCGCTGGTCGCGGCGCACGACGCGGTCGTCCACTACGCGGCCGAGTCGCACAACGACAACTCGCTCAACGACCCGAGCCCGTTCATCAAGACCAACATCCTCGGGACCTACCAGATCCTCGAGGCGGTGCGGAAGCACGACAAGCGCCTGCACCACGTCTCGACCGACGAGGTCTACGGCGACCTCGAGCTCGACGACCCCAAGCGCTTCACCGAGGACACCCCCTACAACCCGTCCTCCCCCTACTCCGCCTCCAAGGCCGGCTCCGACCACCTGGTCCGCGCCTGGGTGCGCAGCTTCGGCGTCCGCGCGACGGTGTCGAACTGCTCGAACAACTACGGCCCGTGGCAGCACATCGAGAAGTTCATCCCGCGCCAGATCACCAACGTCATCGACGGCGTGCGCCCCAAGCTCTACGGCTCCGGCGAGAACGTCCGCGACTGGATCCACGCCGACGACCACTCCTCGGCCGTGCTGACGATCCTG
>DATIAJ010000423.1:0-13996 GCA_035458105.1 Nocardioides sp. | reverse complement strand
CAGCACCGCGACGACCACGCAGCCAGACAGTGCGCGAGCGATCCATCTCGTTGCGTCCATGCGATCCCCTCCCCCGGGGTTCCCATGATTCCGCCGTCCGCTCGCCGGTCGCAAGAGTCGGAAGTATGTTCGCGGCCGCCGCCCTTTAGGACGTCTGGCGTCTCAGTCACGCCGAAACAGATACTTCACTGTATCGAACGTCACTACTAGGTTCGATCCATGCCCGACATCGTCATCTGTGAACCCGTGCGCACCCCGGTGGGTCGCTACGGCGGCGCGTTCGCCTCGCTGTCCGCCGTCGACCTCGCGTCCACCACCCTCGCCGAGCTGGTCCGCCGGACCGGCCTGCAGGAGGGCGACGTCGATGACGTGATCCTCGGCAACTGCTACCCCAGCGGCGAGAACCCGGCCATCGGCCGCATCGCCGCCCTCGATGCCGGGCTCGGCACCGGCGTACCCGGGCTCCAGCTCGACCGTCGCTGCGGCTCGGGCCTGCAAGCGGTGCTGTACGCCGCCGCGCAGGTCGCCAGCGGCGCGGGAACGCTGATCGTGGCGGGTGGCGCCGAGTCGATGTCCAACGTCGAGCACTACGCCCTCGGTCTCCGCACCGGCGTCCGCAGCGGCAGCGTCGAGCTGATGGACCGCCTCGTGCGGGCCCGCGAGACCGCCGGCGGCAAGGACCACCCGGTGCCGGGCGGCATGCTCGAGACGGCGGAGAACCTCCGCAGGGAGTACGACATCTCGCGCGAGGAGCAGGACGAGCTCTCGGTCCGCTCCCAGCAGCGCGCCGGCGCGGCCCACGAGGCCGGTCGGTTCGCCCAGGAGCTGGTGCCCGTCACCGTCCCGGGCCGGCGCGGCAAGCCGGACGTCGTCGTGGACCGCGACGAGCACCCGCGCCCCGAGACCACCCTCGAGCAGCTCGCCGCGCTGCGGCCGGTGCGCGAGAAGCTCGACCCCGCCTCCACCGTCACCGCCGGCAACGCCAGCGGCCAGAACGACGGCGCCGCGATGTGCGTGGTCACCACCCGAGAGGAGGCCGAGCGCCGCGGCCTGCAGCCGCTGCTCGCGCTGAGGTCGTGGGCCGTCGCCGGGGTCGGCCCCGAGGTGATGGGCATCGGCCCCGTGCCGGCGACCGCCGCCGCCCTCGAGCGCGCCGGGCTCACCCTCGACGAGATCGACCTCATCGAGCTCAACGAGGCCTTCGCCGCGCAGGTGCTGGCGTGCCTGCGTGAGTGGAAGGTCGACCCCACCGACGAGCGGCTCAACCCCAACGGGTCGGGTATCTCGCTCGGCCACCCGGTCGGCGCGACCGGTGCCCGCATCCTGGCCACGATGGCCCACGAGATGCAGCGCCGCGAGTCGCGCTACGGCCTCGAGACCATGTGCATCGGCGGCGGCCAGGGCCTCGCCGCGATCTTCGAGCGGGTCACGTCATGAGCGCCGTCGAGGTCCACCACGTTGTGACCGGCCCCGAGGACGCGCCCGTCGTGGTGCTGTCCAACTCGCTCGGCTCGACGACGTCCATGTGGGACGCCCAGGCAGACGAGCTCGCCGAGCACTTCCGCGTCGTCCGCTACGACACCCGCGGCCACGGTGGCTCGCCCGTGCCGCAGGGCCCGTACGTCATCGACGACCTCGCCGACGACGTCGTCGCGCTGCTCGACCGCCTGGGCGTCGAGAAGGCCCACGTCGTCGGCCTCTCGCTCGGCGGCATGACCGGCATGCACCTCGCCGCCCGCAATCCCGAGCGGGTCGACCGCCTCGTCGTGCTGTGCACCGGCGCCAAGCTCGACCCGTCCAGCGCCTGGCACGACCGGGCCGCGACCGTCCGCGAGGGCGGCAGCCGGGCGGTGGCCGAGGCCGTCGTGGCGCGGTGGTACACCCCGGCCTTCCTGGAGAAGAACCCAGACGTGAAGGCTGCGTGCGAGGGCATCGTCGCCGCCACCCCGGCCGAGGGCTACGCCTCGTGCTGCGAGGTCATCGCCGAGATGGACCTCCGCGACGACCTCCCCCGCATTGCGGCCCCGACGCTGGCCATCGCCGGCGCCGACGACCCGGCCACGCCTCCCCCGCACCTCGAGGCGATCGCCGACAGCGTGCAGGACGGACGCCTGCTCGTCGTACCCGAGTCAGCACACCTCGCCAACGCGGAGCAGCCGCAGACCATCACTCCCGCCATCATCCAGCACCTGAAGGGCAGCACCCCGTGAGCACCGACCGGATCAACCGCATCGACAAGGTCGTCCCCGGCGCCGCGGAGGCCGTCGCCGACGTCGCGCCCGGCTCGAGCCTCGCCGTCGGCGGCTTCGGCCTGGTCGGCATCCCCTGGACGTTGATCGGCGCCCTGCTCGACCACGGCGCCGACGACCTCACCGTCGTCTCCAACAACTGCGGCGTCGACGGCGCGGGTCTCGGCCTGCTCCTCGAGGCGCGCCGGATCACCCGCGTCATCGCGTCGTACGTCGGCGAGAACAAGGAGTTCGGCCGGCAGTACCTCGCCGGCGAGCTGACCGTCGAGCTGACCCCGCAGGGCACCCTCGCCGAGCGGCTGCGCGCCGGCGGCGCAGGCATCGGGGCCTTCTTCACGCCGACCGGCGTCGGCACGATGGTCGCCGAGGGCGGACTCCCCTGGCGCTACCACCCCGACGGCACGGTCGCCCTGGCCTCGGAGCCCAAGGAGGTGCGTACCTTCCACGGCGTCGACATGGTGCTCGAGGAGTCGATCGTCACCGACGTGGCCCTGGTCCGCGCCGCGAAGGTCGACCGCGCCGGCAACTGCGTCTTCCACGCCTCGGCCCGCAACTTCAACATCCCGGCCGCCATGGCCGGGCGGCTGACGATCGTCGAGGCCGAGGAGGTCGTGGAGATCGGCGAGATCGACCCCGACGACGTTCACCTCCCGGGCGTCTTCGTGCAGCGCGTCGTCGAGCTGACGCCGGCCCAGGCCCACGAGAAGGACATCGAGAAGCTGACCACCCGACCCCGAGAGGCGGCGACGAGGGCATGAGCTGGACACGAGACGAGATGGCCGCGCGCGCGGCGCTCGAGCTGAGGCCGGGCGAGTACGTCAACCTCGGCATCGGCCTGCCCACACTGATCCCGGCACACCTGCCGGCGGACTCGACGGTCACCCTGCACGCGGAGAACGGCATCCTCGGCGTCGGGCCCTACCCCTACGAGGACGAGGTCGACCCCGACCTGATCAACGCCGGCAAGCAGACCGTCACCGTGCTGCCGGGCGCCTCGTTCTTCGACTCCTCGCTGAGCTTCGCGATGATCCGCGGCAGCCACATCGACACCGCCGTGCTGGGTGGGATGCAGGTCTCGATGGCCGGCGACCTCGCCAACTGGATGGTCCCGGGATCGATGGTCAAGGGCATGGGCGGCGCGATGGACCTCGTCAGCGGCGCCCGCCGCGTGATCGTGCTGATGGAGCACGTCTCACGCAGCGGCAGCCACAAGCTGGTCGCCGACTGCGACCTCCCGCTCACCGGCCGACGGGTCGTCGACCGCGTCGTCACCGACCTGGGCGTCCTCGACGTCGTGGGCGACGGCTTCGAGCTCGTCGAGCTCGCGCCCGGCGTCACGGCCGAGGAGCTCGCCGAGCGGACCGGCGCGCCGGTCCGGGTCCCGGTCGGAGTCTGACCCAATGCCCCGAATTGGGGGATGACCTCTCGCGCCCTGCGTGCGACGGTCCGAGGATGACCAGAGCCCCCCGCCACCGCGTCCTTCTCCGCGTCCTCCTGGGCATCCTCGCCTCGGTGCTCGCGCTGGGCACCGCACTGGTGCCCGGCGCGAGCGTCCATGCCGGCCCTCCGGGCGCCGGGCAGGGCACCCCGGCGCGCACGGCGACGGTGATGACGCGGAACCTCTACCTCGGCGCCGATCTCGACCCGATCCTGGTCGCCCTCGCCAGCGGCAACAACGCCGCCATCGTCGCCGCGGCGACGCAGACGTGGGCCGCCGTGCAGGCGACCCGGCCCGAGGAGCGGATGGGCGCGATCGCCGACGAGATCGTGGCGGCCGACGTGGACGCCGTCGGCCTCCAGGAGGTCACCACCTGGACGACGTACGCCTACAACCCGCTGACCGGTGAGACGAGCAACCCGACGGTCGCCTACGATTTCCTCGACCTGCTGCTCGACGCCCTCGAGGAGCGGGGCGCCGACTACCGGGAGGTCGCGGGCGCGACGGCGTACAACTTCTCGTCGCCGCCCATCCCCTACCTGGCCAGCCCGACCGCCACCTTCCCGACGCGGGCGGTCAAGCTGGAGGACCGTGACGTGATCATCGTCCGCGACGACGTCGCAGCGACCAACGCCCGCACCGGGACCTACCGGAACATCATCAGCTTCCCCTTCAACGGCGCGCTGCTGCCCGTGGCGCGGGGCTGGGGCTCGGCCGACCTGACGGTGGGCAAGGCCACGTTCCGCTTCGTGAACTCCCACCTCGAGGCCTTCGGCATCCCCGGTCTCGACGGCGAGCAGGTGCGCGTCGCCCAGGTCGGCGAGCTCCTCGCCGCACAGGCCCTGATCGCGGCGCAGTCCGGCGACCTGCCGATCATCTACGTCGGCGACTACAACTCCCGGGCGCCCGACGCGCCGGCGTACACCCGCCTCCTCGCAGGCGTCGGAGCCGATGCGTGGCCGCGCAACAACCCCGGCGACCCCGGCTTCACGTGCTGCCTCGGCGCCACCCTCACCGACCCGGACAACCCGCTGACCTCGCGGATCGACCTGGTCCTGCACAGCCCTGACATCAAGGCTGCGCGTGCCCACATCGTCGGCGACGACCCGGCCGACATGACCGCGTCGGGCCTGTGGCCCTCCGACCACGCCGGTGTCGTCGCACGCCTGGTGGTGCCGGCCAGCCGCTGATCGCGCGGAACACGCATCGAGGCCCCCTCCCGCGGGAGGGGGCCTCGGCATTGCGTGCGGTCAGACCCGCTGCGGGTCGAGCTGTGGCAGCGGTTCTCCCTCAAGGGCGAGCTCGGTCTCGCGCGGTACGTACAGGGCCTCCTCCGCCTCGGGCGTGACCCCGCGACGACGCTGCCACGCCGCCACGTAGGCGACGAGGAAGGGCGCCGTGAAGGCCGTGGTGACCACTGCCGCCGCGACCTGTGCCGTGGCGCTCTCCTGGACGGCGAGCAGGCTGGGGTCGATGCTGGCCACCGCGACGGGCGTGGCAATGGCATTGCCCGCGGTGCTCGCCTCGCTCACACCAGCGACCAGGTTGCGTGTGGGCCTCGGGTGGCGGCGAACGACGTGCCAGGCGTAGAGGGCGAGCACGGCTGCGCCGCCCGACAGGACGACGGTGGCCAGACCGAGGAGGACGCCGACCAGCCCGGACGTGGCGAGCACCGTGAAGTCGATGCCCGCCCCGAGCGCGAAGGCCGCGAAGGGGATGATGAGCTTCTCCCCCGGCGCCAGGAAGCCGCGGGCGATCGTGCTCGTGTTGCCCAGGACGAATCCCAGGATCATCGGCAGGATCGCCGCCAGGAGGGCCATGAGCGGGAAGTCCGCGAGCCCCGCCGCACCGAGCGCGACCATGGTGAGAAACGGGCCGTCGTTGATGGACAGCATCGAGATGGCGCCCTTGTCGGTCTTGTTGCCGAACTGGCTGGTCAGCGCGACGTAGAGCGAACCGTTGGAGTTCGACATCGCGGCGATCACGGCCAGTGGCACCAGTCCCCACAAGTTGCCCTCGGGTGTCAGGAAGGCGACAGCCAGACCGGCGAGCACCGCGACGCCGTACTTGGCGAGCAGCAGGACGAGGCCCTTCTCCACGGCCGGCAGGGCGGCACGCAGCTGGATCTGTGCACCGACCGAGAGGAAGAACAGGCCGATGAGCACGGGCGCGCCGTCCTTGAACAGCGCCGTGGTGAAGCTGCCGATCGCCAGGACGTCGGGGAACAGGGTGTTGACGACGGCCCCGAGGAAGAGCGGGACGATCATGAGGGCGCCCGGGATCCGACCGATGGCGCGCAGGAGTGGGTCCATGACAAGAGTCCTTCGTGTAGGGGGCGCACGCTCGTGCGACCCGAGTGGGGAAAGTCGTGGGGCGTCGGCCGAGTGGCTCAGCCCTGGTCGCCACCACCCACCGGCAGCACGCTGCCAGTGATGTAGGACGCCTCGTCCGAGGCGAGGAAGAGGATCGGCGCGACCTGCTCGTCGAGCGTCCCGTAGCGGGAGAGATGGGTCGACGAGACCGTCTGGTCGACGATCTCCTCGTACCACCGCCTGTCGCGCTCGTCGAGGTCCTCGGTGTTGCGAGGCACCCGCCTGGGGGGCGCTTCGGTCCCGCCCGGAGCGGTGGCCACGACGCGCACGCCCTTGACGGCAGCCTCGAAGGCCAACGACGCCGTCAGCGCGTTGACGCCACCCTTGGCGGCGGCGTACGGCACGCGGTTGATGCTCCGGGTCGCGATGGACGAGACGTTCACGATGGTGCCGCGACCCTGGCCCACCATGACAGGGAGCACGGCGCGGCAGCACCACAGCGTCGGGAACAGGGACCGGTTGATCTCCTGCGCGATCGCCGCCACGCCGTAGTGCTCGAACGGCCGGGTCCAGATGGTGCCGCCGACGTTGTTGATCCACACGTCGACGCGCCCGTGCTCGCCCATCGCCGCCGCCACCAGGGACTCGGCGCCGTCGAACGACTCGAGGTCGCACTCGTGCGCGAGGGCACGACCACCTGCCTCCCCGATCTCGTCCGCCACCTCCTTGACCCACGGGGAACGGTCACCCAGCACTACGCGGGCGCCTTCCCTGGCCGCACGGTGCGCCACCGCGGAGCCGATGCCCTGCGCGGCCCCGGTGACCACCACGACCTTGTCAGCGAATCGTCTGTCGAACATGTGCGACTCCTCTCGAGCGGTGACGTGCGTCACGCCGGGCAGCAGGGTGGCATGCCGATTCGGTAGAAGAGAAAGACCAGTTGCCGATGATTGACCTCTTCTGACGTATCAATAACCCTCTGGGTATTCATCGCTCGTGTCGATCAATGCGCCGCAAAAGCGACCTTGTGCTCGATCAATATCGCGACTTACCGTCGACGTACGTGATCACCACCACACGAGAGGAGCCCGCCGTGGAGCTGCGACACCTGCGTTACTTCGCCGCCGTGGCCGAGACGCGCCACTTCGGCCGCGCGGCGGAACGGCTCCACATGGCGCAGCCCGCGCTGTCGCAGTCGATCCGACAGCTCGAGTCCGAGCTCGGCACGCCGCTGTTCGCCCGGACCACCCGTCAGGTGCGGCTGACGCCGGCCGGCGAGTTCTTCCAGCTCGAGGTGGCCCGGATCCTCGATTCCGTGGAGGCCGCCACCCGCGGCGTACGACGCATCGCCGCCGGCCGGCAGGGCCTCGTCCGCATCGCCTTCACCGGCAGTGCCGCCCACACCGAGCTCCCCCGGATGGCGCGCACCGTGAAGCGGGAGCTGCCCGGCATGGGCCTCGAGATCCACGCGGACCTGCTCACCCCCGCCCAGGTCGACGGCCTGCACGACGGGACGCTCGACCTCGGCGTGCTCAGGCCACCGATGCCCGGCGACGGGCTCGCCTCGCGGACCCTGTCGACCGAGCCGCTCGTCCTCGCGGTCGCGGAGGACCACCCGCTGGTCGAGCAGGCAAGCATCTCGATGGGCGACCTGCGCACCGAGCGTTTCGTCCTGTTCTCCGGCCCGGACTCCGCGGTCAACGACGCCATCCTGCGCGGTGCCCGGGCGGTCGACTTCGTCCCGATCCGCGAGCACGAGGCGGCCGGCATCTCGGTCCTGCTGCCGCTGGTCGCCGCCGACCTCGGTGTCGCCCTGGTACCCGCGTCGGTGCGTGCCGCGCCGCTGGCCGGGGTCGTCTTCCGCGACGTCACCGACGCCCCCACCGTCGACCTGGCCCTCGTGTGGCGGGCCGACGAGACCAACCCGGCCGTGCTTGCCGTCCTCGACGTGCTGTCCGCCGACTCCCCCGCAACCGCCTCCCCCACCGCCGAACCCGACGAGGTCGCCCGATGAAGATCACCCAGGTCGAGGCGATCCCGTTCGCCATCCCCTACCGCAAGCCCTTGAAGTTCGCGAGCGGCGAGGTGCACGTCGCCGAGCACGTGCTCGTGCGCGTCACCACCGACGACGGCGTCGTCGGGGTGGCGGAGGCGCCGCCGCGCCCGTTCACGTACGGCGAGACGCAGGCCGGCATCGTCGCCGTCATCGACTCCATCTTCGCCGGCCAGGTGGTCGGCCTCGACCTGATGGAACGCGAGCAGATCCACGCCCGCCTGTCGCGCACCGTCGGCAACCCGACGGCCAAGTCCGCCCTCGACATGGCCATCTGGGACGCGCTGGGGCAGTCGCTCGGCTACAGCGTCACCGAGCTGCTCGGCGGCTACACCGACCGGATGCGGGTCTCCCACATGCTCGGCTTCGACGAACCGGCCGCGATGGTCGCCGAGGCCGAGCGGATGCGCGACACCTACGGCATCACCACCTTCAAGGTGAAGGTCGGCCGCCACCCGGTCCGGCTCGACACTGAGGTCGTCCGCGCCCTGCGCGTCGGCCTGGGCGACGAGGTCGAGCTGTACGTCGACGGCAACCGCGGCTGGTCTGCCTCGGAGTCCGCGCGGGCGATGAAGGAGATGTCCGACCTCGACCTGACCTTCGCCGAGGAGCTGTGTCCCGCCGACGACGTCGTGGGTCGCCGCTGGCTGGTCCAGCAGCTCGACATGCCGTTCATCGCCGACGAGTCGGTCGTGACGCCGGCCGAGGTGACCCGCGAGGTCCTCGGCGGCTCGGCCACCGCGGTGAGCATCAAGACCGCCCGCACCGGCTTCACTGCCAGTCGGCGCGTCCACCACCTCGCCGAGGGACTGGGCGTCGAGGTCGTCATGGGCAACCAGATCGACGGCCAGCTCGGCTCGCTGTGCTCGGTCGCCTTCGGCTCGGCGTTCGAGCTGACCTCGCGCCGTGCGGGTGAGCTCTCCAACTTCCTCGACATGACCGACGACCTCCTCGTCGAGCCGCTCGACATCCGCGGCGGCCAGCTCGTCGCCCGGTCCGGACCCGGGCTCGGCGCCGCCATCGACCCCGACAAGCTCGCGCGCTACCGCCAGGACTGACGCGACGCCCGGAAGCACTCCCACCAGCACTCCCGCACCACCCCTACCCCGAGCAAGGAGCACCGCCATGAGCACCACCCTGAACGAGACCGAGACCGAGACCGAGAAGGCCTCTGCGGCCGCCTCCGGCGCCAGCGCCACCGAGCGCTTCCACGCCGACAAGTCGCCCTTCGACGCCGTCAAGGACGTCCCCGCCGAGCGCGTCGACACCCTCGCCCGCGAGGTGCTCGAGGCGATCTACGCGACCGTCCGCAGGCACAAGGTCACCTACGACGAGTTCAACGCGCTGAAGGCGTGGCTGATCAACGTCGGCGAGGACGGCGAGTGGCCGCTCTTCCTCGACGTGTGGCTCGAGCACGTCGTGGAGGACGTCGCCACCGAGCACCGCGAGGGCAACAAGGGCTCGATCGAGGGCCCCTACTACGTCCCGAACGCCCCGGAGCAGGGTGCGAAGGGCACCATCCCGATGCGCGACGACGAGGGCGGCACGCCGCTCGTGTGGAGCGGCCAGGTCACCTCCACCGACGGCTCCCCGCTGGCCGGCGCCAAGGTCGAGCTGTGGCACGCCGACGACGACGGCTTCTACTCGCAGTTCGCCCCCGGCATCCCGGAGTGGAACCTGCGCGGCTCCTTCACCTCCGACGAGGAGGGCCGGTTCGAGATCACCACCGTGCAGCCGGCGCCGTACCAGATCCCCACCGACGGCTCGTGCGGCAAGCTCATCGCCGCCGCGGGCTGGCACGCGTGGCGCCCGGCCCACCTGCACGTCAAGGTGTCGGCCCCCGGGCACGAGCTGCTCACCGCCCAGCTCTACTTCCCCGGCGACGAGCACAACGACGACGACATCGCCTCGGCGGTGAAGCCCGAGCTGATCCTCGACCCGCAGCAGCTGGCCGACGGGTGCGCCACGGTGTCGTACGGCTTCGTCCTCGACCCGGTGAAGGGCTGAGACGCCGGTGCTCTACCACGTGCGGATGGACGTCCGGATCCCGCTCGACATGGATGCCGACGTCAAGGCCGACCTCGTCGCCCGCGAGAAGGCGTACGCGCAGGAGGTCCAGCGCTCCGGACGCTGGCCGCACCTGTGGCGCGTCGTCGGCGAGTACGCCAACGTCTCGATCTTCGACGTCGAGTCCAACGACGCGCTCCACGAGCTGCTCTCCGGACTGCCGCTGTTCCCCTACATGGACATCGCGGTGACGCCGCTCGCGACGCACCCGTCGTCGATCGCCTGAACGACCGCCCGCCTCCACGGCCCGGCCCCGCCCACGGCGGGGGCCGGGTCGTCGGCGTGAGGCGCGGATCACACCGAGACGGGAATGCACCGGGTAGCGCCACCGTTAGGTTGGTTGAACCATCAATCAAAACCCTTCGCACCAGGAGCACCCCATGTCGTTCTTCCGCCGCACCCCCAAGCCCGCTGCCGCCGCCACCCCGGAGCACGTCGCCGCCGACCTGGCCGCCCCCGTCGCCGTCGCCGAGCGCGACGCGCTCACCGGCGACTACACCATCGACGCCAGCCACTCCCGCCTCGGGTTCTCGGCCCGCCACGCGATGGTCACCACCGTCCGCGGCCAGTTCACCGACTTCGAGGGCACCGCGCACGTGGACGCCGAGAACCCGGCCGCCTCGACCGTCTCCCTGAGCATCCGGCCCGCCAGCATCTCCACCGGCTCGGCCGACCGCGACGGCCACCTGGTCTCCGCCGACTTCTTCGACGTCGAGAACCACGGCGAGATCACCTTCGCCTCCACCTCCGTCGAGCGCGACGGCACCGAGTGGACCATCACCGGCGACCTGACCATCAAGGGCACCACCCGCCCCGTCACGATCCCGTTCGAGGAGACCGGCACCGCGATCGACCCGTTCGGCAACACCCGCGTGGGCTTCGAGGGTGCGACCACGATCAACCGCAAGGACTGGGACCTGTCGTGGAACGCGGCTCTCGAGACCGGCGGCGTGCTCGTCTCGGAGAAGATCAAGCTCGAGTTCGACGTCTCCGCGATCAGGAACGCCTGACCCCGGGCAGCGGCGCTGCCCCTCACCGGACCGGACGGACCCGGAGCCACGAGCTCCGGGTCCGTCGTCATGTACAAGGTTTGTCCATGGTCTTCGCTTTTCGGCTGTCGGGCAGCGCGGCGACGCGCCAGAGTCGTCCCACGGTCGGCGCACGAGCCGGGCCACACGACCCACCGCCGGGAGGAGATCCCATGACCACGAGCATCACGGAGCTGTGCGAAGCGCCGGACCGCACCCGGACGATCGCGGACCTGGTGGGTTGGGTCGACCGCGGACCCGAGTCCGTGGAGGCCCGGCTCGTGCTCGGCACCCACGCCTGCGGGCTCCCCGAGCGCGAGCGACGCGTCCTGGAGTGGCGACTGGTGGACGAGCGCACCCAGCAGGAGGTCGCCGACCTCGTCGGACTGACCCAGGCGCAGGTGGGTCGCATCCTCAGGCGCGTGGTCGGCCGGGCCCGTTCGGGTCCGCTCCCCGCCGCCTGAGGACCTCGTCGATCGGCTTCTGTCAGTCGGCTTCCCAGTAGGGGCCGGGCAGGTAGCGGTCCGGCTCGACCGTCGTCACAGGACGGCGTACGGTCCGCCAGACCGTGCGCATGGTGCCGTCCGGCTGCCGCACAGTGCGCCGCACACGGAAGTTGGCGTACGTCGTCGTGTAGGCGTTGCGGGTGTTGCGTGCGTTGTTCCACTGGTAGTCGTAGTTCTGGAGGTACTTCTTCGCCACGACCGCGCCCCGCACGGTGAACCAGACCTCGTCGTTGGCGGTGCTGAGGCTCGACCAGTTCACCGATCCGGTCAGCACCATCGACGTGTCGGGCACGCCGTTGAAGGTGCCCTCGATCACGAGGTACTTCTGGTGGCTGTAGTAGTCGAGGATCAGGTCGTCGATGCCGTCGTTGTTGAGGTCGAAGTTGTCGTCGAGGTCGTAGTCCATGCCCGTCGAGCGGAGCGGGATACGACCGCGCTTGGTCGGGGCGGCGAGGACGCCCTTCGTGTGGTAGCCGATGAGGCCGTAGGTGACCCGCACATCGCAGCCCTGGACCCACTTCTGCCGGATCGCGTCGGCGAGGTAGTTGCCCCGGTTGCCGCGCATGGTGTGCATCGACAGGGCCAGGCGGGTGCGCTTCACCTTGCCGGTCACCGGGTCGGGGGTCAGGCACTGGACCCGGTCGAGCAGGTGCACCACCAGGTCGTCCTTCGGCCTCGAGACCCGGGGGAACGCGACGGCGGTGTGCTTGTCGAGCGAGTCGTCGCAGGCCACGCCGTTGACCGGGGTCCCGCAGAACGCGATCGGCTCCTGGCGGGTGTCGTAGTCCTTGCGCATGTCGTTGAAGAGCCCGACGAACTGCCGGAACAGAACGTGGTCGCCGTCAGTGAAGTAGAGGTCGTTCCACTGGTGGATCGCGGCGTTGCGCGTCATGTTGGCCGAGCCGACCGCGATGACGTCCTCGGACTTCCCGGCCTGGCTGAAGAGGTAGAACTTCGAGTGCAGGTTGTTGAACTCGTTGGCCGCCCCCCGACAGCTCTGCTTGCACTTGTAGACGAAGCTGTTGCGCCGCGGGTTCTTGCCGAACTCGTCGCGCAGGATCTTCACCGCGCGGTTCTCCCAGTGGTCGTTGAGCAGCATCTGCACCCGCACTCCCCGGCGGTGGGCAGCCCGGAGCGCAAGGGCGACCCCGACGCGGTCGAGGGAGTAGATCGCGATCCGGATGGTCGACCCCTTGGGGGTGTGCCGGATCGTCTTGATCACCCGACGCTCGATCTCGTAGTGCCCCTTCGCGAGGTGGGGGTCGTTGAAGAAGGGGCCGCTCGGCGCCTCCCACGTGCTCGGCTTCGGCTTGCCCGCCGCGGGCGCACCGGCGTCCGAGACCGCCTGTCCGGGTGCGACCAGTACCAGCGTGGCCACCAGCACCAGGCAGAGACTCCCCACGAGCCTCGAGATCTTCGACACGACCCCACCCTTCCGTCGAACGCGTGCGGTCAGCATAAGCAGAGCCGGCCTGTTCCGGGCCGAGCATGCGACCGCGTCTCGCGTCGATGTCGGTTCGTGGTCTGATGTCCCACCCCGAGGTTCACTCCCACGCTCCGCTTGACTCGTTCGAACACGTGTTCGATCATGGAGCCATGTCCTCCGCCCGCTCGATCGCCGCGCTCGACCCGGGCCGGTCCGTGGTCGAGCAGCTGCGCGAGCGGGTCGCGGCGATGGAGCGCAGACCGGCCGGAGAACCGGTCGCCACGCTGCCGGGGCTGGCCGACCTGGTCCCTCTCCATGCCGGCTCGACCTACGCCGTCGACTCGGCGTCGCTCGCGCTGGCGCTCGCGGCGGGGGCCTCGCAGGCCGGCGAGTGGGTGGGATTCGCAGGGTGCGCCGACTTCGGGGCCGAGGCCGCGGCCGAGCTCGGAGTCGAGCTGTCCCGCACGGTGCTGGTGCCCGACCCCGGTGAGCACTGGCTGGAGGTGACGGCCGCACTGGTCGACGTGCTGCGGGTGGTCGTGCTGCGGCCGCCCGCCTCCGTCGACGAACGCACGGCCGGGATCCTCGACTCGCGCCTGCGCACCCGTTCCGCCGTGCTCGTCGTCCACGGCCACTGGCCGCGGGCCACCGCCCGCATCGGTGTCGAGGAGTCCCGCTGGACCGGCCCGGACTCGGGCGCCGGCGAGCTGCAGGAGCGGCGAGCCCGCGTCGCCGTGCACCGGGGCGCCCGACCGCCCCAGCGTGCCGACCTGGCGTGGCCGGGCGTACGTCGTCTCGAGGCGCACCCGGTCCGCGAGATCCGGTCGGTCGACGGCAGAGCCGGATGACGGTGATCCGGTGAGGGTCATGGTCGTGTGGTGCCCCGACTGGTCGGTGGTCGCCGCGCTCGAGGAGGC
>DATIAJ010000422.1:0-2296 GCA_035458105.1 Nocardioides sp. | reverse complement strand
GAGGTCGTCGGCCTCCTGCGCGAAGGCGGGGTCGTCGGAGGCCAGCTCGCGCGCCGCCTCGATGTCGTCGCCCAGCCGGAGCCACTCCTGCCAGGTGGTCACGACCGCGGTCAGCTCGGCATAGCGCTGGTTGAGCTGCTTGGCCAGGCGCTGGTCCGCATGGGTCTCGGGGAGCGCGAGGCGTCGCTCGAGGTCGGCGTGCTCCTCGCGCATGCCGTCGACTGCTTCGAACAACGGTGACTCCTCGGTCCGGGTGGGAGCGGGCGGGGACGGGTGGGGACGGGTGGGCAGACGACAAGGCGCCGGCCTCCCGCAGTGAGCGGGCGACCGGCGCCTGGCGTGGACTACTTCTTGTCGGCCGGAGCCTTCTTGGCGTAGCGGGCCTCGAAGCGGGCGACGCGGCCGCCGGTGTCGAGGATCTTCTGCTTGCCGGTGTAGAACGGGTGGCACTGCGAGCAGACGTCGGCGTGGATCGAGCCGGAGGTCGCGGTGCTGCGGGTGGTGAACTTCGCGCCACAGGTGCAGGTCACCTGGGTCTCGACGTACTCGGGGTGGGTGTCCTTCTTCATGGTGTCCTCTCGAATTGCTCCGGGTCGCCCGCGTGGATGCGTAGTGACGTGAACCGGAGCCGGCGCACAAGTGTGCCACCGGTGTGAACAACGGCGCCAATCCATGGATTCCCGCTCGGGAACCCGGTCAGCGGGCGCCGACGACCTTCGTCACGGCCTGCGGGGAGTCGGCGGCGGCGAGCTGCTTGCGCAGGTCGCCGACGACGGCACCCTCGGCCGGGGCGAGGAGCTTCTCCTCGTGCCGGGTGCCAGAGGCCGCCACGTCGACCGCGGGCACGATGCCCTTGGCCGCGCGCTCGGTGCTGAGCACCAGCTCGAGGTTGGCGGCACCCGCGAGCTCCTCGAGGAAGAACTCGTCGGTGGCCGAGCCGGTGCCGACGGCGACGGTCGCCAGGATGGTCAGCGAGCCGCCGTCCTCGATCGCGCGGGCCGCGCCGAAGAACTCCTTCGTCGGGTGCACCGCCGAGGCGTCGACCAGGCCGGCGAGGACGCGGCCGTTGGCCGGGGCGGCCAGGTTGTACGCGCGACCGAGCCGGGTGAGCGAGTCCAGCAGGACGACCACGTCGTGGCCGAGCTCGACGAGTCGCTTGGCGCGCTCGATGGCGAGCTCGGCGACCAGGGTGTGGTCGGCCGGCTGCCGGTCGAAGGTCGAGGCGACGACCTCGCCCTTGACGGCGCGCTGGTAGTCGGTGACCTCCTCGGGGCGGGTGTCGACCAGGACCACCATGACGTGGCACTCCGGGTTGTTGGTCGTCACCGACTGGGCGATCGACTGCATGAGCGTCGTGGCGCCGGTGCGCGGCGGCGCGAGGACCAGGCCGCGCTGACCCTTGCCCACCGGGGCCGCGACGTCGACGACGCGCCCGACCAGGTCGGCGTCCGTGGCCAGGCGCAGCCGCTGGTGCGGGTGGACCGGCACCGCGTCGGCGAACTGCGGGCGCTCCTTGGCGCCCTCGGCCTCGGTGCCGTTGACGCTGTCGATGCGGACCATCGGGTTGAACTTCTCGCGGCGCTCCCCCTCGCGCGGCTGGCGCACCTGACCGACGACCGCGTCACCGCGGCGGAGGTGGTACTTCCGGACCATCGACAGCGACAGGTAGACGTCCTCCGGACCGGGCAGGTAGCCCGACGTCCGCACGAACGCGCAGTTGTCGAGCACGTCGAGGATGCCGGCGGCCGGCACCAGCACGTCGTCCTCGAGGATCGTGGTGTCGGGCTCGTTGCGGCTGCCACCCTGACGGGCCGTCGTCCGGTCGCGTCCGCGACGGCGGCGGTTGCGGCGGCTGCCGCCCTCGCCGTCCTCGTCGTCGTCCGACGGGTGCTGGCCGTGGTCCTGCCGGTTCTGGTCCTGCCGCTGCTGGTCCTGCCGGTCCCGGTCCTGCCGGTTCTGGTCCCGGTCCTGCTTGCCCTGCTGGTTCTGCTGGTTCTGCTTGGCCTTCTGGCTCTGCTTCTGCTCCTGCTGGCCCTGCTTCTGCTCCTGCTGGCCCTGCCTCGGCTCCTGCTGGCCCTGATCCTTCTGGCCCTGCTGGTCCCTCTGGCCCTTCTGCTTGTCGGACGTGTCCTGGTCCTGCTTCTCCGACCGCTCGGGCTTCTGCTCGGACCGGTCCTCGGTCGCGCCCCCTGCGCGCTCAGCCTGCTGCTCGGCCTGGCGCTGCTTGCGGGTGCGGGTGCGCACGGTCGTCTGCGGCGCCGGCTCGGCGGCCGCGGCGGGCTCGGCGGACCGCTCC
>DATIAJ010000421.1:0-6206 GCA_035458105.1 Nocardioides sp. | reverse complement strand
GGAGTCCGTCGCGCGCGACCCCGGCTCGGTGGCCCTGGTGTCGGTGATGTGGGCCAACAACGAGGTCGGCTCGCTGCAGCCGATCGACGAGGTGGTCGCGGTCGCCGCCGAGCACGGGATCCCCGTGCACACCGACGCCGTGCAGGCCCTCGGGCAGGTGCCCGTCGACTTCGCCGCCTCGGGCGTCGACGCGCTGACCTTCACCGGCCACAAGGTGGGCGGCCCCTACGGCGTGGGTGCGCTCGTCGTACGACGCGACCTGGCCGTCAGCGCACTGGTGCACGGCGGTGGCCAGGAGCGCGACATCCGCAGCGGCACGCTCGACGTGCCCGCCATCGCCAGCCTCGCTGCGGCCGTCGAGGCGTCGGTGAAGCACCAGCACGAGCACGCGGTGCGGGTCGCAGCACTGCGGGACGACCTCGTGCGCCGCGTCATCGAGGTCGTGCCGGACGCCCACCTGCACGGCGCGCCCGCGGGACCGCGGCGGCTCCCCGGCAACGCCCACATCGGGTTCCCCGGGTGCGAGGGCGACTCCCTGCTGATGCTGCTCGACGCCCGCGGCATCGAGTGCTCCACCGGCTCGGCGTGCTCCGCCGGCGTCCCGCAGCCCTCCCACGTGCTGCTCGCAATGGGCTGCGACCCCGACCAGGCGAGGCACTCGCTCCGCTTCTCCCTCGGTCACACCACCACCCCCGCCGACGTCGACGCCGTCGTCGAGGCCATCGGACCCGTCGTGGAGCGCGCCCGGGCCGCCAAGGCCCGCTGATGCGTGTCGTCGCCGCCATGTCCGGCGGGGTGGACTCCGCCGTCGCCGCCGCGCGAGCCGTCGAGGCCGGGCACGACGTGACCGGCGTGCACCTCGCGCTGAGTCGCAACCCGGCGTCGTACCGGTCAGGGGCGCGGGGGTGCTGCACCATCGAGGACAGCAACGACGCGCGCCGCGCGGCCGACGTCATCGGCATCCCGTTCTACGTCTGGGACCTCTCCGACCGCTTCCACGAGGACGTCGTGGAGGACTTCATGGACGAGTACGCCGCCGGGCGCACACCCAACCCGTGCCTGCGGTGCAACGAGAAGATCAAGTTCGCCGCCGTGCTCGACCGCGCCCTCGCGCTCGGCTTCGACGCGGTCGCGACCGGGCACTACGCCCAGCTGCGCACCGGGGCCGACGGCCTCATCGAGATGCACCGCGCCACCGATCACGCGAAGGACCAGTCCTACGTCCTCGGCGTGCTCGACCAGCAGCAGCTGCGGCACTCGCTCTTCCCGCTCGGCGACACCGACAAGCCGACCGTGCGCCGCGAGGCCGAGGCCCGCGGCCTGCTGGTGGCCGACAAGCCCGACTCGCACGACATCTGCTTCGTCGCCGACGGCGACAACGCCGGCTGGCTGCGCGAGAAGCTCGGCGACCGCGCGCCCAACCACGGCGGCGACATCGTCGACGCGACGACGGGGGAGACCGTCGGCAGCCACACCGGCACCTACGGCTTCACCATCGGCCAGCGCCGCGGCCTCCGGCTCGGCGTGCCCGCGGCTGACGGCAAGCCGCGCTTCGTTCTCGACATCGAGCCGGTCAGCGGCACCGTCACGGTCGGCCCGCGCGAGCGGCTGGCGGTGGACCACGTGGCCGGCGTACGCCCGCGCTGGTGCGGCACGGTGCCGGAGCGGGTCGAGGGCACCGTGCAGCTGCGCGCCCACGGCGCCGAGCACCGGGCGGTCGTCGTCGTGTCCGGCGACCGCGTGGAGATCGACCTCCTCGACCCGGCTGAGGGCATCGCGCCCGGCCAGGCCGCGGTGATCTACGACGGCACCCGCGTCGTCGGCTCGGCCACGATCGCCTCCACCCGTCGCGTGGAGGCCCACGCGTGACCGTCTCCACGACGCTGGCCCACCGGGCCGGCGCCCTGCTCGGACCGCGCCACCCGTCGTACGTCGTCGCGCTGGTCACGCCGGCCGGCGCGGAGGTGGGCGCCGCCGGGGCCGACGAGCACGCCGACGTGGAGCTCGGGTCGGTGAGCAAGGGCCTCACGGGCTTCCTGTGGCGAGACGCCGTCGCACGGGGCGACGTCGCGGACGACGCGGTGCTCGGCGACCTCCTCGACCTTCCGCCGCACCTGTCCGGCACCCGGCTCTCAGCCCTGGCCACGCACACCTCCGGACTGCCGCGCCTCGCCCGTGGGAGCGAGATGGCGCGCCGCACCTGGGAGCTGTGGCGCCATGGCCGCAACCCCTACCGCGAGGACGTCGCGGGCCTGCTGGCCCAGCTCGAGAACGTGAAGGTGGGCAAGCCCGAGCCGGCCTACTCCAACCTCGGCTTCGAGCTGCTCGGCCACGCGGTCGCGGGCGCGACAGGACTGGCGTACGCCGACCTCGTGACCGATCGCATCGCGGACCCCCTCGGCATGACCGACACCTACGTGCCCACCTCGGCCGACCAGGTCCGTCCCGGCGCCGTCGCGCCGCGCAACCGCCGCGGGCGAGTGGTCGAGCCGTGGGCCAACGAGGCGATCGCGCCGGCCGGGGGCGTGCGTTCGTCGGCCGCCGACCTCGCCTTGCTGCTCCGGGCGATGCTCGACCGCTCCGTGGCCGGGGCCGACGCGATGGACCCGGTGGCGCCCTTCGTCGGCTCGATGCGCATCGGTGCCGGCTGGCTGACCGGGCCGCTCCTGCGCCGCGCGGTCACCTGGCACAACGGCGGGACCGGCGGCTTCCGGTCGTTCGTCGGGATCGACCGTGACCACGGGGTCGGTGTGGCGCTCGTCAGCGCGTCCACCCGATCCGTCGACGGCGCTGCCGCGCGGCTGCTCGCCGAGGCAGGGGATGCAGCATGACGACCGCCACCGGGGTGGGTTCGATGCCCGGAACCACCGACGCCGACCACGCAGAGGCGACACGCCTGGTCCTGGGCGAGCTTCCCGACCTGCCGCACGTGCCGGAGGTGCCGGGCCGCGGTGTGACTGCCGCGATGACGGGCCGGGGGCTCGCGGTCGTCGAAGGGCTCGGTGCCGACCTGCAGCCCGCCGGCTGGCGGCTCACCGACTCCAGTGGGGTCGACCACCGCCGCGCGCGATCGCTGCTCGCGCAGGACCTCGACACGGTCGAGGAGCTGGGCCAGGACTACGAGGGTGCGTTCAAGACCCAGGTCGTCGGACCGTGGACGCTGGCGGCCACGGTCGAGAAGCCGCGAGGTGACAAGGTGCTCGCCGACCATGGCGCCCGCCGCGAGCTCGCCCAGGCTCTGGCCGAGGGCGTGCGCACCCACCTCGCCGACCTGCGTCGGCGGCTCCGAGGTGTCGACCGCTGGATCGTGCAGCTCGACGAGCCGGCGCTGGCCGCGGTCGTGGCCGGTCAGGTACCGACCGCCAGCGGCTACGGCCGACACCGGAGCGTCGACCTCCCCGAGGCCGCGGCGCACCTGGAGTGGGTCGTCGCCGCCGTCGTCGACGGCGGCGGCGAGGCGTGGGTGCACTCCTGCGCCCCGCACACGCCCTGGTCGCTCGTCGCGGGGACCGGGGTGCAGGGGCTCTCCGCCGACCTCGACATGCTCGGCCCGGCCGACCTCGACACCTTCGCGGAGGCGCTGGAGTCGGGCCGCACCGCCGCTCTCGGCGTCGTACCGTCCACGGCGCCGGCCGGCGACTCCTCCGACGTGCGCACCACGGAGCGGGTGCAGCGCTGGCTCGACATGCTCGGCCTGGACCCGGACGGCGTCGGTGACCAGCTGGTCATCACGCCGACCTGCGGCCTCGCCGGGGCAACGGCGGAGTGGGCGGGTCGGGCCGTACGGCTCTCGGCGACGGTGGCCCGCAACCTCTGACGGCCCGAGGCCGGTCAGCGCTCGCCGCGCGGGACCCGGGCTCCGACCACCTCGAGGACGGACGCCAGCGCGACGTCGTGCCAGCGCCGGGACCCGGCGAGCATGTAGTGGCCGAGACCGCCCATGTCGTGGAGCTCGGCGCTCTCGGCGACGCTGCGCGCACGGTCGACGTAGCGGCTGGTCTCGCGGAACGACGTGATGCGGTCGCGGCGCCCGTGGGCGGCCCGGAGCGCGCGGCCCGCGAGGGTGGCGACGGGGTCGTCGGCCGACCACCACGGGGCCAGGCCGACCACGCCGACGACCGAGGGGTCGTCGGCCGCGTGCACCGCCACCCGGGCGCCCATCGAGTGCCCGAGGAGCACGACGGGCACGTCACCGTGCGCGGACCGCAGCTCCTCCAGCGCCCACCGGGCGTCGGCCACCGGGCCGGCGCCGCCGTTCCACCCGCGCACCCGGTAGCGCGCGAGCCACACGCCGACGCCGGCCTCGTGCGCCTGCGGCACGATCGAGCGCTGCAGCCATGCGGCCCGGCGCCACGACGCGCTGGTCGGGCCGATGACCTGGTCCGACCGGGGCTTGCCCCCGTGGAGGACCAGGACCATCGCACGCGGGTCGCCCGGGACGTCGGCCGTCGTCAGGAGCGGATCAGTCACGACACTCCTTCGAGGCGGCGGCGACGTCGGATGGGCGGGTATGGCTGCGGGCCGTCGCTCAGTGGACCCCGACCCCCTCCGGCGCGGACTCCGACGCCAGCTCCTCGTGCTTGACGTCGAGGAACAGCCAGACGAGCGCCGAGGCGGCCAGCATCATCAGCGAGCCGACGAAGAACGCCATCGTGGCACCCTCGGTGAACGAGCCGAGGGAGGCGAGCTGGCCCAGCGCCGCTTCGTCGAGCTGGGGTGCGGCAGCCGCGATCGAGGGCGCGATCTCGTCGGCGCGCGTCTGCGCGAAGTGCAGCGACACCGTGCTGAGCGTCGCCAGGCCGAGCGCGCCGCCCACCTGCTGCATGGTGTTGAGCACGCCGGAGCCGACGCCGGTGTCCTGGGCGCGCAGGTGGTGCACGGCGACGAGGGTCAGAGGCACGAAGGTGAGGCCCATGCCGAAGGCCATCAGCACGACGAACGGCAGGATCTGCGTCCAGTAGTTGACGCCGTCACCGAGGGCGACTCCCTGTCCGCCCAGGGCAGCCGGCATCGAGGCGAGGATGGAGGCCGGGTCCTCCGGGACGGTGATCCGGCTGAAGCCGTAGAGCGCAGCCGCCGAGAGCAGCGTGCCGACGCCGGAGAGGTAGCGCGGGTCGACGTGGCTGATCAGCCGGGAGGCGGCGGTGGCCGAGATGATCATCGCGATGGAGAACGGCAGGAACGCCACGCCGGTGGTGAGCGGGGAGTAGCCCACGACGAGCTGGATGAAGAGCGAGAGGAAGAAGAACATCGCGAACATCGCGGCCGGCACGATCATCATCACGGCGAACGCGGTGGCCCGGTTCTTGCTGCGGAAGATCCGGAACGGCATGAGGGGGTGCTCGGCGCGGGACTCGAGGAGGAGGAAGAGGCCGAGCAGCGCCACGCCGATGACGAGGCTGGCGACCGTGGTGGTGTCGCTCCAGCCGTAGCGCTCGTCGCCCGCGCGGGACAGGCCGTAGACGATGGCCAGGAGGGCGCCGGTGCCGGTGATCGCCCCGGGGACGTCGAGCCAGCCGGTGTGGCGCTCGGACTCGTCGAAGAAGCGCGGGGCGAAGAACGCCGCGGCAAGACCGATCGGGACGACGATGAGGAACGTGTAGCGCCAGCCCTCGAGGCCGAGGATCGGGTCGAGGCCGGTCAGCCAGCCGCCGAGGATGAGGCCCACGGCCGCGCCCACGCCGGCCATGGCGGCGTACACCGCGAACGCGCGGTTGCGCTCCCGGCCGGCGGGGAACGTGGTCGTGATCAGGGCGAGCGCGGCGGGGGAGGCCAGGGCGGCGCCGAGGCCCTGGAAGCCGCGGGCGCCGAGCAGCATGACCTCGTTGGCGGCGAAACCGCCGACGAGCGAGGCGACGGCGAACAGCAGCACGCCGACCATGAAGATGAGACGGCGGCCGTAGAGGTCGGCGAGCCGGCCGCCGAGCAGCAGGAAGCCGCCGAAGGTCAGGGCGTAGCCCGTGACGATCCACTGCAGGTTGGCCTGGTCGATGTCGAGGTCGGCGCCGATGTAGGGGAGGGCGATGTTGGCGATGGTGCTGTCGAGCACCACCATCAGCTGCGCGAGCGAGATGAGCACGAGCGCCCAGCGCAGGCGCTTGTGCTGCTCGGGGGTCACCTCGTCGGCAACCAGGGTGCTGTCGGTCATGGAGCGTCCTTCGTGGATGGTGGTGGGTCAGCTGGTGGGGGAGGCGGGTCCGTGGAGC
>DATIAJ010000420.1:0-2078 GCA_035458105.1 Nocardioides sp. | reverse complement strand
CAGTGGCTGCGGCTGTCGGTGGTCCAGAGGGTAACGGCTGGGAAGAAGGCGGATGTGCAGCCGATTTCCACTGGAGTACCGACTCGGCGAAAGCGACAGCCAGTTCCCACTGGACTACGCCCAGGAGCCGACTACGGGGCGACCGGCCTGCCAGACCCCGGCGACGAGGGGGACGCCGGGGCGGTAGGCGAGGTGGACGTAGGACGGTGCGTCGAGGAGGACGAGGTCGGCGAGCTTCCCGGGGGCGAGCACGCCGACGTCGTCGCGGTCGAGTGCCGCCGCGCCCATGGCGGTCGCCGCGTGCAGGGCCTCGGCGGGACTCATCCGCATCTCGCGGACGGCCAGCGCCACGCACAGTGGCATCGAGGAGGTGAAACAGGACCCCGGGTTGCAGTCGCTGGCGAGCGCGATCCGGACACCGGCGTCGAGGAGGCGACGGGCGTCGGGGTAGGGCTGGCGGGTGGAGAACTCCACTCCCGGCAGCAGCGTCGCGATCGTGCCGCTGTCCGCGAGCGCGGCGACGTCCTCGTCGGCCAGGAAGGTGCAGTGGTCGACCGCGACCAGGCCGAGCTCGCAGGCGAGCCGGACGCCGCCGCCGTACGTCAGCTGGTTGGCGTGGAGGCGTCCGCGCAGGCCGCTGTCGGACCCCGCCGCCAGGATGGTGCGTGCCTGGTCGACGTCGAAGGCGCCGTCCTCGCAGAACACGTCGATCCACCGGGCGTGCGGTGCCGCCGCCGCGAGCATGGGGCCGGTGACGAGGTCGACGTAGTCCTCGGGGGTGGCGTCTCCCTGGAACTCCGCGGGGACGACATGGGCGCCGAGGAAGGTCGTGTCCTCGGTGAACTGCCGGGCGACGGCGAGGCTGCGGGCCTCGTCGTGGACCGACAACCCGTATCCGCTCTTGATCTCGATGGAGGTGGTGCCCTGGGCCCGCATCTCGGCGACGAGCCGGGCGACGTGCGACGTGAGCTGTTCGTCGGTGGCTGCACGGGTCTTCGCGACCGTGGTGCGGATGCCGCCTGCCGTGTAGGGCTGGCCGGTCATCCGCGCCTCGAACTCCGCGGAGCGGTCACCGGCGAAGACGAGGTGGCTGTGCGAGTCGACGAAGCCGGGGATGACGGCGCGCCCGCCGGCGTCGACCTGCACGTCGGCGGCGGGCGCCTCGGTCGCCGGGCCGACCCAGGCGACCCGGCTGCCCTCGACCACGACGGCAGCGTCGTGCACGAGGCCGAGAAGGCCGCCGCGCTCCGCTCGCGCCGGGTCGTTGGTGGCGAGCTCGCCGATGCCGGTGATCACGGTGCTGCTCATGGCGCTCATCGGTCCTCTCCCCACACCCGGGCGATCGCTGCCTCCAGCTCGAGCCCGATGTCATAGCGCTGGCCCTCCTCGACGACCCAGCGACCCTCGACCATCACCCGCTGCACGTCCTCGGCGCAGGCGGCGAAGACGACCGCGCCCTCGTCGCGGCCCGCACCGGCTGTGCGTGGGCTCGCCGGGTCGACGACCACGAGGTCGGCACGCTGCCCGACGGCGATGGCGCCCGCGTCGTGCCAGCCCAGCGACGCGTGACCGTCGGTGGTGGCGGCGGTCAGGAGCTCGGCGGCGGTCCAGTGACCGCGCTGCTGGGTGGCCAGCCGCTCGTCGAGCTCGACGGCGCGCATCTCCTCGAACGGGTCGATCACCGCGTGGCTGTCGGACCCGAGGGTCAGCCGGGCTCCGGCGTCGTGGAGCCGCCGGCTGGGCCCGATACCGTCGCCGAGGTCGCGCTCGGTGGTCGGGCAGAAGCTGGCCGAGGCACCGGCCCCGCCGATCAGCCCGACGTCGTCGTCGGTCAGGTGGGTGGCGTGCACCACGGTCGACCTCGGCCCGAGCAGGCCGTGGTCGGCGAGCAGCCGCGCCGGCGTCACGTCGTACGCCTCGAGGCAGGCGGTGTTCTCGGCGACCTGCTCGGAGAGGTGCACGTGGAACGGGCGGTCGGCGAGGCGGTCGGCCACCGAGGCGAGGTCGGCGGCGGGGACGGCACGCACCGAGTGGACCGCCATCCCGGTGACCAGGTGCGGCGCGGCGGGGAGGGCGTC
>DATIAJ010000419.1:0-14182 GCA_035458105.1 Nocardioides sp. | reverse complement strand
CGACGGGGCCTACGGCAACAAGACCGTGATCACCCTCGATGACGGCACCGAGATCTGGTACTGCCACCAGACCTCGATCTACGTCTCCGTCGGCGACCGCGTCAACGGCAACGAGGTCATCGGCACCGTCGGGGCCACCGGAAACGTCACCGGCTCCCACCTCCACCTCGAGGTCCGCCCCGGCGGCGGGGGTCCGGTCGACCCGTTCCAGGCCTTCGTCGAGCACGGCATCGTCCCCTGATCCGCTGACCCGCCCACAGCGCTCCCGAGCGGTGAGTGAGACACCTTTTCGGCGCTGCGAACCTGCCCCACGCACCGCCGGCTCGACGAGCGGTGAGCAGGACACGTTCTCGGCGCCCGGAACCTGCCCCACGCACCGCCGGCTCGATGAGCGGTGAGCAGGACAGGTTGTCGGCGCCCGGAACCTGCCTCACGCACCGCCCGCCGGCGCGTCGTACGCCGACACGCCCCCGAGCGGTGGCGGACCCACATTCCGGCTGAAGGGAATGTCGGTGGGCCACCGCCCACCGCGTGCCCGGCTCAGGAGAACGGCGTCAGCACGGGCCCTGGGCGAGTGGCGTGAGGACCTGACCGAACGGAGCGCCGTCGAGGTAGAGCTCGCGGATCTCCAGGATGCGGTCGGACACCGTCTGCGGCGCGCTCACCGCCTGCGCCTGGAAGACCTGGGCGAGGCACGGGGCCTGCGGGCTCGGCGCCCCTGCCGCGGAGGCCGGGCCGCCGACTGCGAGGACTGCCACCCCGACCACCACGGTCGTGGCCAAGCCGAACACTGATGCGCGCATTGCGGTTCCCCTGTCGCAGGACCCGCGTCCCCCGGGTCGAGTGGACCGAAGGTAGTGGCACGACTCCACGGCTGTACACGCTCGCGCAAGCAGGACTAGACAGCACCCAGGCGACTAGAGCTTCTCGACCGGTGCGTAGCGCAGGAGCAGGCGCTTGACGCCTTCGGAGCCGAAGTCGATGGACGCGACGGACTTCTCGGCCACGCCCTCGACGGCCACGACGGTGCCCATCCCGAAGGAGTCGTGCACGACCCGGTCACCCGGCGACAGGCTCGGGATCTCACGGGCGGGCTTGGCCTTGGCGGCCGCGTCGGCCCGCAGCGCGGCAGAGCTGAAGTTGCGCCGTCCGGCGTCGGTGGGGCTGCCGAGGCGCGTCGAGCCGCCGGTGAGGTCAGCGCGGCCCCACCTGGTCTGCTCAGCAGCCGTACGACGCCAGTCGACGAGGTCGACCGGGAGCTCGTCGAGGAACCGGCTGGCCGGGTTGTGACTGGGCGCGCCCCACGCGGAGCGGACGAGGGCCCGGGAGACGTAGAGGCGCTGCTGCGCGCGGGTGAGGCCGACGTAGGCGAGCCGGCGCTCCTCCTCCAGCTCGGGCTGGTCGCCGAGCGAGCGCTGGTGGGGGAAGACGCCGTCCTCGAGACCGGTGAGGAAGACGACGGGGAACTCCAGCCCCTTGGCGGTGTGGAGGGTCATCAGGGTGACGACGCCGGAGTCGTCGCCGTCCGGGGAGTCGGGGATCTGGTCGGCGTCGGCCACCAGCGCGACCCGCTCGAGGAAGTCACCGAGCCCGACCGCGACGGTGCCGGCCTCGACCTCGGCCGGATCGGCGCTGGGCCCGGGCTGCGGGTCCTCGGCGAACTCCCGGGCGACCGCGACGAGCTCGGCGAGGTTCTCCGCACGGGTGCCGTCCTGCGGGTCGTCGCTGGCCTCCAGCTCGGCGAGGTAGCCCGAGCGCTCGAGCACGGACTCGAGGATGACGTCAGGGCGCTCGTCGGCCTCGACCATCGACTGCAGCTCCTGCACCATCGCGACGAACGCCTCGATGTTCTTCAGGCTGCGCGTGGCCAGGCCCGGGGCCTCCGCCGCCCGGGTCAGGGCCTCCCAGAAGGTGATGCGGTCGCGGTCGGCCAGGGCGGCGATGCAGGCCTCGGCGCGCTCGCCGATGCCGCGCTTGGGGGTGTTGAGCACCCGTCGCAGCGAGATCTCGTCTGCGGTGTTGACCAGCATGCGGAGGTAGGCCAGCGCGTCGCGCACCTCCTTGCGCTCGTAGAAGCGCACCCCACCGACCACCTTGTAGGGCTGACCGGTGCGGATGAACACCTCCTCGAACACGCGGGACTGCGCGTTGGTGCGGTAGAACACCGCGACGTCGGCAGGGCGTACGTCGGCGTCGTCGACGAGCTTGTCGATCTCCTCGCTGACGAACCGCGCCTCGTCGTGCTCGTCGTCGGAGACGTAGCCGACGATCCGTGCGCCCTCCCCCGCATCGGTCCACAACCGCTTGGGCTTGCGACCACGGTTGTTGCCGATGACCGAGTTGGCCGCGGACAGGATGGTCTGCGTCGAGCGGTAGTTCTGCTCCAGCAGGATCGTCGTCGCGTCGGGGAAGTCCTGCTCGAAGTCCATGATGTTGCGGATGTCGGCGCCCCGGAAGGCGTAGATGGACTGGTCGGCGTCACCGACGACCATCAGCTCGCTCGGCTCGACGGACTCGGCGCCCTGTTCCTCCAGCGACTGCCCGCACAGCTGCTGGATCAGGCTGTACTGGGCGTGGTTGGTGTCCTGGTACTCGTCCACGAGCACGTGACGGAACCGGCGGCGGTAGTTCTCGCGGACGTCGGGGAACGCCTGCAGCAGGTGGACCGTGGTCATGATGAGGTCGTCGAAGTCGAGCGCGTTGGCCTCGCGCAGGCGGCGCTGGTAGGCGCTGAAGGCCTTCGCGTAGGCCTCCTCGAAGGAGTTGCGCGCCTCCTTGGCGGCGTCCTCGGCGTCACGCAGCTCGTTCTTCTGGTCGGAGACCCAGTGGAGCACCGCGTTGGGCTGGTAGCGCTTGGGATCGAGCTCGAGGTCGCGCAGCACGAGCGTCATCAGCCGCTTGGAGTCGGCCGCGTCGTAGATCGAGAAGTTGGACTTGAAGCCCACCCGGTCGATCTCCTTGCGCAGGATCCGGACGCACGCGGAGTGGAAGGTCGAGACCCACATGATCCGCGCTCGCTTGCCCACGAGGTCCTCGACGCGCTCCTTCATCTCGGCCGCGGCCTTGTTGGTGAAGGTGATCGCCAGGATCGAGCCCGGGTGCGCCTTGCGCTCGTTGATCAGCCAGGCGATGCGACGCGTCAGCACCCGGGTCTTGCCCGAGCCGGCGCCGGCGACGACGAGGAGGGGCGGCCCGGCGTGGGTCACCGCCGCCCGCTGGGGCTCGTTGAGGCCGTCGAGGAGCGGGTGGTCGGCGCGCTCGAAGAGGGCCTGGTCGGCGGGGCCGGTCGGGGAGGTGTCAGTGGGGGTCATCTCGCCCCCAGCCTATGCGGGAGCGGTGACAGCCGATCAGGCGTGGGCGGGCGACCAGAAGACCGCCACCGCGATGTTGGCGATCGTCAGCGCGAGCAGGCCGAAGTAGAGCCCCTGCGGGATGCTCGGCTTGCGCATGTTGACCATCACCAGCACCAGGATGACCAGGCCGATGGCGAACTTGACGCCGATCTTGGCGTGGTCGGGCGAGCCCAGGCTCTCGAGCACCCCGACCAGCAGCAGACCGGCGAGGAACGCCGTCCCGGAGCCGTCGCGCATCAGCGAGTTCACCCGCTTGTCGTCATCGCGCACCTGCACGAGGAGGCCGCCGAGGAGGGCGGCGTAGCCGAGGATGTGGACGAAGAGCAGCACCAGCCGCAGGGTCTCCATGCGCCCCACCCTAGTGAGGGCGGGACGGCCGTCGGTCAGGCCCGGTGCTTCTTCGGCTTCGGCGCAGGGCGTACGACGAGCACGGGGCACGGCGCGTAGTGCTGCACCCGCTGTGCCGTGCTGCCGACGAGCACCGCGTCGCTGAGGCCGCGCCCGCCCGCCGCGACCACGACCAGCCCGGCGTCGTACTGCTTGGCGGCCTTGATGATCTCGTTGGCCGCCGAGCCGCTGCGGATGCGCTTGTTGACCTTCGGCCCCCAGCCGTCGAACACGGCGGCGATCGTGTCGACCGCGCTCTGGGCAGCGTCACGGAACGACCCGTCGAACTGCTTCTCCGACACGTCGTCGGCGAACGCCACCGAGGCCAGGGGCCGGATGACCGCGACGACGGAGATCTCGGTGACCTTGGTCGGGTCGGCGAAGGACTTGAGGTGCTTCGCGGCGGCCAGCGACTGGCGCGAGCCGTCCGTGGCGACGATGACGTGCATGTCAACCCTCCTTGGTGGTCGTGGCGGTGGTGTCGTCGAGGTCGGGGGTGCGGGAGCCGGTGCCCTTGCTGCCGAAGAAGTACTCGATCAGGAACAGCACGAGGCCGACGCCGATGAGCCCGGCGCACCAGACGAGGGAGTAGGGGTCGTCCCAGATGGTGAAGTAGAGGATCGCGAGGTTGCCGAGGAGCCCGACCACCAGCAGCGGCGAGCTCGCCTTGTAGAAGGGCTGGTCCTCGTCCTGTCCGCGGAGCTTGAAGCAGGTCACGATCACGAGCGCGTAGATCGCCAGGAGCAGCACGACCGTGACGGTGGCGAGGCGGCCGACGAGGTCGATGCCGCCACCCGCCTCGGTCACGAGCGTGCCGATGACCAGGAGCGAGCCGACGACCACTCCGCTGAAGATCAGGCCCACCCAGGGGCTGCGCCGGGTCGGGTGGATCTTGGCGAAGACGCCGGGTACGACGTCCTCGCGGGCCATGCCGTAGAGCACGCGGGGTTGGGTCACGATCGTGACCAGGGTGGTGTTGGTGATCGCGATCAGCGCGATGATCGAGAAGAGCGTGGTCATGAACTCGGTCGAGAACGGCAGGATGCCGGCCTTGACCACCTCGAGCAGCGCGGCGTCCGACTCGGCGAGCACGTCGTTGGGGACGGTGAGCGCGGCGGCCATCGAGACGAGGACGTAGACCAGGCCGGCGACGATCATGCCGCCGACCAGGGAGCGCGGGAACGACTTGTAGGGGTCGATGGTCTCCTCGGCCACGTTGGCGGTGTTCTCGAAGCCGGTCATGGCGAAGAAGGAGAACGAGATGCCGGCCAGGACGGCGAGCGCCGGGCTGCTGTAGTCGCCGGACGTGTCGATCGCGGTCAGGACGCCGAAGTCGGCGTCACCGCGGCTGATGTGGATGATGCCGATGACCATCACGATGAGGAGGCCGGCGACCTCGACGAAGGTCATCAGCATGTTCATCACCACCGACTCGGTGATGCCGATGAAGTTGACGACGACCAGCAGGGCGACGAAGACCAGCGAGACCAGCAGCGCCGGGGGCGCGGACCACAGCGTCTCGAAGTAGGACGCGAAGCCCACCGCGAGCGAGCCCGACGCCGCCATCGACGCCGCGAGGAACGACACCGTCACCAGGAAGGTCAGCGGGCGGCTGCCGAAGGCCTTGTTGACGTAGAGCGAGGAGCCGGCGGCCTGGGGGTACTTCGTGACCAGCTCGGCGTAGGCCGCACCGGTGATCGCGGCGACGCTCACCCCGAGCGCGAACGCGATCCAGAACGCACCGCCGACAGCGGCCGCCACGAGGCCGATGAGCACGTAGATGCCCGACCCCAGCACGTCACCGAGCGTGTAGAAGAAGAGGAGACGACCGGTGATAGAGCGCTTGAGCTCGCTGTCGTCCTCGTCGGACCGGGGGATGGTCGCGCTGTCTGCCATCCCTCGACCCCACCGGTTCGGCGGCCCCTTGTCAATCAACGCCCACCCGGACGGGGGCGGGGCCGACTCAGAGCAGGCGTCGGTCGGAGGCCCACTTCGTCAGCTCGTGACGACTCGACAGCTGGAGCTTGCGCAGCACCGACGACATGTGCGTCTCGACGGTCTTGACCGAGATGAACAGCTCCTTCGCGACCTCCTTGTAGGCGTAGCCGCGGGCGATCAGCCGCATCACCTCCCGCTCGCGCTCGGTGAGCCGGTCGAGGTCCTCGTCGACCGCGGCGACGTCGATCGACCCGGCGAAGGCGTCGAGCACGAAGCCCGCCAGCCGCGGCGAGAACACCGCGTCTCCCCCAGCCACGCGGGTGATCGCGTCGACCAGCTCGGGACCGGTGATGGTCTTGGTGACGTAGCCACGGGCGCCGCCGCGGATGGTGCCGATGACGTCCTCCGCGGCGTCGGAGACCGACAGCGCGAGGTAGAGGGTGTCGGGCGACGGCTGGCGACGCATCACCTCGACCCCTCCCCCGCCGGGCAGGTGCACGTCGAGCAGGACGACCTGCGGCTGCAGCTCTCGTACGACGGACACGGCGGCGTCGGCGTCGGCCGCCTCACCGACGACCTCGACCACACCGGCCCCGCTCGCGGCGAGCTCGGCGCGCACCCCCGCGCGGAACATCGCGTGGTCGTCGACCAGCACGACCCGCACGGGACGCGTCTGGGTGGCCTGGGTCATCGGGTCTCCTCGGGGTCGTGCGGCTCGTCGTGCGGCTCGTTGTGGGGCTCGTCGTGGGGCTCGTGGTGCGGTTGCGGGTGCTGGCCGTTGCGGGGCATGTGGAGCCGGACCTCGGTGCCCTCGCCGGGAGCAGAGCGTACGTCGGCGCTGCCGCCGTGGCGCGCCATCCGGTCGACGATGCTGTTGCGCACGCCGTGGCGGTCGCCGGCGACGGCGCCGAGGTCGAAGCCTGCGCCGCGGTCGCGGACGAACACGTCGACGGCCCCCGCGGTGGTCTCGGCGTAGACGTCGGCCCGCTGGGTGCCGGCGTGCTTGGCGACGTTGACCACGGCCTCGCGGGCGGCGAGCACGATCGGGCGGAGCGCCTCGTCGAGGTCGCAGTCGCCGACGGTCACGACGTCGACGACGACGGGGTGCTGCGACTCGACGTCGGCCGCCATCTCCTTCAGCGCCCCCGCGAGCGTGGTCGCGTCGGCGGTGTCGGCCTCGAAGAGCCACTGGCGCAGGTCGCGCTCCTGCGAGCGTGCGAGCCGGGCGACGGTGGTGGCGTCGTGGGCGTTCTTCTGGATGAGCGCGAGGGTCTGCAGCACCGAGTCGTGGAGGTGGGCGGCCATGTCGGCGCGCTCCTGGGTGCGGACCCGCTCGGCGCGCTCGGCGCCGAGGTCGCTGACCAGGCGCAGTGCCCACGGCCCGACCACGATCGCCAGGCCGAGCAGGCCGAGCAGACCCGCGACGAGCACCGGGACGGCGAATGTCGCCTGTCCGGCGGCGACGGCGAAGACGATGAGGGCGGTGACGATGAGCCCGAGGCCGGCCGCGATGCGGGCGTACGCCGCCCACCCCCCGTTGCCGAAGATCGCACGGAAGGGGTCGATGCGCCCCGAGGAGTCCACCCAACGCTCGCGCTGGGCCTCGTCGGCCTGGCGCCACAGCAGCCCGATGCCGGCGATGCCGAGGACCACGGGCCAGAAGAGGACCCCCTGCCCGAAGAGGCCCTCCACGCCGAGGACCACCCCGAAGAACAGGGCACCCAGCGCGATCGCCGGTCCGGCGTCGCGCAGCCGCGAGCGCCGCCGCCCTGGTCGCTTGCCGGTGCGGGTGGCGCTCTCCAGGCCGGGGGCACTGACCTCGAAGCCCTGGTCGGCCGGCAGGAACATCCACAGACCGGCGTAGAGCATGAGCCCGAAGCCCCCGAGGAACGCGGTGGCCACGAAGAAGCCGCGCACCCACAGCACGGGAACGCCCAGGTGCTGGGCGAGGCCCGCCGCGACGCCGCCGGCGATCGGCGCAGAGATGTCGCGGTAGGCGCGACGGGGCGCGCCCGGACGCGGCGGGCGGGCGGCTGCGTGGCGGGGCAGATCACCGGCCGGGGCCGGAGCCGGGTGTGCAGGGGGCGTGGCGTGGCTCATCGTGCCTCCATCGTCGCAGGCGCACCGGCTCGCGACCATGAGGACTGACCCCGAGCCGACCCTGACCCGGACCCCGGCAACCACGGCGCAGATCAGGGCTGTCCCCGATGGTGCGAGACGGCGAGCCCGAGGAGAGTTGAGCCATGGACAACGCCACCCCTCCGAGCCCATCCGAGGCGAACGAGCAGCCCGCTCCCGGCACTCCGCCGCCGACGGGACCGCGGGTCACCCGCGACGAGATGAAGGACCTCGGCCGCCTGCGCCGCAGCGTCACCGACCGGCACGTGGCCGGCGTGGCCGGCGGCATCGCCCGCCACCTCGACGTCGACCCGATCATCGTGCGCGTCGCCCTCGTGGTGTCGGTCTTCTTCGGCGGCGCGGGCCTCCTGCTCTACGTCGCCGCCTGGATCCTCGTCCCCGAGGAGGGGACCGCGGACGAGCCTCTCGGCCTCGACCAGCGCAGCCGCACGATCGCCCTCGTGGGCGTCGGCGTGCTCGCCCTGGTCGCGGCGCTCGGCGACTGGGCGGGGGCGTTCTGGTTCCCCTGGCCGCTCGCGATCGGCGCCGCGCTCGTCGTGTGGTTCCTGCACCGCAAGCAGCAGTCGCCCGAGACCACCGGCGCCAGGCCGCCGGCGTACGACGGCCAGGTGCCGGCCGACTCCGCTGCCTACGCGCCCGGCTACGACCCGGCGTACGCACCGGGGTACGCCCCCGAGTACGACCCGGCCGGCCCCTGGGCGTCGTACGACCGGCCGCGGCGACCGCGCAACCCGCGCAAGCGCGGACCGATCCTGTTCTGGTTCACGCTCGCGCTGATCGCTCTCGCCGAAGGCGTCCTCGGCGTCGTCGACGTGGCCGGCGTGCCGGTCGCGGACAGCGCCTACCCCGCGCTCGCGCTCGGCATCACCGCGCTGATGCTGGTCGTCGGCTCGTTCTACGGCCGCGCCGGCGGACTCATCCTCGTCGGCCTGGTGGCTGCGCTGGCCACGGCCGCGGCGACCGTCGGTGGCAGCATCGGCGACGAGACCCACTACTACGCGCCGACCGACGCGAGCGAGGTCCGCGATGCCTACGACTTCGGCGGCGGCCGCTTCACCCTCGACCTGTCGGACGTCTCCGACGTGGACGAGCTCGACGGCCGCGACGTCTCGATCGACGGAGTCGGCGGCGTGGTCGAGGTGGTCGTCCCCGACGGGATGGACGTCGACGTCAGCACCCAGGTGGTCGGCGGCCAGAGCGAGGTCTTCGACCAGCGCAGCGACGGCTTCGACATCACCCAGGACGGGTTCCTCGACGGCGGCGACGACGTCCCGGACATGTCCATCACCATCGATCTGGTCGGCGGCGAGATCGTCGTCCGCGAAGCGGCCTGAGGAGAGACAGCCATGACCGATCACCGCAACGACGACGCCGACCTGTACGGCCTCGACACGACCTTCGACACCTATGGCCCGTACGACGAGCCCATGACGGGCCCGCTCGACGCACCCGACAAGCCGTCGGGCCTCCACCCGGTCAACATCGGCCAGCTCGTCATGGGCGTCGCCTTCGCCGGCATGGTGCTGGTGTGGGCCCTCGTCCAGGGCGACGTCGTCGACACCTCCGAGCTCCGCTGGCTCATGCCGATCCCGTGGCTCGCGGCCGGGGCCGCCGGACTCGCGGCGACCGTCTGGCCCTCACGCCGCACCGATCGTCCCTAGCCGAGTGAGCAGGCGGGCAGCGCGAACCACCGGAGGTCGTCGAAGTCGGCGGTGAGGTGGGCGGTGTCCGACCAGTCCGGGGGCGAGGCGGCGGCCATGATCGCCCGGCCCTCGTCGAGGTGCTCGCGGAGCACCGAGACGGGGGCCGTCTGCGTGTGGCGGGGGTAGGTCATCGTGCCGTCGGCGGCATAGCTGACGTCTGTCAGGCGCAGCGGCGGCTCGACCGGACCGGTGCGGTGGTGCCAGAGGCCGGTCGCCGGGTCGAAGCGGTAGTCGCCGAGGAGGCGCCACCCCTCGCGCGCCACGAGGCGGACGGCCTCGGTGACGTAGGTGAAGACCTCCTCGTCGACGAAGTAGTTGAAGTTGACCCGCACCCAGCCCGGCTTGATGCCCTCGCAGCCTCCCCGGATCTGCTCCTCGTAGCGGTGGCTGTGGTCGAGGTCGATGTCGAGCAGCCGGTGGCCGTAGGGGCCGGCGCACGAGCAGCCGCCGCGGGTCTGGATGCCGAAGAGGTCGTTGAGCAGCGCGACCACGAAGTTGTGGTGGAGGTAGCTGCCGTCGGGCGCCTTGACGACGAAGGAGACGATCGAGAGCCGCTGGGCCTCGAGGTTGCCGAGGATCTGGATCGTCGGCTCGGCCCGCCAGGCCTCGACGGCCCGCTGGAGGAGCTCCTCCTCGTGGGCCTGGATCGTCTCGACGCCCACCGCCTGCTTGAGCTGGAAGACCAGTCCGGCGCGGATCGACTCGACGATCGCGGGCGTGCCGCCCTCCTCGCGGTGGGCCGGGTCGTCGAGGTAGCGGTGCTCGGTCGGGTTGACGTACATGACCGTCCCGCCGCCGGGCACGACCGGCACCCGGTTGGCCATCAGCTCGCGGCGCACGACGAGCACCCCCGGGGTGCCGGGGCCGCCGATGAACTTGTGCGGGCTGATGAAGATGGCGTCCTTGCGCGAGCTGCCCGGGCCGTACATCTCGATGTCGACGTAGGGCGCGCACGCCGCGAAGTCCCAGAAGCTGAGGGCGCCGTGCTCGTGGAGCAGGTCGGCCACGCCCTCGGTGTCGGTGACGATGCCGGTGACGTTGGAGGCCGCGGAGAACGAGCCGATCTTGAGCGGACGGTCGGCGTGGCGCTCGAGCTCCTCGCGCAGGTGGTCCAGCGAGACCCGGCCGTCGGCGTCCTCGTGGATGGTGACGACGTCGGCGATGGTCTCGCGCCAGCTCACCTCGTTGGAGTGGTGCTCGAACGGGCCGATGAACACGACGGGGCGCTGGTCGGCGGGGATCGTGGCGCTGAGGTGGTGGCGGTCCTCCAGGGCGCAGGGGATGCGCAGGCCCAGGATGCCGATCATCTTGTCGATCGCCGCGGTGCTGCCGGAGCCGCAGAAGACCACCACCGTGTCGTCGTCACCGCCGACGGCGTCGCGGATGATCCGCCGGGCGTCCTCACGCAGCCGGGTGGTCTGGAGTCCCGTGCCGCTCGCCTCGGTGTGCGTGTTGGCGTAGGCGGGGAGCACCTCGTGGCGGATGAAGTCCTCGATGAAGGTCAGGCTCCGGCCCGACGCGGTGTAGTCGGCGTAGGTCACCCGGCGGGGACCGTAGGGGCCCTGCATCACCTGGTCGTCGCCGATGACGGACGCGCGGATCCGCTCGAGCAGGGCGGTCGAGGTCGAGGTCGGGGTCACGGTCGGGGCAGCACCGGCGTACGTCACGACTCGAGCGTACGCCGGTGCGAGGCCCTGCCTGTCACTGCTGCGAGGCGGTCTGGCCCATCTCCTCGGCGACGATGTCGGGGTTGTCGCTGAAGATCCCGTCGACCCCGGCGTCGAGGAAGGCGCGCGTCTCCGCGGCCAGGTCGCCGGGGGCGTTCGGGTCGGTGCCGATGCGGAAGTTGGTGGCCATGAACTGGTTCTCGCGGCGCAGGGTCCACACGTGCACGACGAGGCCGGCGTCGTGGGCGTCGGGCACCACCGAGGAGGGCGCGCCGGTGCGGCCGGCGGCGTCGCGCGGGAGCACCAGGTTCTTCGCGGCGCCCAGCCCGTCGGCGTACGTCGCGATCGCGGCGAGGCCCGCCGGCGTCACCATGGAGGCGTACGTCGTGCCCGGCAGGTCGAAGGGGCCGCCAGCGGCGTCGACGAGCTGCGCGAGCGGCACGTCGACCATCGTGTCGAGGTCGCGGAGGTTGGTGACCTCGAAGGACTGGATGATCACCGGGTCGTCGGCGTCCACCCACTTGCGCTTCTCCAGCGCTGCGACGAGGGGTTCCTCGAGCGAGAGGCCGATGGAGTCGAAGTAGGTGGGGTGCTTGGTCTCGGGGTAGATGCCGACGCCTTCACGGCGGGCCAGCTTGATGACCTGGTCGAGGGTCGGGATCCGCTCGTCGCCGTCGTACGCCGTGTTGTCGGGGCGCACCTGCGGGAGCCGCTCCTTCGTGCGCAGGGTGCGCAGCTCCTTGTAGGTGAAGTCCTCGGTGAACCAGCCGGTGACCGGGCGGCCGTCGATGACCTTGGTGGTCCGGCGGTCGGCGAACTCGGGGTGGTCGGCGACGTCGGTGGTGCCGCCGATCTCGTTCTCGTGGCGGGCGACGAGGACGCCGTCCCCGGTCGAGACGAGGTCGGGCTCGATGTAGTCGGCGCCCTGCTCGATCGCCAGCTCGTAGGCGGCGAGGGTGTGCTCGGGCCGGTAGCCCGACGCGCCGCGGTGGCCGATGAGGACGGGCTCGTCGAGGGAGGCCTCCGCCGCGGGTGCGGCCGTGGCGGTCGCGGTGGTGACCGCGAGCGGGGCGAGCGAGGTGAGTGCGGTGGCGAGGGCCAGCCCGAGGCCGGCACGTGTCCGAGATGTCATGCCCGAGAGCCAACCGGCGCGGGGCGGCGGCCCGAGGTCGGTGCGGTGAACGCGACGTGAAGGGTCAGCCGACAGCCGTGGACGCGCGCTCACGGAGCACGGACAGCGCCTGCTCGGGGTGGTCGGTGATGACCCCGTCGACCCCCGCGGCGAGCAGCGCCCGCACCTCCCCCGCCATGTCGCCGAGCGCGTCGGGTGCGTCGCCGCGCCGCAGGTCGGTCGGCAGGAAGCGGTTCTCCGCGCGCACGGTCCAGGCGTGGACGGTGAGGCCGCGGCGGTGCGCGTCGCGGACGAGCGTCGACGGTGCGCCGACCGCCCCCGCGGCGTCGCGGGGCAGCACGAGCGACGTGTGGGCGCCGAGGCCGTCGGCGTACTCGTCGATCTCGTCGAGCTCCTCCGACGTCACCCGGTGCCCGCGGTCGAGCAGCTGCAGGAGGGGCAGCCGGGTCCGCGTGGCGAGACGCCGGAGGACGGGCGCCTCGAAGGACATCAGCGTCACCCGCGCCCACGGGTGGTCGAGGCCCTGGCGGGCGAGCTCGCGCAGCAGCGGCTCGTCCAGCGGGAGGCCGGCCGCGTCGTGGTGGGCGGCGTGCTTGAGCTCGAGCGCCACCCCGACCGGGCGGCCGCGCCGCAGCGACTCGGCGCCGACCATGGCCAGCACCTCGGTGAGCGTCGGCACGCCCTCCGCGCCGTCGTACGCCGTGTTGCCGGGCCGGGTGCCCGGCATCCGCTCCCTCGCGGCGAGCATCTTGAGCTCCGCGAGCGTGAGGTCCTGGGCGAACCAGCCGTGCTGCTCCACGCCGTCGACGACCCGCGTGCGGCGCAGGTGCGCGAGCGAGGGACGGCTCCCCACATCGGTGGTCGCGCTGAGCTCGAGGTCGTGGCGCGCCACGAGCACGCCGTCGCGGGTGGCGACGAGGTCGAGCTCGATGTCGTCGGCGCCCATCCTGATGGCGGTGCGGTAGGCGTCGAGGGTGTGCTCGGGACGGTGCCCGCTGGCGCCGCGGTGCGCAACCACGGTGGGGGTGGGGACCAACGACGAGGTCGAGACCGCCCCGGCCTGGGGCGCCTCGCGGGTCACCGTCATGGCACCACGCTGCAGGGCCCCGGGGACCGCACGGTGGTGCCGCGATGACCTCAGGGTGAATGCCGCATGATGACCGCGTGACGCTGCCGAGCTTCCCGTCCCTCACGTCCCTGCCCGCCGTCGAGCACCCGGACCTGGTCGCTCCTCCCGTCGCCGCCGCCCTCGCGGGGTGGTCCGGGGCGACCGAGGTGGCGGTGGTCGAGATCGACCCGGACCTCGCCGACACGGCCGCGATGAGCGAGGCATACGGCATCCCGATGGTGGCGAGCGGCAACTGCGTCGTCGTCGCGGGCGCGCGAGCCGGCGACGAGCGGGTCGCCGCGTGCGTGGTCCGCGCCGACACCCGCGCGGACGTCAACACGCTGGTGCGCAAGATGCTCGACGTGCGCAAGGCCTCCTTCCTGTCGATGGAGCGCGCGGTGGCCGAGACGGGGATGGAGTACGGCGGGATCACCCCGGTCGGGCTCCCCGAGGGGTGGCGCGTGCTGGTCCACGAGGCACTGCTCGACGAGCCCGTGGTCGTGCTCGGCAGCGGCGTACGTCGCTCCAAGCTGCTGGTGCCCGGGCGCGCGCTCGCCGACCTGCCCCGCGCGGAGGTCGTGCCCGACCTGGGTCGCTGACCCCGGCAGGCAGCGGTGCCTGCCGGGTCGACGTACGCGAGGGCTGAGCACGCGTCCTCAGCCGGCGGGTGCGAGCTCGTCGTCGAACTGCTTGCGGTTGCCCGCCTCGTTGCCCGGCCAGGTGTCGCCGGGGCACGGACGGGCGGCGGCGCGCGT
>DATIAJ010000418.1:0-2086 GCA_035458105.1 Nocardioides sp. | reverse complement strand
TGGGTCCGCACCTTCGTGCGGACCCACGACGACCGGCTCAGCGGGCTCTCACGCCGGGAGGCGTTGAAGCACCTTGCGTCGTGAGCGTCAGACCGGCACGAGCTCCACCGCGCCCACGGCGTAGCGGGCGAGGATCGCGCGCGCGACTGCCGGGTGTGCACCCAGCGGGTCGGAGACCGCGACCGCGCCGGCCTCGACCGCCAGCTCGGTCGCCCGGTCGGGCAGCCGGCCGGGTGCGAGGAAGAACGAGGCGACGGCGATGTGTCGCTTGCCCTCCGCGCGGAAGGCACGCACCGCCTCCCCGGCGGCCGGGGGAGCGGCCGAGGCGAAGGCCGCGGTCACCGGCAGGCGGTGCCGCGCACCCCAGGTGCGGGCGATGCGCGCGACCGCCTGGTTGGCGAGCGGGTCGGACGAGCCGGCCGCGGCCAGCACCAGCGCGTCGAGCTCGCGCACCCGCGCCGCCTTGAGCGCCTCGCGCAGGCGGACGTCGAGCACCTCGAGGAATGCGGCCTCCATGCCGAGGATGCGGCTGGCCTGGATCCGGACGCCGTCGTGGCGGGCCATCGCAGCGGCGATGGCCTCCGGCACGTCGACCTTGGCGTGGTAGGCCTCGGTCAGCAGGAGCGGGACGACGACGATCTCCTCGTGACCGGCCTTGACGAGGCGGTCGACGACCGTGTCGAAGCTCGGCTTGGAGAGGTCGAGGAAGGCCGTCTCGACCTTGAGGTCGGGACGCATCGCCTTGACCTCGGCGACGAGCGCCTTGATCGTCGCGGCCGAACGCGGGTCCCGGCTTCCGTGGGCCAGGGCAACCAGAGCAGGAGCAGCCATCAGGGGTGCCTCCGATCGTGTGTGGAGCGGTGGTGCTGGGTGGGTGCGACGACGTTGTCGCGGGACTGGGGGCGAGCGGTGGGCCTAGGCATGGATGCCGCACTCGGTCTTCGAGGTGCCGGCCCAGCGGCCGCTGCGCGGGTCGTCGCCCGGGGCGACGCGGCGCGTGCAGGGCCAGCAGCCGATGCTCGGGTAGCCGTCGTGGACGAGGGGGTTCACCAGCACGCCGTTGTCGGCGATGTACTGCTCGACCTGCTCGTCGCTCCACCGCGCCAGCGGGGACACCTTGACCTTGCCCTTGCGGGCGTCCCAGCCGACGACGGGAGCGATGACGCGGTTGTGGGTCTCGGCGCGGCGCAGGCCGGTGGCCCAGGCGTCGTACTCCGCCAGCGTGTCGGCGAGCGGCTTGACCTTGCGCAGGGCGCAGCAGAGGTCGGGGTCGGTCCTGTAGAGGTCCTTGCCGTACTGCGCGTCCTGCTCGGCGACGGTGAGAGAGGTGCTGACGGTGCGCAGGTTGACCGGCAGGGTCGCCTCGACGGCGTCGCGGGTGCCGATGGTCTCGACGAAGTGGTATCCGGTGTCGAGGAAGACGACGTCGATGCCGGGCGCGACCGTCGAGGCCAGGTGCGCGAGCACGGCGTCGCCCATCGACGAGGTGATCGCGAACCGGTCGCCGAAGGTCGCGACGGCCCACTCGATGATGACCTCGGCCGGGGCGAGCTCCAGCTCGGCGCCGACGTGGGAGACGAGCTCGCGCAGCTCCTCCGGCGTACGTCCCTCGGTGTGGGTGCCCTTGAAGTCGCGCGCGGCGCGGGTGGACAGGCTCATGCGGGCCCTCCTGCGCTGCCGGGGTGCGGGATCATGCCGGTCATCTGGACGGTGAAGCTGCGCAGGCACGAGCGGCACTCCCACGCCCCTGCACCCTCGCGGGGGAAGAGGTTCTCGTCCCCGCAGTAGGGGCAGTGGAAGGGCTGCGCGCGCTCGCTCATGACGCGACCGGCTCCCCGCGGAGCAGGACGTCGTCGGCGCGGGCCACCCAGGCGGCGAAGCGCTCGCCCTCGGTGCGATCGGCCAGGTACGCGGACACGACCGCGGTGACGTAGTCATCGAGGCCGGCGCTGGTGACCTTGTGGGCGCGCAGCTTGCGGCCCATGGCGGGGTTGAGCCCGAGGGCGCCGCCGAGGTGCACCTGGAAGCCCTCGACCTGGCGCCCGTCGGCGTCCATGACGAGCTGGCCCTTGAGGCCGATGTCGGC
>DATIAJ010000417.1:0-2935 GCA_035458105.1 Nocardioides sp. | reverse complement strand
CATCGACCAGGCCGAGCTCTCCGAGCACCTCGTGCGGCGCGCCCAGCAGTCCGGCCAGGACCCGCAGGAGTTCGCCAACCACATGTTCGAGCACAACCACATCCCCGAGCTCGTGCAGGAGATCCTGCGCGGCAAGGCGCTGGCCACGATCGTCGAGGCGGCGACCGTCAAGGACGCCTCGGGCAACGTGGTCGAGCTCAAGAACCTGCGCCCCGACGGCACCATCGGCGCGGAGCCCGTCGAGGCGACCGCTGAGGCCGCCCCGGAGGACGAGGCCTGACCTCCCGCTCCGCACGCCACGGCCGGCGTCCACCCTCGGGTGGGCGCCGGCCGCGTCGTTCGGGTCAGCTGGTGCCGCCGCCGGACCGGACAGTGGTGAAGTGGTTGATCAACCACGTGCCGTCGCGCTCCTCGAGCGTCGCGGTGCCGTCCCAGTACCCCTTCGCGGTGTAGGGGTCGTCGCGCTGCACCTCGTCGCCGATCATGGGGTAGCTCACGCCGGTGGTGTCGTACTCGAAGTCGACGAGGATCTCGTCGCCACGCCACCGCAGGTCCGACAGCTCGACACCCACGTGCTCCTGCGTGATGAGGGAGGGACGCTTGCTCCTGCTGGACTCGAAGGCCGTGGCGGGGTGGACGTCGGGGGACGTGAGGAACGTCGCCTGAGCGGCCAGCTGCACGCTCAACGGGTCCTCGGCCCTCCCCTTCACCGCGAAGAACGCGCGTACCGTCGCCTCCGCGGCCGCGATCGCAGCGGCGTCGTCGGAGGGCGCGGGTGATGCGGCGGTCGTCTCGGTCGGCCGCGGCGACGGCTGCTCCCCGCACGCGACGGCGCCGAGCGCCAGCGTCACCACCGCGCAGCGCGCCAGCACACCGGGTCGGTTCCCCCTCCGCTCCACGCGGCCACGGTAGTGAGGTCGGCGCCCGGCGTCAGGCGAACCTAGGGATCAGTGCGCTCCAGCACGTCGAGCGCATAGCGCGCGATCCGCGAGCGTTGCAGCGACCAGTCGTGCATCGCGGCGGTGGGCTCCTCCGCGAGGTGCTCGAGCGGCAGGCTCGGCAGGCCGTTGAAGAGCATCAGGCTGACGGCGTGGCTGCGGCGCAGGGTCGCGTCGGGAACCTCGGCGCCCTCCTCGGCCAGCCCGGCGGCGTACGCCGTCAGGCAGGCCTCGGCGACCTCGGGCAGGTCTGTGGCGTCGCGTCGGCCGATCTGGATGTCGCCGACCAGCAGCTGGGACAGGTCGAAGCCGACCGGCTGCGGACGCCAGAAGCCGAAGTCGATCAGCGTGAAGCCTGCTCCGGACGGGTGGCGCAGCAGGTTGTTGGGGCAGGCGTCCCCGTGCGAGGTGCGGTGCGGCAGCCGGGCGAACTCCTCGGCCAGCGGGTCGAGGTGGTCGGCCACGACCGTCAGCCGTCCGCGCAGGTCACCGAAGTACGGGGCGACCAGCTCGTGCTCCCACGTCGCGTCGTCGAAGAGGCCGGGCAGCACGGTGTGTGCGAGTCGTCCCTGCACGAAGGACTGGATGTGCCAGGGCAGCGGGTCGATCTCGGCGAGCTCGGCGACGCGGCTGCTGCCGGACATCCGCCCCAGCAGGCCCGCGGCCTCGACGTACGTCCCGGTCTCCCAGGGCTCGGCGCTGACCTCCACGGCCTCGATCCAGACGACGGCGGTCTCGTCGGGACGCTCGTCGACCCGCACGGCGCGCGGCATCGTCAGACCCTGGGGCAGCCGCTCGGCCAGGTCGCTCGCGTAGAGCAGCGGCTCCGCCCGCCACGGCACCGAGGACGCCGCCCACTCGCCGATCTCAGGAGGTACGCCGGCGAAGGCGGGGGAGTGGCGCCAGCTGTGCACCCGCTTGACGAACAGCGTGAACGGCCGGGGACCGTCCCCGGCGTCGGCGGCGCCGCGGACCCACGTGCGCGCGCCGGTGAGGATCGAGGGCACGTGGTAGTCGACGGGCTCGGCCGTGGAGTCCAGCAGCTCGACGGCGGGCACGTCCCACAGGTCGGCGACCATCGCACCCAGCTCGGCGTCGCTGACGTCGTCGTGGTCCAGCGCCGACCGGTCGTGCACGCCGCGTCCGGCAGGCGTGAAAGTTGCTTTCATGATCAGAAAAGGTAAGTTGCTTTCATGACTGACGTCAAGGGCCGGCTCCCCGCCGTCGAGCCCCACCTGCCGATGCTGATGGGCCTGGTCTTCGGGCGGCTGCGGGAGCGGCTGGCCGTCGAGGCTCCCGAGCTGCGGCCGTCCCAGCTGCGCGTGCTGGAGTGGCTGCCGCAGGAGGGGCTGACGATCAGCGAGCTGGCCGAGTGCGCCGAGATGACCACCCAGGGGTGCGGCCAGTTCGTCCGTCAGCTCCAGGCGCTCGACATGGTGACCGTGACCGTGGCCGACCACGACGCCCGCGCCCGCGTCGTACGCATCACCGACGCCGGCCGTGATGCCCTCGCCCGCGCCGCGGCGGTGCTGGCAGCCTGTGACGAGGCGTGGGCCGCGCAGGTGGGCCCGGAACGGTGGCGGGTCTTCCGGGAGGTGCTGGAGGAGGTAGCACTCGACTGAGGGTGCGGCCCTGAATCCGCTGTGGGCGAACAGGGTGGGTCAGCGCGTGGAAGTGTCCGTCCTTCCGGCTAGTGTCGCCAGCGTGAACCAGAACTCCAGCCCAGCCCTCTCGCCCGAGATGTCTCGTTCGCCTGAGATGAATGGCGCCGGTGGGATGTATGGCCTCGACGACCACATCTACCAGCGCCTCCTCCGTGAGCGCATCGTCTTCCTCGGCTCGGAGGTGCGCGACCAGAACGCCAACGCGATCTGTGCGCAGCTCCTCCTGCTCTCCGCGGAGGACCCGGAGGCCGACATCTTCCTCCACATCAACAGCCCCGGCGGCTCGGTCGACGCCGGCATGGCGATCTACGACACGATGAACTACATCCCCAA
>DATIAJ010000416.1:0-9614 GCA_035458105.1 Nocardioides sp. | reverse complement strand
CTGCTCGGCACCCTCGCCAGCCTGCTGTCGACGGCCGCTGCCTTCGGTGTGGCCAGGCTCGTCTTCCAGGAGGGCATCGGGGCCGACCTGCTCGGCTTCGAGTCGCAGGGCTTCCTCGACGCGTGGGCGCCTGTGTTCTTCTTCGCGATGATCTTCGCGATCGCCATGGACTACACCGTGTTCCTGCTCGCCTCCGCCAAGGAGCACTACGAGAAGTCCGGGGACCCGCGCGAGGCCATGGTCGGCTCGCTGGCCCACTCCGGACGCGTCATCTTCGCCGCCGGTGCGGTCATGGTCGCGGTCTTCTTCACCTTCGCGCTGTCCGGCCCGCTGCCTCCGAAGGAGATGGGCATCGTGCTCGGCGTCGCCGTCCTGCTCGACGCGTTCCTCGTGCGCCTGGTGCTACTGCCCGTGATGCTCCGGCTCACCGGCAAGGCGGCCTGGTGGACCCCGCGCTGGCTCACCCGCATCCTCCCCAACATCACGTTCTCCCACGGCTGACCCCGGCCGCGGCAACCAACCACACACCCCTCAGAAGGAGATCCACCATGTGCCGAGCAGTGCGATGCAAGACCTGCGGCAAGACCACCTGGGCCGGCTGCGGCCAGCACGTCGGGCAGGTCAAGGCCGGCGTCCCGGCGAAGGACTGGTGCAACGGCCAGCACACCGCTGCCGAGAAGGCCGCCAGCGGCTCGGGCGGCGGCTTCCTGTCCCGGTTGTTCGGCCGGGACTGACCCCCGGCCTCACTCCGCTACGGGTGGTACACCGCCCGGTGCGGCCGCGGGCTCGCGAGCAGCACGGGGCACGTCGCCTCCCTGAGCACGGCGCGGGCGACCGGACCGATGTGCGAGCCGATCGGCACGAGCGGGTCGTGGCGACCGATCACGAGCAGCTCGGCGTCGGCGGAGTTCTCCACCAGGCTCTCGGCGGCACGCCCCTGCTCGACCCGCACGTCCGCATCGGTGGCGGCGGAGAGGTCGCCGACCCGGTCGAGCGCGGCACAGACCTCGGCCCGCGCGCTGTCGGACCAGCGCCGGACGTCGTCCGACGACAGCGCGCCCTCGTAGGGCCGCGGCAGCGACCACGAGTGGACGAGTCGCAGCTGCGCTCCGCGTGCGTGGGCCTCCGCCAGCGCCGCACGCAGCACCTCGTCCGAGCGGTCGGCCACGTCGACGCCGGCGACGACCACCCGCTGCTTCCCCTCGGGACGCCAGCCGCTCGGCACCGCCACCACGGGCACCCGCAGGTGCGCGGCGACGCCACCGGCGACGGTGCGGTTCACGATCCGGGACAGCCGCGACAGGTGCCGGTGCTCCAGCACGACCATCCGGGCCGTGCGGCCGACCTCGACCAGCGCGCCCACCGGAGTGCCCCGGACGAGCTCGTGGGTGACGGGCACGGCGTCGCCGACGACGTCGTCAGCCACCTTGACCGCCTCGGCGATGCGTTCGGCGCCCCAGGCCTCGACGTCGGCCGCCGGGATCAGCACGTGGTCGGCCGGGATCGGGGTCAGGTCGACGGAGTGCACCAGGTGCAGACCGCACCCGGCCCGCAGGGCCTCGGCGGCGGCGAACGCGAGCGCGGAACCGAACTCCTCCGGACCGACCCCGACCACGATGCGCGGCCCGTGTGCGGTGGTTCGCTGCTCGGTCATGACGTCCTCCTCCAGTGGTCCTCTGCATCCACTCTTCGCCTGCAGCGGTGTCGTACGAAGGGTCCTTCGTCCCGGCGCCGCTCGGCAAAGGGCCCTCGCGCCGGGGCGTCCGCCTACCAGGACCTGGCCCATGGCGAGGTCACCGGGCGCGCGGTCATCGTGCCCAACGACACGTTCACGGCTCTGACGTCGGAGCCGTCACCGGGCCACGGCGCCGCCAGGGTCTACCTTGGCCCGGTGACTTCCGGCAACAGCAGCTATGACGTCGTCGTGGTCGGCGGAGGGCACAACGCCCTCGTCAGCGCCGCCTACCTCGCCCGCGCCGGGCTCTCGGTGCTCGTGCTCGAACGCCTGGGCCACACCGGCGGCGCGGCCGTGTCGGTCGAGCCCTTTGCCGGACACCCGGCCCGGCTCTCCCGCTACTCCTACCTCGTCAGCCTGATGCCCGAGCAGCTGATGGCCGACCTCGACCTCGACGTCCGCCTCGCCTCGCGCACCACTGCGTCGTACACCCCGTGGACGCGAGGTGAGCGCACCGGCGGCCTGCTGGTCGAGCGGCCCGAGGGCGAGGCGACGCGCGCGTCGTTCCGCGACCTCACCGGCGGCGACGACGAGTACGCCGCGTGGGAGGCGTTCTACGGCGAGGTCGGCCGGCTCGCGGAGGCCGTCGCCCCGACGCTGATGCGGCCGCTCCCGCTCGAGAAGGACGTCCGCGCCCTCGTCGACGAGCGGATCTGGACCGACGTCGTCGAGGAGCCGCTCGGCCGGGCGATCACCCGCCGCTTCACCGACGACACCGTGCGCGGGGTCGTCGCCACCGACGCGCTCATCGGCACGTTCGCCTCGATGGACGACCCCTCGCTCGCGCAGAACCGCTGCTTCCTCTACCACCTCATCGGCAACGGCACCGGCGAGTGGCGCGTGCCGATCGGCGGCATGGGCGCGGTCACCGACGCACTGGCCAGGGCTGCCATCGACGCCGGCGCGGAGGTGGTCACGGGTGCGGGGGTCAGTGCGATCACGCCCGGCCCGGACGGCGCCGAGGTCGTCTGGCACGACGGCGGGCAGCAGCGCTCGGCGACCGGGCGGCGCGTGCTGTCCGGCGTCGCACCCTGGGTGCTGCGGATCCTCCTCGGCGAGGGCGAGGACGCCGAGACCAAGCCGGCCGGTTCGCAGCTCAAGATCAACTTCCTCCTCGACCGGCTGCCGGCCCTGCGCTCGGGAGCCGATCCCGCCGTGGCGTTCGCCGGCACCCTGCACCTCGCTGAGGAGTACTCGACCATCGAGCAGGCGTACGCCGCTGCGGCCGGCGGTGCGGTGCCCGACCCGATGCCCGGCGAGGTCTACTGCCACAGCCTCACCGACCCCTCGATCCTCGGCGACCGCGCCGGCTCGGCGCACACCCTTACGTACTTCGGCCTGCACACGCCGGCCGGGCTGTTCGACGCCGACCCCGGCGCCAAGGACCTCGCCGTCCAGCGCGCGCTCGCCTCGATCGACGCGGTCCTGGCCGAGCCGCTCGCCGACTGCCTCGCCACCGACGCCGACGGCCGGCCGTGCCTCGAGGCGAAGATCCCCCAGGACGTCGAGCGTGACCTGGCCATGCCGGGCGGCCACATCTTCCACGGCGACCTCGACTGGCCGTGGGCTCCCAACCGCTCACGTCTCGAGACCCCGGCCCAGCAGTGGGGCGTCCAGACCGGACACGACTCGGTGCTGCTCTGCGGCTCCGGCGCGCGTCGCGGCGGGGCGGTCTCCGGGCTCGGCGGCCACAACGCGGCGCAGGCCGTGCTCGCCGAGCTCTGAGGCGCCACCTCGGGGTATCTGAGGACGATTTGGTAGGTGGAATGGTCGAACGACCTACCAGAACGTCCTCAGATACTTTCCGGCGGTGGTCCCGAACGCGTGACCGGTCGAGCGCGGGCGGATCAGGATGGCCGAGGGTGGGCCACGCGGCCACCTCGATTTCGCTCGCCGATCACCACGCGGTAGAGTTCTACTCGCTTCACCGCATGCGCCATTAGCTCAATTGGCAGAGCAGCTGACTCTTAATCAGCGGGTTCGGGGTTCGAGTCCCTGATGGCGTACAGAAGCGAAGGGCCGGTCCTGGTGGACCGGCCCTTCGTCGTTCTTCCCTCCCGCAGGGTGCTGCTACGTGAACAGGCTGACTCCACCGGGGCCGACGAGCAGCCCGACGATGATGAGCACGATGCCCCAGAGCATCTGACCCCTGATCAGCGACACGATGCCGGACACCACGAGGATGACGGCGAGGATCCACAGCAGTAACGCCATTTGCATGCTCCCTTCGGTTGAACCCTCAACGTAGCCTTCACGGTTGCCGAGCGGTACCGAGCCACACCCGGATGGGCGTGTCGTACGACCTCAGGCCGGGCCCTCCTCGCGCAACCGCGGCGGGGTGAAGCCCTCGGGGTTGAAGCCGGTCTTGTCGGCGTAGAAGTCGCGCAGCACGTCCATGTCGGCGCTGACGTCACCGGTGGGGTGGAAGGTCGGACCCCAGCCGACGGTGCGCGAGGGCACGTCGAGGAACGCCAGGGTGATCGGGAGCCCGGTCTGGCGGGCGATCCGGTAGAAGCCCGACTTCCAGTAGTCGCCGCGCGAGCGCGTGCCCTCGGCCGCGATGCCGATCAGCCAGGGGTCCCCGCTGTCGGCCTCGGCGAGCAGCTCCTTGATGGTCGCCGCGGGGTTCGCGCGGTCGAGCTCGACGGCACCCGTGCGGCGCAGGAGCCAGCCGAGCGGTCCGACGAAGAGCTCCTTCTTGACCAGCAGCCGGATCGTGATGCCGTACCGCCACGCCAGGAGCATGGTCAGCACCCAGTCCCAGTTGGAGGTGTGCGGGGCACCCACCAGCACGCCGCGCTGCGGCACGTCGCCGACGGTCTGCCACCTGACGGCACGCAGGACGAGGCCCGCGATCCTACGACGTAGCACGGGCACGTCCTTTCCTGCGCTCGCGCGCAAGGTCCCACAGGTAGTGGTCGAAGTCGACCTCCATCGTGTGGCGCGGCGAGGCGTAGAACTGCTTCTTGTCCCGACGGTGCTCGGCGGCCATCTGACGTCGTACGACGTCGTCCGCGGGCGGCACGTAGCGCCCGGCGAGGGTCTCGGCGACCCACGCCGACTGCGCCTCGGCGATCGGCATCACCGCACCGATCGCCTGCACGAGGCCGATGAAGTACAGGCCGGGGAGGTCGGGGTGGACGGTGCGCTTCCACAGGGGCAGGTCGTTGTCGTGGGCCGAGACCACCTCGGAGGCCAGGAACGGGAAGGTGACCTTGTAGCCCGTGGCCCACACGATCAGGTCGGCCGGCGCCGTGGTGCCGTCGACGAACACGACGCGGTCGCCGTCGAGGCGCTCGATGCCGGGCCGCGCCGTCACCGCGCCCGCGTCGAGCCGTTCGCGGATCTGGTCGGACTGCACGGGGTGCGACTGTCCCGGCTTGTGAGTGGGGGCGGGCAGGCCGTACTTCGTCATGTTGCCGGCGTACGTCGCCCCGATCCGCAGCCGGGCTGCGGTCACCCACCACGGCAGCCAGCCGGGCAGGGCGACCTGGTCGCTCGGCTTGCCGAGGAGGAACTTGCGCAGCACCCACTCGGTGCGGCGCACCGACCAGGTCGTCGTACGTGCCACGCGGGACGACTCCACCGCGATGTCCATCGCGGAGTTGCCCGCACCGACGACCACGACGTCACGCCCGGCGAGCTGGTCGGCGGAGCGGTAGTCGTGGGAGTGGATCTGCTCGCCGTCGAAGGTGCCGGGATAGGCCGGCTCGGGCCAGCGCGGGTCCCAGTGGTGGCCGTTGGCGACCAGTACGGCGTCGTAGGTGCGGGTCTCCGTGCCGTCGGGCCCGGTGATCCGCACGTCCCAGCGGCCGTCGGCGGACCGGGTGACCTGCTCCACCGTGGTGTCGAAGGTGATCGTGTCGCGGAAGCCGAAGTGGTCGACGTACTGCTCGAAGTAGGCGTGGACCTGGTCGTGCCGCGCGTAGGGCGGGTAGTCCGCGGGCATCGGGAAGTCGGAGAACGCCATGCGGGGGCACGAGGTGTTGATCTCGAGCGTGTCGTAGCAGGCGGACTGGCCGTTGGAGTTGTCGAGGACCCACGTCCCGCCGATGTCGCTGCCCATCTCGAAGCAGTCGAAGCCGATGCCGGCGAGGTGGAGCTGCTTGGCCGCCGCGATGCCGGAGGAGCCGGCGCCGATGACACAGGCACGGGGCAGCGACTCGTCGACGGGCACCGGGGAGGTCACCGCCGGCGCGCGGTGGGACTGCCTGACCAGGTAGGCCATCAGAGGTAGAGCCCGGTGGAGCCGCCCTCGAGGCGCTCTGCGGCGACCGCGTGCACGTCGCGCTCGCGCATGACGACGTAGACCTCGCCGTGGACCTCGACCTCGGCCTTGTCCTCGGGGTCGAACAGCACCCGGTCGCCGACCTCGACGGCACGCGCGTGCGGGCCGACCGCGATCACGCGGGACCAGGCCAGGCGGCGGGCGCCCATGGCCGCAGTGGCGGGGATGACGATGCCGCCGGTCGAACGCCGCTCGCCGGCCTCCTGGTCGACCTCGACCAGCAGGCGGTCGTGCAGCATCTTGATGGGCGCGGACCTCGGGTCCCCGCCGCCGCTCGCCATGCCGCTGGACGAGGCGCTCAGCTCGCGACCCTGCGGACGAGGGCGAACAGCACGATGACGCCGACGACGGCACCGGCCGCCTTCAGGATGTTGTCGGTGCGCGGGGCGCCCGTGTCGAGCTCGACGAAGTGGGACTTCACGGTCGTCACCTGCCGGCCGACGATCGTCTTGGGGTGGGCGCGGTAGGCGAGCTGGTCGATCGTCGAGGCGAGCCGCTCGCGCGTCTCCTCGATCTCGCGCTCGAGCGCGCTCATGTCCTGGGTCACCCGGGAAGGCTACCAATGCGCCGCGGGTCGAAACCCCAGGGCAGCTCGAGCCGGTGGGCCGCCATCAGGTCGTCGTCGGTGAGGACGTCGAAGGTCGACCGGTCGGCGACCACCACCCCCTCGCTCAGCACGACGCTGCGCGGGCACAGCTCCAGCGCGTAGGGCAGGTCGTGGGTGACCATCAGCACGGTCACGTCGAGGCTGCGCAGGATGTCGGCGAGCTCGCGGCGCGAGGCGGGGTCGAGGTTGGACGACGGCTCGTCGAGCACCAGGATCTCCGGCTCCATCGCCAGCACGGTGGCGACCGCCACCCGGCGGCGCTGGCCGTAGGAGAGGTGGTGCGGCGGACGGTCGACGAAGTCGGCCATCCCGACCCGCTCGAGCGACTCCATCACGCGCTTGTCGAGAGCCGCGCCCCTGAGGCCGAGGTTGGCGGGGCCGAACGCCACGTCCTGGCGGACCGTGCCGAGGAAGAGCTGGTCGTCGGGGTCCTGGAAGACGATCCCGACGCGGCGCCGGATCTCCTGGAGATGCTCCTTCGCGACCGGGAGCCCGCTGACCGCGACCGAGCCCCTACCCGCGGCGAGGATGCCGTTGAGGTGCAGGACCAGCGTGGTCTTGCCGGCACCGTTGGGGCCCAGCAGCGCGACCCGCTCCCCGCGGTGGACGTGGAGGTCGACCCCGAAGAGGGCCTGATGGCCGTCGGGGTAGGCGAAGGCGAGCCCCTGGACGTCGAGGACAGGAGTCGTCATGGCTGGTCCGTCCGCGGCAGCCTGCCGTCGTACCCGCGCGACAGCATCGCGAGGTGCACGCGCTCGCCGCGCTCGTACGAACGGATGAACAGGGCACCGAGCGAGCGGGCCAGCACCGGCCAGTGTCGTGGGGAGCGCGGGTCGCAGCCACGCGAGCGCAGGGCCGTCATCATCCGGCCGAGCTCCGCGGTGACCACGTCGAGGTAGCGGATCATGAAGCCCATGATCTGCACGACCAGGTCGGGCGCCCGCAGCCGCTGCAACCCGCGCAGGAGGTCCTGCGGCTCGGTCGTCGCGGCCAGGGTGAGCGAGGCGAGGACGCCGATGGAGCCCTTGACGAGCAGCGCGGTGCCCGCGACCAGACCGGGCTCGGAGACGCTGACGCCCAGCACCTCGGTGTGCGGACCGTGGGCGATGAACGGCATCAGCACCGCGAAGACGGCGAACGGCACCTCGACGACCATCCGTGGCAGGAGGTAGCGCAGCGGCACGCGTGAGAGCGCCACGATGCCCAGCAGGACCGCGGCCTCGAGGGCGAACACGGCGTACGCCTGGCGCGGCGTCGCGACGACCACCAGCATGAAACCCAGCAGTGCCAGCACCTTCAGGTGCGCAGGTGCGCGGTGCACCGGGCTGTGGCCGTGGAAGTGCAACCGGTGCCCGTGCCCGGCACCCATCAGGCCTCCGACTGGACGTGCTGGTCAGCCTCGGCGCCAGAGTCGTCGCCGCGAGGCTCGCGCCGGCGGACGAGCCAGAACAGGCCGGTGCTGAGCACGAGCATGACGACGACGCCGATGACACCGGCGAGGCCGCCGCTGATGCGGGCGTCGTCGATGCCCGTGGTCTGGTAGTCGGCGAGCGGGCTGTCGGCGGTCGCCGAGTCCTCGGCGGCGTCGATGAAGCCGGTCTGCTCGGCGACGTGCTCGAGGCCGTCGGGGTGCGAGCTGGCGTAGTAGCTCGCGACGCCGGCGACGAGCAGGCTGACGACCAGGGCCACGGCGAAGAAGCGGCGGGTGCTCACTGGGTGACTCCTGTCCGGAGCTCGAGCTCGCGCTCCTGGAGGAGGGGACCGGCGCCGTGGACGAGGTCGGGACGGGTCGCCACGACGCTCGCGACCACCAGGCCGGTGATGAGAGCCTCGCCGATGCCGATCACGGTGTGCCAGCCGAGCATCGCCGTCAGGACGGCCCCGAGGTCGACAGAGATGTTGCCGCCCACGGTGAACAGGGCAGTGAAGACCAGGGCCGCGACGGGGACGCTGACGAAGGCGGCGACCGCTGCCGCCGGGGCGACCATGCCGATCCGCTTGGGCAGCACCCGGCGCAGCAGGACGAAGACCGCCCAGCCGACCGCGACGGTGACGATGCCGATCAGGGTGATGTTGGTGCCCAGCGCGGTGATGCCGCCGTCGGCCATCAGCAGGGCCTGCACCACGAGCACCACCGACAGGCACAGCACAGCCGTCCACGGCCCGACGAGGACGGCGGCCAGCGCACCGCCCATCAGGTGACCGCTGGTGCCCGCGCCCACGGGGAAGTTGATCATCTGGGCGGCGAACACGAAGGTCGCGACCAGCCCGGCCATGGGCGCCGTACGGTCGTCGAGCTCGCGTCGTGCGCCGCGCAGCGAGACCGCGACCGCAGCCGCTGCCACCGCGCCGGTCGCCACTGACGTGGGGGCGTCGAGGAAGCCGTCGGGGACGTGCACGTGGGTGCTCCTGCTCAGTGGATCCGGCATGGATCTGGCGTGGGTGTGGCTGCTTGGATGTCTGGTGGCCGGCCACGGATCCCCCGATGCCGGGCCGGCACCCCTCGACCTTATTGCAAATGTCTTGCAACAACCACAGGAGCCCCCATGCCCGACCGCCTCGCCGCCGGCGACACCGCCCCCGACTTCACCCTCACCAGCGACACCGAGGAGCAGGTCTCGCTGTCGGACCTGCGCGGCAAGAAGGTGATCCTCTACTTCTACCCGGCGGCGATGACACCGGGCTGCACCACGCAGGCCTGCGACTTCTCCGAGTCCCTCGACTCCCTGCGCGGGGCGGGCTACGAGGTGCTCGGCGTGTCGAAGGACAAGCCGGCCAAGCTCGCGAAGTTCCGCGAGCGCGACGCCCTCACCCTCACGCTGCTGTCCGACGAGGACCTCGCGGTGCACAAGTCCTACGGGGCCTTCGGCACGAAGAAGCTCTACGGCAAGGAGGTCGAGGGCGTGATCCGCTCGACCTTCGTCATCGACGAGGACGGCGCCGTCGAGCTCGCCCAGTACAACGTCAAGGCGACCGGGCACGTC
>DATIAJ010000415.1:0-15508 GCA_035458105.1 Nocardioides sp. | reverse complement strand
AGGACGTGCTCGATCGCGAGCGCGGAGGCCCCCAGCACGGCCGCCTCGCCGCCCGCGCGCGAGGTCAAGTTCATGCTCATCGGCGAGGGCACCTCCGACATCCAGAAGATGATCATCGGTCGCAGCCTGCTCAAGGACTACCAGTTGCGCTGAGCCGAGGTCCGGGCCGGGGTCAGCGGCCCCCGGCCGCCTCGGCCGCGGCGTCGGCCGCAGCCAGCGCCTCGCTGGCAGCCTCGACGACGTCGGGGGACAGGACGTGCTCGATCGCGAGCGCGGAGGCCCCCAGCACGGCCGCCTCGCCGCCCGCGCGCGAGGTCACGATGCGCAGGTGCTCGGTCGCCAGCGGCAGCGACCGGTGGTAGACCGACTCGCGGATCCCCGCCAGCAGGTGCTCGCCGGCTCCCGCGACCTGGCCGCCGATGACGACCACCGACGGGTTGATCAGGTTGACCATGGTGGCGACGACCTCGCCGATGTCGCGTCCGGCCTGGCGCACGACGCCCATCGCGACCCTGCTCCCCGAGCGCACGAGCTCGACCACGTCGCCGCCCGTCTCGGCCTGCTCGCCCTGGGCGCGCACCGCCGCCGCGAGGGCCGGTCCTGCCGCCACGGCCTCGAGACACCCTGAGTTGCCGCACCGGCACGGTACGTCGTCGGCGCCCGGCACCCGGACGTGCCCGAGGTCGCCGGCCGTGCCCTGGGCGCCGCGCTGCAGCACGCCGCCGGAGACGATGCCCGCGCCGATGCCGGTGGCGACCTTGATCAGCACGAGGTCGTCGACGTCGCGCAGGTGCCCGCGCCGCTCGCCGAGGGCCATGATGTTGACGTCGTTGTCGACCAGCACCGGGACGTCGTACTGCTCCTGGAGGTAGGCCGGCACGTCGAAGCGGTCCCAGCCCGGCATGATCGGCGGGTTGATCGGCCGCCCGGTGGAGTGCTCGACGGGGCCGGGGAGGCCGATCCCGATGGCCGCGAGGTCCGTGACCGGGCGCTCGCTGGTCTCGAGGAGGTCGCGCACCGAGTCCACCACCCACGACAGGACCGCCTCGGGGCCGTCGGCGACGGCGATCTGGGCGTCGACCTCACCGAGGATGGAGCCGTTGAGGTCGGTCAGCGCGGCCCGGGCGTGGGTGGCGCCGACGTCGACGCCCACGACGAGCTTGGCGGTGGGGTTGAGCGCGAAGAGCGCGGGCGGGCGGCCGCCGGTCGACCGGGCGCCGCCGAAGGGGGCGACCAGGCCGAGCCGCATCAGGGTGTCGATGCGCGCGGTGATCGTCGACCGCGCGAGCCCTGTCGCCTCGGCCAGCTGGGCACGGGTCCAGGGCCTTCCGTCACGGAGGAGATCGAAAAGCTCACCGGTGCGCACGGGCGGAGTCAAGCACATGCATGACTTTGCACGCTAGGTGTGACACTTTTGGTCAGTGCTCGACAAAAGCCCGTGACGCGTGCCACAGTGTCGCCGTGCCCCCGATCAACCCCCCGAACGAACCGTCTCGTGACCAGGGAGGGAACGCCCTCGTCGCGACCGGGATGACCAAGAGCTTCTTCGGCAACACCGTGCTCGACGGACTCGACCTGACGCTCCGCGCGGGCGAGGTCCACGGCCTCGTCGGCGAGAACGGTGCCGGCAAGTCGACGCTGATGAAGATGCTCGCCGGCGTCTACACCCCTGACAGCGGCACGATCGCGGTCGGGGGCGAGCAGGTCTCCTTCAGCCACCCGGTCCAGGCGCAGCGCGCCGGCGTGTCCACCGTCTTCCAGGAGTTCAACCTCCTCCTCGAGCGCACGATCGCCGAGAACATCTGGCTGGGTCGCGAGCCCCGCCGCTTCGGCCGGTTCGGTCCGGTCGACACCGGGCGCATGCGGCGCGACACCGAGGAGCTGCTGACCGGGCTCGGCGTGTCCGGCCTCAAGGCCGGCACCCTCGTGCGGAGCCTCTCGGTCGCCGAGCAGCAGATCGTGGAGATCGCCAAGGCGGTGAGCTTCGACGCCAAGGTGATCCAGATGGACGAGCCGACGGCGGCGCTGGCCGACCACGAGGTCGAGCTCCTCTACTCGATCATCCGTCGCCTCACCGACCGCGGCGTGGCGATCGTCTACGTCTCGCACCGGCTGAAGGAGATCTTCGACCTCTGCACGACGATCACGATCCTCAAGGACGGGCAGCACGTGGCCACCCGGCCGGCCGCCGAGCTGTCGGAGGGCGAGCTCGTGCGCCTGATGGTGGGCCGCCCGCTGACGACGTACTTCCCCGAGAAGCCGGCCGACGTCACGGTCGGTGACGTGCGGCTCGCGCTGTCCGGGGTCGGCAACGGCTATGTGGACGACGTCTCCCTCGAGGTCCGCGCCGGCGAGATCGTCGGCATCGCGGGGCTGCAGGGCTCGGGGCGCACCGAGGTGCTCGAGACCGTCTTCGGCGTCCACCCCGTCTCGCGCGGCACCATCGCCCTCGACGGGTCGCCGCTCGAGGTCAGCAGCCCCCGCCAGGGCGTTCGCGCCCGGCTCGCCTTCATCACCGAGGACCGCAAGGCCAAGGGCCTGGCGCTCAACCAGTCGATCCTCGACAACGCCCTCGGCGTGGTGCGATCGGTCTTCCCGCGGCGCACCTCGACCGCGCGGCGTGACATGCCGGGCGTGCTGTCCAACCTCGACGTCGCCGCCCACAGCCTGGCCCAGGAGGTCCAGTTCCTGTCCGGTGGCAACCAGCAGAAGGTCGTGCTGGCCCGCTGGCTGAGCATCGACCCGCTGGTGGTGCTGATGGACGAGCCGACCCGCGGCATCGACGTCGGCGCCAAGCACCGCGTCTACGAGCTGATGCGCGAGCTGACCCGGCAGGGCGTCGCCGTGCTGATGGTCTCCAGCGAGCTCCCCGAGGTGATCGGCATGTCCGACCGGATCCTCGTGATGCGCGACGGGAGGCTCGCCGGCGAGCTCCCGGCGGGCTCGAGCGAGGAAGCCGTGCTGGCGATGGCCACCGGAGCAGCGAGCGAGGAAGCAGCATGAACGACACCCCACGACGTTCCCCGTCTCCCCCGCTGCGCTCCTCCGGCGACCAACGCCGCGGGGACCCCAAGAGCAGCGCCACCACCGACCCGGCCGCGAGCGTGGAGTCCCGCGACTCCGTACGCCGGCGGCGCGCCGCGCGACCGCGCCCGGCCCGGCAGCTCGACTCGACCGCCCTCATCTACCTCGTGCTGGTCGCCGTCATCGCCGTCTCGGCCGTGCTCACCGGCATCGAGGGACGCAACTTCTTCAGCCAGGGCAACATCTGGGCCGTCCTCACGGCGATGAGCGTGCTCGGCCTGATCTCGATCGGCCAGACGCTGGTCATCCTCGTGGGCAGCCTCGACCTCTCGGTGCCCTACGTCGTGAGCCTCGCGACCGTGATCGCGGCCGGCGGCATGAAGGGCCTCGACGGCAACATCCCCGCCGCGGTCTTCAACACCCTCGTGGTGTGCGCCGTGATCGGCCTCGTGATGGGGCTGCTGGTCAGCGTCCTGCACGTGCACGGCTTCATCGCCAGCCTCGGCATCGGCCTGATCGTGAGCGGCTACCTCGGCACCAACTACCAAGGGAGCCACGGCGCTGCCGCACCCGACCTGCGGCTGCTGGGCCGCAGCGGGATCGTGGGCTGGATCCCCACCTCGTTCCTCGTCCTCCTGGTCTGCGCGGTCCTGGTGACGCTCCTGCTCCGCTACACCCGGCTGGGCCACCACGTCTACGCCATCGGCGGCGACCGCGACGTCGCTCGCATGTCCGGGGTGCGCACCACCCTCCCGGTGGTCTCGGCCCACGTGCTCTGCTCGGTGCTGGCCGGCCTCGCCGCCCTCCTCCTGCTCTCGCGCACCGGCGTCGGGTCGCCGACGATCGGGTCCCAGGGCCGCTACGACCTGCTGTCCATCGCAGCGGTCGTGCTCGGCGGCACCCTGCTCGCGGGCGGCAAGGGCAGCGTCGTCGGCACCATGGGCGGCGTCGCGATCTTCGCGGTCCTCGACAACGTCATGGGCGTCATGCAGGTCAACCCGTTCCTCAAGGACTTCGTCCGGGGTCTGGTGATCGTGCTGGCCGTCGCCGTCTACGCCCGCCGCAGCGTCGTACGCCGCCCACCGCGGTTCGGTGCCTCCAGACCCGTCCTCCCGTCCTCGAAGGGCCCGTCCACGAAGGGGGAGCCCGCATGAGCGCCACCACGTCCACCCCCAGCTCCACCCCCAGCTCCGCCCCCAGCACGGCGGGCCGCACGCTCCCGCTCACCGAGGGCTCGCTGGTCCAGCGGCTGCTGCGCGGTGCGGTGACCCCGGGCGGCGCGGTGTTCATCCTCGTCGCGGTCCTCTTCGTCGCCGTGGTCTGGGCGAACCCGTCCTTCGGCGACCCGCCGCAGCTGATCCGCTTCATCGGTCGCACTGCTCCGATCGCGATCGCGGCCATGGGCCAGTACTACGTGATCGTCTCCGGCGAGTTCGACCTGTCCATGGGCGCGGTGATCGCCACGCAGGTCGTCATCGCCGGCAACTACATCGGTGACGACGAGGGCCGGGTGCTCCCGGCCATCGCGCTGATGCTGCTCATCGGTGTGGTCGTCGGTCTGGTCAACGGGCTGGGCACCACGATCCTCCGGGTGCCGAGCTTCATCGTCACCCTCGGCACGATGCTGGCCCTCGGCGGGCTCGTCCGCTTCCTGACCGGTGGCGCCGCCACCGGCAACCCGGTCGACACGTTCCGCGAGATCGGGCGCGGCGGCATCCAGGACGTGCCGGTCCTCGAGGTGCTGCCCTACCCCGTGATCATCCTCGTGGTCATCATGGTCGCGGGCGTGTGGCTGATGCGCTCGCCGTTCGGGCGCACGATCATCGCCACCGGCGACAACCCCGACGCCGCCAGCCTGGCTGGCGCGCACGTGTGGTGGGTCAAGACCCGGGCCTTCATGCTCTCGTCCCTCTCGGCCACGGTCGCCGGCATCCTCCTGGTCGGCTACGCCGGCGTGCACCCCTCGGTGGGGGCCGGCTACGAGTTCACGGCGATCACCGCCGTCGTGCTCGGTGGCGTGGTCCTCGGTGGCGGTCGCGGCTGGCTCCTGTCCGCCGCGGCGGGCGCCTTCGCGCTCGAGCTGCTGTTCTCCTTCCTCAACTTCCAGGAGGTCGAATCCACCTGGAGGCCGACAGTGCAGGGCGTGATCATCATCCTCGCCGTAGCCGCTGCCGGTCGCGCCTGGTCCCTGGGCCGGCGCCCCCCTCGGACGTCACCACCCGCTCCATCCGCACCACCTGCTTCAACCGCTCCATCACCCACCACTGCCCGCCCGGGCACTGAAACAGGAGAAATCTGATGCGCCGAAAGATCCACCGTGCGCCGATGGCCGTGGCCTCGGCCCTGCTGCTCGGGGTGTTCGCCACGTCCTGCAGCACCGAGGACCCGACGGACTCCGCGTCCGGCACCGACGAGAGCTCGGAGACGTCCGAGTCGCCCGACGCCGCGGAGAGCCCGGAGGAGGGCAGCGAGCAGGAATGGTTCGACCAGGCCGTCTACGACGAGCAGTACGAGCAGCGCTCGGCCACCTTCGAGGGTGACCCCGAGACCCCGTGGCTGCAGTACATCGACGGTGAGATGACCGACACGTCCGAGTACAAGTCCAACAAGGCGGGCAAGGCGTGCTTCGCCAACGCCTCGATCTCCAACCCGTGGCGCCAGACCGGCTGGATCACCATGAACCAGCAGCTCCAGGACCTGCAGGACAAGGGCGTCATCTCAGAGATGGAGACCCGCGACGCCGGCGACGACGACAACACCCAGATCGCCGACATCGACTACTTCATCTCCGAGGGCAACTGCGACGCCTTCATCATCTCGCCCAACTCCACCGCCGCCATGACCGACGCGGTCGAGCGGGCGTGTGAGACCGGCAAGCCCGTGATCGTGTTCGATCGCGGCGTCGAGACCGACTGCGCCACCAGCTTCATCCACCCCATCGGTGGCTTCGCGTGGGGCATCGACACCGCCGAGTTCCTCATCGACAACCTCGAGGAGGGTGACAAGGTCGTCGCGCTGCGCATCCTTCCCGGCGTCGACGTCCTGGAGCAGCGCTGGGCCGCGGCCGAGAAGCTGTTCGAGGAGAACGGCATCGAGGCGGTCGACTTCTTCACCGGCGCCGACCCGACCGAGATCAAGACCTTCATCACCGACGAGCTCAACAAGGGTGAGGTCCAGGGCGTCTGGATGGACGCCGGCGACGGTGCCGTCGCCGCCATCGAGGCCTTCGAGGACTTCGGTGCCGACCTGCCGGTCATGACCGGCGAGGACGAGATGAGCTTCCTGCGCAAGTGGGAGGAGACCGGCCTCACCGGTCTCGCTCCCGTCTACTCCAACTTCCAGTGGCGCACCCCGCTCCTCGCGCTCGAGAAGATCTGGGCCGGCGAGGAGGTCCCGAAGGAGTGGGTCCTGCCCCAGACGCCGATCACCGAGGACGAGCGCGGTGAGTACCTCGAGGCCAACGACGGCATGCCCGACGGCCACTACGCCAAGTTCGGCGGAGAGGACCTGCCCGGCTACCCCGAGGTCTGGCAGGAGCGCCAGATCCCCTGATCCGGCACTGGGACGGACCAGATCATGATCTGATCCACCCGTCGGTGGGCCGGGCTCACGCCCGGCCCACCGTCACCCGTCCCACCCCATCCCGCCCCGCACACACCCTGACCCGCACCCCGGAAGGACGGCCCATGCGACAGATCGGCGTCAACACGTGGGTCTGGACCTCGCCGCTCACCGACGCGGACGTGGCCGACCTGCTGCGCCGGGTCGCCGGCATGGGCTTCGACGCCGTCGAGCTGCCGCTCGAGAACGCGGGCGACCTCACCGTCCCGGTGGTCTCCGACGTGCTCGCCGAGACCGGCCTGACGCCCTGCGTCGTGGGGGCGATGGCGCCGGGTCGCGACCTCGTCGACGCCTCGTGCGTGGCCGACACCCAGGACTACCTGCGGGCCTGCATCGACTTCGCTGCCGGTGTCGGCGCGCGATCGGTGTGCGGCCCGTTCTACGCCTCCACCGGCCGGGTCTGGCGCATGGACCCCGACCAGCGGGAGGTGGCGTACGACGACCTCCGCACGCACCTCGCCCCGGTCGTCGACCACGCGGTCGCGCAGGGCGTCCGGCTCGGGATCGAGCCCCTCAACCGTTACGAGACCTCCCTGGTCAACACCGTCGACCAGGCCCTCACCGCCCTCGAGCCGTTGCTCGGCGAAGGACTCGGCCTGGCCCTCGACAGCTACCACCTCAACATCGAGGAGCGCTCCAGCGCGGACGCGGTCCGAGCCGCAGGTCAGCACCTGGCACACGTCCAGGTCTGCGGCAGCGACCGGGGCGCCCCCGGCGGCGACCAGACGGACTGGCACGCCCTGCTGTCCGCGCTCGACGAGGTGGGCTACGACGGTCCCCTCGTCATCGAGAGCTTCACGGCAGACAATGCCTCCATCGCCACGGCCGCCTCCATCTGGCGTCCGCTGGCACCCACCCAGGACGAGCTCGCCCGAGACGGCTTGTCCTTCCTCCGGTCGCTCGCCTGAGCGACCGCCACCGCAAGTCAGGAGAAGCACGTGACCAGCACACCCAGCGCATCGGGCGCCGCCGGGTCCCCGGGAGTCGCCGTCATCGGCTATGCCTTCATGGGCAAGGCCCACTCCCACGCGTGGCGCAACGTCGCGGCGCTCCGGCCCGGCGCTCCCGGCGTACGCCAGCAGGTCCTGGTCGGCCGCGACGCGGACGCGGTGGCGGCCGCGGCGGGCCAGTACGGCTGGGCAGAGTCGGCCACCGACTGGCGCGAGGTGCTCGACCGCGACGACATCGACGTCGTCGACGTCTGCGTCCCCGGGCACCTGCACGCCGAGGTAGCGATCGCGGCGCTCGAGGCGGGCAAGCACGTCATCGCTGAGAAGCCGCTGGCCAACACCATGGCCGAGGCAGAGAAGATGGTCGCCACCGCACGGGCCGCCCGCGAGCGGGGCGTGCACTCGATGGTCGGCTTCAACTACCGCCGCGTGCCCGCGCTGGCGCTGGCCCAGCGCCTGGTCGCCGACGGGCGGCTCGGCGACGTGCGGCAGGTGCGCGTCTCCTACCTGCAGGACTGGCTGGCCGACGACGCCGCACCGATGACCTGGCGGCTGCGCCGTGAGCTCGCCGGCTCCGGCGCGCTGGGCGACCTCGCCTCCCACGCCGTCGACCAGGTGCGCTTCCTCCTCGGCCAGGAGGTCACCGCCGTCAACGCGACGACCCACACCTTCGTGCCGCAGCGCACCGGGGCCGACGGCCCCGAGGAGGTCACCGTCGACGACGCTGCGTGGGGCACCCTGCGCACCGACGGCGGCGCCGTGGTCAGCCTCGAGGTCACGCGCATGGCGACCGCCCGCAAGAACGCCCTCGGCATCGAGGTCTACGGCAGCGACGGGGCCCTTCGCTTCGACCTCGAGTCGCTCAACCACCTCGACGTGTGCCTCGACGGCGCCGACAGCTTCACCCGCCAGCTCGTCACCGAGCAGCAGGACCCCTACATCGACGGCTGGTGGCCGCCCGGGCACATCCTCGGGTGGGACGCCACCTTCACCAACCAGGCCGCCGACTTCCTGGCCGCGCTCGCGGCGGGCCGCGAGCCGACGCCGTCCTTCGAGGACGGTCTCGCCGTCCAGCGGGTGCTGGCCGCGATCGAGGCCAGCTCCGCCCGCGGGGGCAGCTGCGTCGAGGTCGACCGGGGCCCCGTCTGACCGGTCGTCGGGCGTGACGCATCCCACGTGACCGCGGCGGCCCGCGACGGCGCCGCTGCGGCACGATGTCCGGCATGAAGACCAACGCCGGCAACTTCTTCGAGGACTTCACCGTCGGGCAGGTGATCGAGCACGCGACCCCGCGCACGATCACCGAGGGGGACCGGGCGCTCTACGGAGCCATCTACCCGACCCGCTTCGCGGTGCCGTCGTCGGCCGAGTTCGCCGCGTCGGTCGGCCTCGCGTCGCACCCGGTCGAGGAGCTGGTCGGCTTCCACGTCGCCTTCGGCAAGACCGTCCCGGACGTCTCGCTCAACGCCGTGGCCAACCTCGGCTACGCCGAGTGCCGCTTCCACGTGCCGGTGGTGCCGGGCGACACGCTGCGCACCCGCTCGGAGGTCATCGGGCTCAAGGAGAACTCCAACGGCCGCACCGGCGTGGTGTGGGTGCGCTCGACCGCGACCAACCAGCGCGGCGAGATCGCGATCGACTGGGCGCGGTGGGTCATGGTCCACAAGCGGTCCGCCGAGTCACCCGCGCCGGAGACCGTCGTACCGTCGCTGGCCCCGGCCGTCGCCGCCGAGGACCTCGTGGTTCCCGACGGCCTCGACTTCTCGTCGTACGACGTCGTGGCCGCAGGCTCGCCGCACCGGCTCGGCGACTACGAGGTGGGCGAGCGGATCGACCACGTCGACGGCGTGACGCTCACCGACGCCGAGCACATGATGGCCACCCGGCTGTGGCAGAACACCGCCAAGGTGCACTTCAACACCGACGCCCGCCCCGACGGACGGCGGCTGGTCTACGGCGGCCACATCATCTCGCTGGCGCGGGCGCTGTCCTTCAACGGGCTGGCCAACGCGCAGCTGGTCGCGGCGATCAACGCCGGCGCCCACGTCGCGCCGGCGTTCGCCGGCGACACCGTCCACGCCTGGTCCGAGGTGCTCGGCGCGGCGACCCTGGACGCGCCCGGCGTCGGGGCGCTGCGCCTGCGGCTCGTCGCCACCCGGGGCCGCGACGAGCCGATGACGCTGCGCGGCGACGACGGGGCGTACGCCGACGGGGTCCTGCTCGACCTCGACTACTGGGCGCTCGTCCCGCGCTGACTCGCGAGCAGGTCGTCGGCGACCGCGGTCAGGGCCGCGTCGAGGGTCTGGACCGGAGACAGCCCGAGGCGCGAGAGCACCACGCGCGCCGCGGCTAGCAGCTCCTCGTCGGTTGCGTCGTCGGGGGTGCGCCCGTCGCGGGGCGGGGCCGGCAGCAGGTCGTCGAGGTCGCCCACGACGTCGTACGAGCTGGCCCGCAGGTCGGCGACGGTCGCCGCCGACCGCTCGTGCACCCAGGTGTGGTGCCGGGCGGGAAGGACGAAGGACTCCCGCGCCGCTGAGCCGACCAGCGCCTCGGGGACGAACGTCCCCTTCACGTGGCGGGTGAGCTCGGGTGACCGCCCTGCGCGAGGCAGGCGCTCGTTGAGCCGCCGCAGGAGCTCCGCCTCGACGAGGCCGAGGGAGTCGTTGGGCCGGTGGGCCTCGGTGTCGAGGCCGGCGACGTCGACCCCGAGGACCGCGGCGGTCCGCAGCCACAGCTCCTCCCGCGGCGCGCCCGGGGGAGGTACGACGACGAGGTGGGCGCGACCGGTGGGGAGGCCGCCCGACCAGAGCGCGAGGATCGCCGGCACGTCCTGGTAGCGCCAGAACTTCTGGTCGTCCTCGTCGCGTCGGACCGTGGCGAGGAAGCGGCGGTAGCGCTGCCGCGCGCCCATCTTGACCCGCTGCTGCCACGCGGACGGCAGCACCCGCCCCAGGTCGCGGGCCGTGAGGATCACGTGGACCTCGTCCGCGGCGCCCGCGAGCTCGGCGAGCGCCGCTGCGGCCGCCTCCGCGGGGGAGTCGGAGAAGTGCTCGTTGGTGAGCAGGACGTCGCCCGGCCAGGCACGCGTCTCCTCGAGGAGCCGGTGCCATGCGTCCAGCTCGCGGTCGCTGAGCGTCTCGACGACGGCGGTCATGCCCTTGACGACGGCTGCGGCGGCGAAGTGGTCGCGACGCCGGCCCGGCAGCAGCAGCCCGCGACCACGCAGCTCGTCGCGGTGCCGCCACCACAGGTCCTGCAGGAAGGAGGTGCCGGACTTCGCCGTGCCGACGTGGAGGAACACGCGGCGAGCCATGCCGGTGACCCTACTGGAGGGCGGCAGACTCGCTCCGTGGCCTGGGATCGCACGTTCTTCTACGACACCTACCCGCGGCTCGAGGCGGCCTTCGCGGCGCGCCTCGACGAGAGCCTGGCGCCGCGGGACCCGTCGGTGCTGCTGCAGGTGGTGCGCGAGCTCGACCTGCGCCCCGACAGCAGGGTCGTCGACGTCGGCTGCGGCGACGGCGCCCACGCCGTCCGCCTCGCGACCCACTTCGGCTTCCGCGTCCTGGGCATCGACCCGGTGCAGCGCCACCTCGACCTCGCCCGGGCCACCCGCCGCGACCTCGTGCCCGACATTGCCTCACGCCTCGCGTTCGAGCGAGGCACCGCCACGCAGGTGCCGGTGGCCGACGCCTCGCTCGACCTGGTCTGGTGCCGTGACGTGATGGTGCACGTCGAGCACCCCGAGGACGCCTTCGCGGAGTTCGCCCGCGTGCTCAAGCCGGGCGGCCACGTCGTCACCTTCCAGGCCGTGGCGACCGACCTGCTGGGCGAGGAGGAGGCCGACCAGCTCTTCGACGTCCTGGGCGTGGTGCCGTCCTCCGCGGACCCGTGCGTGATCGACGACGCGATCGCCCGGTCGGGACTGGAGGTGGTCGACACCATCGACCTGTCCACCGAGTGGGGGGAGTGGTCGCAGGAGGAGGACGGCAGCGGGGGCCGCGCGCTCCTGCACCTGGCCCGGCTGCTGCGCGATCCCGCGCGCTACCGGCGCGAGTTCGGCGACGCGGCGTACGACGTCATGCTGGGCGACTGCCGCTGGCAGGTCTACCGCACGATGGGCAAGCTCGGCGCGCGTGTCGACGTGCTGCGCCGGGGTTAACCGCTCGACCCGGCTGGTCTGGTTTGGCAGGGTGGGGGTTCCGACCGTTCATCGATCCAGGAGGACCCCATGGCCGATCAGGACCCCAACGCCGACATCAAGGCGAAGATGCGGGAGGCCCTCGATCGCAAGAAGGGTCACGACCACCCCGACGACCGGGCCGACTCGCGCGAGAAGGCCCACGGCTCCGAGGTCAACGACAAGAACGTCGCCAAGCCGATGCACCGTCGCAAGGCCGGAGGCGGCGGCGTCTGAGGCCGGACCCGATCACCGGCGCGCGCCGGCGGGCACCTCGTCCGCCGGCGCGAACGCCTTCGCCAGCCAGAACAGGGACACCACCAGCACGAGCGGCACGGCGAAGCCGATCCTCAGCGAGCTGGAGCCGACGACCCCCGTCATCACGGCGCCGATCAGTGCGCCGGCGTAGTTGAACTGGTTGAACCGCGCCACCGCGGCGTCCACCCGGGCCCGTCGCGTCGCCGGGTCGGCGTCGCGGCCGGCCAGCGCCGCCGCGGCCGAGAAGCTCAGCGGAGCCACCACCGCCACGCCGCAGCCGAGGAGCGTGAAGCCGAGGACGGCGACCGGCCACGACGGGGCCGCGACCACGACCGTGAGAGCGACGAGGGCGATGCCCGCCCCGACCCGGAGCAGGCGGACGGCGCCCATCCGTTCGGTCAGGCGGTCACCGGCGATCCGGACGATCCCGCTGGCCACCAGGTAGGGGAGCGTGGCCAGGGCGACCAGGCCCTCCGGGGTGTCGAACTCGTCGTCGAGGTAGACCGGGCCCCAGGTCGCCGCCGCGGTGTCGACGGTGTAGAAGACGACGAGCGCGAGGCCGACCGTCACGATCGCCCGCCACGGCACGTCGGTCTCGGTGCTGGTGGCCGCTGGGCCGTGGTCGCGGGGGAGGTACGGCGCCGCCGTCGCCGCGAGCGGGAGCACGGCGACCAGCGCCACCGCCGCCCACGGGACGTCGCCCGTGGCCAGGGTCGCGATCGCGCCGACGATGCCGCCGAGGGTCCACGCACCGTGGCACGACGGCAGCACGACCCGGCCCCAGCGGTGCTCGAGGGCCACCGCCTGCATGTTGCCCGTCGCGTCCACGAGCCCGAGCCCGACGCCGTACGCCGCCAGGCCGAGCACGAAGACCGCCGTCGTCGGGGCGAGGACGGCCGTCGCGACCGAGACCGCCACCACCAGCAGCCCGGCACGCAGGACCGTGGCGCTGTCGAGACGTGGGGCGAGCCGCTCGGCGACGAGCGAGCCGACCCCGGCGAGGAGCACCATCATCAGCAGCACGCCCGAGAGCTCGAGCTCGCCGAGGTCCCAGCGCTCCTGGAAGCGCGGCAGCCGCGTGGTGAGGCTGATGAACACCAGACCCTGCACGGCGAACGCGGCAGCGATCGCCCACCGGGCGCGGCGGAGGTCGGCCGTCGTCATGCCGAGCATCGTGGCAGCCACGTCCGCCGCCCGTGGCAGACTCGCGGGCATGTCCAGCACAGGTCCCGAGCTCTGGGTCGTCCGGCACGGCGAGACCGAGTGGAGCCGCGACGGTCGCCACACCTCCGTCACCGACCTGCCGCTGACCGACGAGGGCGAGGAGGCCGCCGCGGCGCTGGCGCCCCGGCTGGCCGAGGTGGAGTTCGACCTCGTCCTGACGAGCCCCCGCCGGCGCGCGCGCCGTACTGCCGAGCTGGCCGGCTTCGCCGACGCGGAGGTCGACGACGACCTCGTCGAGTGGGCCTACGGTGACTACGAGGGCGTGACCACCGCGGAGATCCGCGAGGACGTGCCCGGCTGGACGGTCTGGACCCACCCGGTGCCGGGTGGCGAGACCGCCGACGAGGTCTCCGTGCGCCTCGACAAGGTGGTGGGGCGGGCACGCGAGCACGACCGCACGCTGGTCTTCGCCCACGGCCACTCGCTGCGCGCGCTCACCGCGCGGTGGATCGAGCAGCCCGTGTCCGAGGGGCGGTTCTTCAAGCTCGACACCTCGACCGTGTCGGTGCTGGGCTTCGAGCGGGAGCACCCGGCACTGCTGAAGTGGAACAGCTGACGTGCGGATCGACCTCCACACGCACTCCTCGGCCAGCGACGGCACCGACACCCCCGGCGACCTGGTCCGCGAGGCGGCAGCGGCCGGTCTCGACGTCGTCGCGCTCACCGACCACGACGCGATGTCGGGGTGGGCCGAGGCCGAGGAGGTGGCCGACGAGGTCGGCATCACGCTGGTGCCGGGCCTGGAGATCAGCACGCGCTACGGGCACCGGGGCGTGCACCTGCTCGGCTACCTCCCCGACCCGACGCACCCCGGGCTGGTGCTCGAGCTCGACCGCATCCTGGAGGGACGCACCGCGCGCACCCCCGCGATCGTCGCGGCCCTCCGCTCCCACGGCATCGACATCTCCGAGGACGACGTACGACGCGAGTCGGGCGGGTCCGTGGCCGCCGGACGACCGCACGTGGCCGACGCACTCGCGCGGCTCGGCGTGGTCCGCGACCGCACCGAGGCGTTCGCGACCCTCCTGAGCCCCGGCCAGCCCGGCTACGTCAACCGCTACGCGTCCGCGCTGGAGGAGATGATCCCCCTCCTGGTCGACGCGGGAGGCGTCGCGGTGCTCGCGCACCCGTGGGGTCGCGGCAGCCGCTCGGTGCTGTCCGCGGAGGCGCTCGCCGAGCTGAAGGACCTCGGCCTCGCCGGGATCGAGGTCGACCACCAGGACCACTCCGCAGCCGACCGCGCCGAGCTGCGCGGCATCGCGGCCGACCTCGACCTCGTGGTCACCGGCAGCAGCGACCACCACGGTCTCGGCAAGGTCGACCACGACCTCGGGATCAACACGACCGACCCTGCGCACTACGAGCGGCTCCTCGCGCTCGCGGGCGCCCCGCTCGATGGCTGAGCTCCCGGACCGCGTGCTCCTCTACGGCGTCACGGGGAGTGGCAAGTCGACGGCCGCGCTCGCCGTCGGCGCCCGGACCGGCCACCCGGTGACCCTGGTCGACGATCTGACCTGGCTGCCCGGGCCTCCTCGCCCGGCGGGCCCGAGGTGCTGCTCTTCCGACGCCCCCGCGACCTGGAGGCGTGGCTCGCGACGCTCTAGCCGCCGCCTCCCAGCCACTGGTTCGGGGTCATCCGCTCGACCGGCTCGGCCTGCTTGCCGGCACGCCAGCGCTCGACCTCCGCCTTGCCCCGCCGCAGCCTCGCGGTGGCCCGGCGCGCCTCCGCCAGCGCCGCCGCCTTGGGGTCCTCGTCGGGACGTCGCCGGAACAGCCGCACGGCTCCATCCTGCCAGGATCGGGGAGCAACGTCTCGACATGGGCGAGCCGATGTTCCCCGCTCCTGCTGAGTCGACCACCTGTCCAGCCGATGCAAGAACCGCGGCCGGACGACAGCTTCGCCGTCGCCGATCGGTCGCGCGGCCGCAGTTCTCGCGGGCCGGGTCCGACCCGAGCCGGTGTGTCCCGGAGGCCGCCCGTGACGGGCCGCGACGAGACCATGGAGTCTCCGTGTCACCCGGTGACGCGGGGACTCCACGCTGATCCTCGCCGGCTGATCAGCGCGTGCCCCACCCCGGTGTCGTACGTCGACGCCGCACGTAGAGCACTCTCACCGGCGGCCCATGCTCTGCGTGAGCCGCAGCACGCGGTTGGGGATGGCGGTGGTCAGCACCCGGATCGTCTTGTACTGCGCGCCGGGGATCGAGTAGACGCGGCCCTTGTCGAAGTCCTTCAGCGACTCGCGAACGAG
>DATIAJ010000414.1:0-6839 GCA_035458105.1 Nocardioides sp. | reverse complement strand
AGCGACAGGATCTCCCCGGCGGCGGCCTCGGCCACGGGAGCCGTCCCGGGCCCCAGCCCGAGGTGGGCGTAGGCGCCGGTCCGGTGCACCGGGTAGGGGTAGTGGATCCCCGCACCGACCCCGGCCCGGCCGAGCTCGGCCAGCACCCGGTCGCGCTCGGCGACGCGGACGACGTAGAGGTGCCACACGTGCTGCCCCTCCGCGCCGGGCAGCGGGCGGCGTACGCCGTCCACGTCGGCGAGCAGGCTGTCGTAGCGGGCGGCGGCACGCACCCGGAGCTCGTTCCACTTCTCCAGCCGGTCGAGCTTGGCGCGCAGGTAGACCGCCTGCACGGTGTCGAGCCGGGAGTTCATGCCGATCACGTCGTGCACGTAGCGCGTCGAGGAGCCGTGGTTGCGCAGGCGCCGCACCTCGGCAGCGATCGTCGCGTCGTCGGTGGTGACCGCGCCGGCGTCCCCGGCGGCGCCGAGGTTCTTGCCGGGGTAGAAGCTGGTCGCCGCGACCGTGCCGAGCGCGCCGGCGCCGCGGCCGGCGAGCCGGGCACCCTGCGACTGGGCGGCGTCCTCGACGAGCGGGACCCCCGCGTCGCCGCAGACCTGCGCGAGCCGCTCCACCGGTGCGAGCTGGCCGAAGAGGTGGACGGCCACCACGGCCTGCGTGCGGTCGGTGATCGCGTCCGCGACCTGGTCGGGGTCGATGAGCAGGCGCTCGTCGTCGCAGTCCACGAGCACCGGCACCGCACCGATGCGCGAGACCGCCTCGGCGGTGGCGATGAACGTGTTGGCCGGGATGACGACCTCGCCCTCCGGCCCGACGCCCGCGGCCCGCAGCGCCAGCTCGAGCGCGTCGGTGCCGTTGGCGACGCCGACGCAGTGGTCCACGTCGACGAACGCGGCGTACTGGTGCTCGAAGTCGGCGACGGCCGGCCCGTCGACGAACGCGGTCGCGGCGAAGACCGCGCCGAGGCCCGCCTCCACCTCGGCCGCGACCTCTGCGTGCTGCGAGGCGAGGTCGACGAAGGGGACGGTGCTGGTGTTGCCGCTCATGCATGGACTCCTGTCCGGATCGGTCGGGCGGGGACTCCCACCCAGGTCTCTCCTGCGGGTACGTCGTCGAGGACCACCGAGCCCATCCCGACGGTGGCGTCGGCCCCGATGCGCACGCCCTCGCGCACGGAGGCGTTCATGCCGAGGTAGGCGGCCTCGCCGACCTCGACGTCGCCGCCGAGGGACACCCCGGCGCAGAGGGTGGCGTAGTCGGCGACGGTGCAGCCATGGGTGAGGGTCACGTGCGGCATCAGGACCACGTGCTCGCCGACCTCCACGTCGGCGGTCAGCACCACGCCGTCGAGGGCGATGGAGCCGCGGCCGACGTGGCAGCTGCCCGGCAGCACCAGGCGCGGGTGGAGCAGGCTGGCGTAGCGCGACGGGTCGAGGCCGACCATGGCCAGCCGGGTGGCGACCCGACGGCGGAGCCTGCCCTTGCCGAGGGTGAGCACGACCTCGTGGTCGACCAGGTCGGTCACCAGGTCCACGCCGCCGAGCACCGGAGCGAGGCCGTGCAGGGTGCCCCACCGGGCCGGGTCGTCGTCGACGACCTGGACCGGGCCGTGGTGCTGGACGAGCACGGCGACCGCGGTCGCCTCCCGGGCCAGCCCGCTGGCACCGACCAGGATGAGCCCGCTCACGGCCGCCACGCCGACCCGAGCGCGTCGCACACCCGCTGGTGCTCGGCGTCGCTCATCTGGTGGAACAGCGGCAGCACCAGCGTCGCGTCGGTGAGCCGCTCGGTGACCGGCAGCGGCACGTGGGGGCGGTCGGCGTGCGCGGGCTGGCGGTGGGCCGCCATGATCCCGCGTCGCGCCGAGATGCCGGCGCCGGCGAGGTGCTCCATCATCTCCTCGCGGTCCATCGGGTGCTCGGGCAGGACCTCGAGCCAGCAGGACTGGAAGTTGGTGGTGCCCCAGGCGGGGTCCGCCACCAGCCGGAGGCCGGGCAGGTCGGCCACCGCGTCGGCGTACCTCGCGGCGAGCTCGCGGCGACGCGCGACCATCTCGGGGAGCCGGCCCAGCTGGACCAGCCCGACCGCCGCCTGCAGGTCGGTCATCCGGAAGTTGAAGCCGACCTCGTCGAAGCTCTCCGGCGGCGCGAGCAGGCTCGCGTGCCGGTCGGCGGCCGAGACGCTCATCGCGTGCTCGCGCAGGCGGCGGGCCCGGTCGGCCCAGTCCGCCCGCGAGGTGGTGAGCATCCCGCCCTCGCCGGTGGTGAGCAGCTTGCGGGGGTGGAAGGACCAAGTGGCGACCTCCGCCTCCGCCCCGGCCGGTCGGCCGTGCGAGGTGGACCCGGCCGCGCAGGCCGCGTCCTCGACGACCGTGATGCCGAGCGGGTCGCACCAGGCGCGGATCGACCGCAGGTCGAGGGGGACGCCGCCCTGGTCCACGGCGATCACCGCGCGCGTCCGCGGGGTGACCACCGTGGCGATCGTGGCAGGCGTGAGGTTGCCGGTGACGGGGTCGACGTCGGCGAAGACCGGTGTGGCCCCGACGTAGGTCGGCGCGTTGGTGGTGGCCACGAACGAGAACGACGGCACCACGACCTCGTCGCCGGGACCGACGCCGGCGACGACGAGGGCCAGGTGCAGCGCGGTCGTGCAGCTGCTCAGCGCGACCGCGTGGGAGACCTGCTGGGACTCTGCGAACGCGGCCTCGAACTCGGCCACCCGAGGACCTTGGGCGACCCAGCCGGAGCGCAGCACCTCCGAGACAGCGGCCACCTCCTCCTCGCCGAGCCACGGCTGCATCACGTTGATGCGGGTGAGGTCCTGGTCGATGCTCATCGCGCGACCGCCACAGCACGTCCAGCGGCGATCTGCTCGCGCTGCGGTCGCCACCACTCCACGAGCTGGCGCAGGCCGTCCTCGAGGCCGGTGGTGGCGGTGAAGCCGAGGTCGCGCTCGGCCGCGCGCGTGTCGGCGAGGCGGCGTACGACGCCGTTGACGCCTCGCTCGGGCCCGTGCTCGACGGGCAGGTCGGAGCCCATCACCCGCAGCAGGGTCTCGGCGAGCCCCAGCAGGCTGGTCTCCTCGCCGCGGGCGACGTTGTAGACACCCTCGACCACGCCGCTCGACGCCGCCAGCACGTTGGCCCGCGCGATGTCGGTGGTGAAGACGAAGTCCATGGTCTGCCGGCCGTCGCCGAAGATCAGCGGCGGCAACCCGTCGTCGATCCGCTCCATCCACCGGACCAGGACCTCGGTGTAGAGGCCGTGCACGTCCATCCGGGGGCCGTAGACGTTGAAGTAGCGCAGCGCGACGTAGTCGAGGCCGTTCATCGCCCGGAAGCTGCGCAGCATGCCCTCGTTGAAGGTCTTGGCGGCGCCGTAGAACGTGTCGTTGTCGTAGGGGTGCTGGTGCTCCGGGGTCGGGAACTCCTCCGCCAGTCCGTAGACCGACGCCGACGACGCCGCCACCACCTTGTCGACGCCGGGCGTCGTCGCCGCGGCCTCGATGACGTTGAAGGTCCCGTCGACGAGCACCTCGAGAGCGAGCCGCGGCTCCTCGGCGCACTGGGTGATCCGGATGGCGGCCTGGTGGAAGATGACGTCGCAGCCGCTGGTGAGGTCGTGCACCAGGTCGCGGTCGCGGATGTCGCCCCGCACCAGGACCAGGTCGGCCCCCTCACGGCCGAGGGCGTCGGCGAGGTTGGCCTCGCGGCCCCGGACGAAGTTGTCGAGCACGCGCACCTGGGCGGCCCCGGCGTCGAAGAGCTGGTCGACCAGGGTGGACCCGATCGTGCCGGCACCGCCGGTCACCAGTGCGGTGGCTCCGGCCAGCGCGGTCATCGCGCCCCCTCCATCACGGCCGCACCGGCCTGGCGCGGCACGGGCGGCGGGCCGGCCGGGACCGGCAGCGTGGCGTCGTACGACGTCGGGGTGCGGTCGGCCAGCCGTTGCGAGGCGGCCTCGAGCACCTCGAGCACGCGCAGCCCGGACCGACCGTCGGTCAGCGCCGGGCGGTCCTCGCGGATGGCCGCGGCGAACTCGGCGGCCATGGAGCCCAGCGCCTCGCGCTCGGGCAGTGCCGGCGACCAGGTGTCGCCGAGGCGGTAGGAGACGGTGGAGGCGGCGCGGTCGGCGCCCGCGACCGACGTGCGGGCCAGGTCGACGCCGCGGTCGTAGATGCTGAGCCGCTGCTGCGGGTTGAGGTCGTCCCACACGAGCGTGCGGCGCGAGCCGCCGATCACCATCTGGCGGATCTTGGTGGGGCTCAGCCAGTTGACGTGCACGTGGGCGAGACCGTCGTCGGGCAGCGGCAGGGTGAGGTGGCCGACACAGGCGCGGCCGGCGCCGATGGGGTCGGCGCCGGTCGCGCCGATGCCCGTGGTCGGCAGACCGCCCGGCAGCACGAAGTCGAGGATCGCGAGGTCGTGCGGCGCGAGGTCCCAGAACACGTCGATGTCGGGCTGCACCAGCCCGAGGTTGATCCGCACGGAGTCGACGAAGTGCACCTGGCCGAGCTCGCCGCTGCTGACCAGGTCGCGCATCTTCTGCACCGCCGGCGTGTAGCAGTAGGTGTGGTCGGTCATCAGGACCAGCCCCTGCGCGTCCGCGAGGTCGACCATCGTGCGGCCGCGGGTCACGCTGTCGGCCAACGGCTTCTCCACGAGCACGTGCTTGCCGGCGCTCAGCGCCTGCAGCGCCAGGCCGTGGTGCGTACGGGCCGGGGTGGCGATGGCGACCGCGTCGATCCGTGGGTCGTCGAGCACCCGCTCCACGCTGTCGGTGACCTCGACGTGCGGGCCGGCGACGCGGCGGGCGCGCTCGAGGTCGAGGTCGCAGACCAGCTCGAGGCTCCAGTCGGGGGAACCCCCGAAGTTGCGGACCAGGTTGGGCCCCCAGTAGCCGGCGCCGATCACGGCGATGCCCAGCGGGCCGGGAGTGCGGGTGCTCATCGTGCTTCCTCCAGTCGGCCGTCGGCCTCCACGTAGACCTCGCCGGTGACCGGGCAGATCCACCGGTCACGGTTGTCCGAGACGAGCGGGACGCCGCTGCGGCCCACCCAGCCGATCCGCCGGGCGGGCGATCCGACGACGAGCGCGTGCGCGGGCACGTCGCGGGTGACGACCGAGCCCGCTCCCACGCTGGCCCACCGGCCGATCCGCACCGGGGCGACGCACACCGTGCGCGCCCCGACGGACGCCCCGTCCTCGATGGTCACCCCGACGGGTTCCCAGTCCTCGGCGCCCTTGCGCCGCCCGTCGGTCGTGACCGCGCGGGGGTAGGTGTCGTTGGTGAGCACGACCGCCGGGCCGATGAACACCCCGTCGCCCAGGACGGCCGGCTCGTAGACCAGCGCCTGGTTCTGCACCTTGCAGCGCTCGCCGATGCGCGCCCCGGGGCCGACGTAGACGCCGCGTCCGAGGATGGTGCCGTCACCGACCTGCGCCCCCGAGCGGACGACGGTCTGGTCCCACACCTGCGCACCGGGACCGACGCGGGCGCCGTCCTCGACGGTCGCGGTGGGAGCGACGAGGGCGCGGTCCCGGGAACGGGGACGTGCGTTGGACACTGAGGTCATGTGCGTGAGCTTTCGTCTCGTTGCCAGGTGGTGAAGTCCCCGGACCTCAGCGCCCCGCGGGCGCCGATCCGGGCGGCGACGTGGACGGCCACGAACACCGGGAGTCGGAGGGCCAGGCCGGGCCGGGTGACGGCGAGGCCGAGCAGGGTGCGCGCGCTGGTGCGCGAGCCGGGGCGTCGTACGCCGAGCTGGCCGGCCTGGGTGTTGCCGGTCGCGATGCGGATGCGCCGGCGCACGAGGTCGCGGACGGTGCGCGGCGGGTGCACCACGGCGACGGCGCTCGGGACGACGCGGCGCTCGTCGTGGCTGAACGAGTCGGACATGCCGAGGTCGTCGCTCATCATCTGCGGGAGCGCCGAGACCCGCGCCTGCCCCTGCTCGGAGAGGACGACCACGCCGCGGCCGAAGAGGCCGGACTCGACCTGGGGCAGCGCCTCCCAGACGTCGTAGTACCACCGCACCCAGCGCGAGCACCCCGTGCGGGGCACGTCACGGCGCGGGGCGGTGGCGAGGACCTCCTCGCGGGCGATCGGCTCGATGAGGCGGAGCGCGGCGGAGCCGTCGAGCTCGATGTCGGCGTCGAGGTGGATGCGGGGGAACACGTCGGTGGCGGCGTTGCCGACCCGGACGGCCTCGACCTTCGACGGCTGCGGGATCTCGATCACGCGAGCGCCGGGGTCGGCGGCGCGGGCGACGTCGGCGGTGCGGTCGGTGCAGCCGTTGCAGACCACGACCACGTCGAGGTCGGCCCCGGTGCCCTGACGCAGCGCACGCAGGTTGCGACCGATCGTGGCCGCCTCGTTGTGGGCGGGTATGACGACGCTGGCGACAGCCATCTCACTCCCCCGGCTCGCGTCCGGGCCCCACGCCCGACACGCTCCGATCTTGTGGACCGCGAGCGCCCGGACGGACCGCGCACGGGGGCTTTCGCCCATTTTGGGGAGCCCTACCGGGCGGCCGCGGCGAAGTTGATGTCGGCCGACCGGAGGTCGCGCAGGTGGACGACCAGGAGGTCGAGCTCGGCCACCGACCAGGTGTCGTCGATCGCGACGCCGGACGCGGTGGTGCGCAGGGCGCGGTAGAGCGCGAGCGGCTGCTTGCGCAGCTCGGCGTGCAGGGTGCCCTCCAGGACCAGGCGCAGGTAGTCGTGCTGGGCGACGGGGGTGGAGCCGTAGCGGTAGGAGGCGTCGACGTCGTTGTCGGCGGCCAGCTCGGCGAAGGTCTGCCAGTCGATCGTCATCACGTGGTCGACGCGACGGCCCACG
>DATIAJ010000413.1:0-4519 GCA_035458105.1 Nocardioides sp. | reverse complement strand
CAAGAAGGACGCCGACGGCGTACGCGCCCGCCGCGAGGCGCTCGCCGCCCACGGCATCGTCGCGCCGGCGTACTTCCGCGGTGCCGGGTTCGGCGAGGACGACCTGCTCGACGCCTGCGCCGCCGCCTGGACGGCCGTGCGCCATTCGCTCGGGGTCTCCGAGTCGTTCCCCGAGGTCCCGGAGGTCTTCTCCGACGGGATCCCGGCCGCGATCCGGGTGTGAGCCTCAGTCCGAGTGCGTCAGCACGCCGTAGCGCTCGCGCGAGGCGAGCGCCCACCGGGAGACCGGCACCGAGGCGAGGGCGACCGCGAGCATGAGCCCGGCGAGCACCAGCCAGCCGGTCTCGCCCATCTCGACGCACAGCAGGGTCACGATCGGCGGGCCGATGACGGCGATGACGCTGAACCCGAGCCCGGCGAAGCCCTGGTACTGCCCCTGCCGCTCGTGGGGGGCGAGCCCCATCTGCAGACCCCACTGGCCGCCGGAGCCGATCATCTCGCCCACGACGTGCACGAGCGACCCGACGACGAGCACCACGACGGCGAAGGTCGCGTCGCCCCGGTCGGCCAGTGCCACGATCGCGAAGCCGGCCGCGATCCACACGGCTCCGCGGACCAGGGCCCGGGCGCCGGCCTCGACGGAGTCGGCGCGACGGGAGAGCCTGACCTGGAAGAGCGCGACGCAGGCGGTGTTGACGACCAGCAGCACCGCGACCATGACGGGCGGAGCGGCGGTGCGCTCGGAGATGTAGAGCGCCAGGCCCAGCTCCATCACGAAGAAGTGGAGCGAGAACAACCCGGTCAGCGCCACGACGACGACGTAGGGCCAGTCGCGGAGCACGGCGAGCCGCGGCTCTCCCTCGAGCCGGACGTAGGCCGGGAGCTCCGGGAGCCGGGTGGTGTTCCACGCGGCGAAGCCGGTGAAGACGGCGTTGAGGACGAAGACCGAGACGTAGGCCCAGGCCTCGTCGACGACGAGGGCGGCACCGCCGAAGACCGAGCCCAGGCCGATCGCGGTGTTGGTCACCGCGCGCAGGTAGGCCTTGAACTGCACGCCGCGCCCGCCGGTGGCGAGCTGGGCGATCACGCCCTGCTGGACGGATCCGGCCGAGCGCTCGAAGAGGGTCAGCACGGCGAGCAGCAGCGTGAGCTGCCACGGCGTACGGGCCAGGACGGGCAGTGCGCTCGCGAGGGCGGCGCCCACCATGAACACCGTCAGCACGCGGCGCGGCCCGTGGCTGTCGCCGAGCTGCCCCGCCGGCACCTGGACGAGGATGCCGACCACGGCCGCCACCGCCAGCGCGAGGGCGACCTCGGCGGCGGTGAACCCGACCTGCCGCGTGAAGTAGAGCGCGCTGGTCGTCATCACGGCCCCGGCGCCGAACCGGTTGGCGAACGAGCCGAGCGCCAGCACCCGCAGGTCCCGCTCGAGCGGGATGCCACGACGGGTCAGCGGCGCCTGCGTCTGCGACAACGACATGTGACGAACCCCCGAACTATCTCGACGTCAAGACTATGTCGTGAGACGTGCACGGAGCGCATCGGGTGCCTGCCTACCCTTGACGGCGTGCTGACCATCGCCCAGGAGATCCGCGACGCCATCGTGGCGCACGCCAAGCGCGACCACCCCGACGAGGCGTGCGGCGTCGTCGCAGGACCGGAGGGCTCCGACCGCGCCGAGCGGTTCGTGCCGATGGTCAACGCCGCGGGCAGCCCGACGTTCTACGAGTTCGACTCCACCGAGCTGTTGGCGCTCTACAAGGACATGGACGCGCGTGACGAGGAGCCGGTGGTCATCTACCACTCCCACACTGCCACCGAGGCCTACCCGAGCCGCACGGACATCGGCCTGGCGAGCGAGCCCAACGCCCACTACGTGCTCGTCAGCACACGGGAGCACGGGAATAGTGAGGGCCCGGTGGAGTTCAGGTCCTACAGAATCATCGACGGCGTCGTGACCGAGGAAGAGGTCACGATCCCAGCTACGGAAGAGAGCACCCCCTGATGGCCATCGACGTCCGGATCCCCACCATCCTGCGCACCTACACCGACGGCGCGAAGGCCGTCGAGGGCTCGGGAGGCACGCTGTCCGCGCTGATCGACGACCTCGACGGCAACCACCCCGGCATCAAGGACCGCCTCGTCGAGGACAAGGCCGGCTCGATCGACCTGCGCCGCTTCGTCAACGTCTACATCAACGACGAGGACGTCCGCTTCATGGGCGGCCTCGATGCCGAGCTCTCCGACGGCGACCAGGTCGTCGTCCTCCCCGCTGTCGCCGGTGGGGCACGCTGACCGGATGACCCGCTTCGACAGCCTGCTGGAGTCCGTCGGCAACACCCCCCTCGTGGGACTGCCGCGGCTCTCGCCGAGCCCGGACGTGCGCCTCTGGGCCAAGCTGGAGGACCGCAACCCGACCGGCTCCATCAAGGACCGACCGGCCCTCAAGATGATCGAGCAGGCTGAGAAGGACGGCACCCTGCGTCCGGGCTGCACGATCCTCGAGCCCACCAGCGGCAACACCGGCATCTCGCTGGCGATGGCCGCCAAGCTCAAGGGCTACCGCATCGTCTGCGTCATGCCGGAGAACACCTCGGAGGAGCGACGCCAGCTGCTGCGGATGTGGGGCGCGGAGATCGTCTCGTCGCCGGCCGCCGGCGGCTCCAACGAGGCCGTCCGGGTCGCCAAGCAGGTCGCGGGGGAGCACCCCGACTGGGTGATGCTCTACCAGTACGGCAACGAGGCCAACGCCCTCGCGCACGAGGAGGGCACCGGTCCCGAGCTCCTCGCCGACCTGCCCGGGATCACCCACTTCGTCGCCGGGCTCGGCACGACCGGCACGCTCATGGGGGTCTCGCGCTACTTCCGCAGCGCCAAGCCCGACGTGCGCATCGTGGCCGCCGAGCCCCGCTATGGCGAGCTCGTCTACGGCCTGCGCAACCTCGACGAGGGGTTCGTACCCGAGCTCTACGACGCCTCGCTGATCGACTCGCGCTTCAGCGTCGGCCCGCGCGACGCCGTACGCCGGGTGCGCGAGCTGCTCGAGCTGGAGGGCATCTTCGCCGGCATCTCCACCGGCGCCATCCTCCACGCGGCGCTCGGGCAGGCCGCGAAGGCGGTCAAGGCCGGCGACCGCGCCGACATCGCGTTCGTGGTGTGCGACGGCGGCTGGAAGTACCTCTCGACCGGCGCCTACGAGGGCACGATCGACGAGGCCGAGGACCGGCTCGACGGACAGCTCTGGGCCTGAGCCCCGGGGGTTCCATGCGGGTCATCACGTGCGACACCGACGAGTCGCTCGGGGCCGTCAGCGACCTGTTCAACCACTATCGCCACCACTACGGCGAGACTCGCGACGACGACCGCACTCGAGCCTGGCTCACCGACATGGTCCGGTGGGGCAGGCTCACCGTCTACACGGCATTCGCGGACTCATCGGCGGACAGTCCACCGATCGGCGTGGCGACGGCCCACGCCGTTCCTGCTTCCCTGGCCATGGGTCAGTTCTGGCAGCTCCGCGACCTCTACGTGCTCCCTGCGGCACGTCGCCGAGGCGTGGCTGCCGCCCTGGTAGATGCAGTCCGCGGAGCAGCGCTCGCAGCGGGCGCCACGCGGCTCTCCCTCGTCACCGAGGTCGACAACCACGAAGCACTTCGCCTGTACCGGAGGCTCGGGTTCCAGCCCGTCGCGGGGTTGACGTCGCTCAGCCTGGATCTCGCTCGACCTGCGTATTCCTGACCGACGTCCTGAGCAGTCGCCGGCGGCGAACACTGCAGCCCCGGCAAACCCTCTCACTGCCGCTCCCACGGGACGAGCGCAGGTGAACTCCCGCGGCGGGGCAGTGTCGTACCCCTTCTCTAGAATCGAACACATGAGCGAAGCGCTGGCGGACCGGGTGGCGGGTGGGGTCGAGGACCTCACCGCCTCCGACCTGCTTGCCTCGATCAAGGTCTCCCGGGAGGCGGAGAACGCCGAGGCCGCCCGCCAGCTGATGCTGGCCGCCGCATGGGCGGACCTGCATCCGCCGGAGTCGATCCACGACGCTGCAGCCTTCACTGCACCGGGGTGGGAGCACGAGGAGCCCATCGCCGGTGAGGGATGTCCGTTGGTGGCGGAGTTCTGCGTGGCCGAGCTGGGCGGCGTGCTGGGGGTGTCGTCGACGGCGGCGAAGAAGCTGATCGGCCATGCCCTCGAGCTGCGCCACGGCCTCCCGCGGCTGTGGGGCCAGATCCAGGCCGGTCGGGTGCCGGCGTGGAAGGCCCGCGCCGTCGCCGAGACCACCATCCACTCCAGCCCAGCTCTGACGCGCGAGGCGGCGGCGTTCGTGGACGCGCAGATCGCCCCGGTGGCGGGCAAGGTCGGTCCCGCCCAGCTCGACCGGCTCGTCGCCGAGGCGATCAAGCGGTTCGACCTCGCCGAGCCCGACCCAGCGGCCGATCCCGAGGACGGGTACCTCCACGTCGACCCGCGCCACGTCACGGTCCACGACGAGGACGTGCACTTCGCCGGCACCATGAAG
>DATIAJ010000412.1:0-5146 GCA_035458105.1 Nocardioides sp. | reverse complement strand
GTCGACCTGACCGCCGACAGCGGGCGTGCGACGGCCCTGCTCGGGCGCAACGGCGCCGGCAAGTCGACGACCATGAAGGTCCTCGCCGGGGTCGTGCCGCCCACCTCCGGCGCGGTGACGGTCGCCGGCCACGACGCGGCGACCGACGCCCTCGGCGTCAAGCGCGCCGTCGGCTACTGCCCCGACGTCGGCGGCCTCGTCCCGCGAGCGACGCCGTGGGAGCACCTCCAGCTCAGCGCCCGGCTGCGCCGGATGCCGGACTGGGAGGAGCGCGGGCGCGACCTGCTCGAGCGCTTCGAGCTCGGCGACGTCGCCCACCGGGTGGTCGGTGGCTTCAGCCACGGTATGAGCCGACGCCTCAGCGTCGTCCTCGCCGCGCTCCACGAGCCGGCCGTGCTGCTGCTCGACGAGCCGTTCGACGGCGTCGACCCGCTCGGTGTCGAGGCGACCCTCGAGGTCGTCGCCGACGCGCGCGCCCGTGGCGCGTGCGTCCTGCTCTCCACCCACCTGCGCGACCTCGCGCTCGAGGCCTGCGGCGAGGCGGTCGTGCTGCGCGGCGGCAACCGGGTCGCCGCGATGCAGGCGGGCGACCTCACCGGCGAGGCCTACCGTGCCCTCCTCGACTGACACCCCCCACGCCTGGCTCGAGGCGGCGCGCGACACCCGTCACCTGATGGGGTTCCGCGCGCGGACCGTACGCCGTCGTGGCGCGGCCGTCCTCGGCCTGGCCGTCGTGCTCGTGCTGACCGCGGTCTTCGCCGGCGCGCCGTCGCGGGTCGACCTGCACGCCGTGGACTCCGCACCGATCGAGCGGGCGCTCGCGGCCCTCGAGAGCAACCTCGGCGCCGCCTTCGCGGGCTTCCTGCTGCTGGCCGTCGGCGCCGCGATGGGCAGCGGCGGAGGCCGCGAGATGCTGTCGCGCAGCGAGGCGTCCGTCCACCCGATCAGTCCCGTCACCGAGCACCTCGGCGCCCTCCTCCTCGCCCCGGTGAACCTCGCCTGGCTGGTCCAGGCCTGGGGCCTCCTCGCGATCACGGCACTGGTGGCGCCGCCCGAGCGCCTGCTCGGCGCCCAGCTCGTCGTCCTGGCGTGGGTCCTCGCCGCGACCGCCCTCGGGCAGGCCGCCGGCTGGGCCGTGGAGGGCGTACGACGCACGGAGCGTGGTGTGCTCGTCGTACGTCTCGTCGCCGGCGCGGTCGTCGTACTCCTCGCCGGGCTCCACCTCGCGGGCGCGCTCGCGCCGCTGGCTCGGGCCCTCCCGACCACGTGGGTGGCGGACACCGCGCAGACCGGCCGGTGGCCACTCGCCGCCGGCCTGCTGCTCGTGCTCGCGGCGGCCGCAGTCGTGCTCGGCGCCCGTCCGGCCGCGTGGGCGCTGGGGCTGCCACCACGCGAGGAGCTGCGCGTGCAGTCCGGCGTGCATGAGGCGCGGCCCGCGCCCGAGCCCCGCTCGGGTTCCGGCGACCGCGCCCTGCTGCGCCGGCTCGACCGCGGGTCGGTGTGGCGCTCGGTCGGGATGCGGCGTGGCCTGATGGTGCTCGGGATCGGCCCCGGGCTCGTCGCCCTCGTCGCCGGCCTCGAGTGGGGGACCGTGCTGCTGCTCCCCGGCCTGACCGCGAGCGGAGCGGCGCTGCTCTTCGGCGTCAACGCTTGGTGCCTCGACGGCAAGGGGATGGTCTGGCGCGAGACGCTCCCGGTGTCCGCGGCCGACGTGTTCGACGTACGCGCCCTGGTGGTCGCGGAGTGCATGGCCGTCGTGTCGGGGGTGACCGTGGTGCTGGCGCTGCTGCGCAACGGCCTGCCGCCGCTCGTGGTCGGCGTGGCGGTGGCGTCGTGCTGGCTGGTCGTGGTGGTGCAGGTGCTGGCCATCGTGATGACCTGGTCGATCCGGTCGCCGTACTCGGTCGACCTCTCCTCGCCCCGCGCGACGCCCGCTCCGCACGCCGCGATGGCGGGGTACGCCGGCCGGCTGTCGCTGGTCACGACGCTGACCGCGATGCTCTTCACCGGCCTCGCCGCGCTCCCGTGGGCCTGGGTCCCGGCCGCGGTGGCGCTGCCCTTCCTCGCCTGGTCCACGGCCCGCCTGCGCCGCGCCCGCCGCCGGTGGCTGGCCGGCGACGAGCGCGCGCGTGTGGTGCTGACGGTCGCGGCTGTCTGATTTCTGGGCAGACAACCCCCTCCAAGTGACGGACTACCCCAACAGGTCGTGGGCGAGCGAACCTCAGGACTGCGGGAGCCGCCGGTTGATGTCCTCGCTCATCCGCGTGATGGCGACGTAGAACTCGCACATCATCCGGAAGAGGCACAGGTAGAGCAGCCCGACCAGGGGGCTGACGATGAGCGTGACGATGCCGACCCCGGGGTTGTCACCGAAGAAGCCGCTGACGGCGAAGAAGAGCGTGCCGAGGCCGATCGCGATCAGGCCGATGATGTAGACGACCTTGATGATCATCGGCGTCACGAACGTCGTGAAGCTCATGTCGAACAGCGCGCCGAAGAACCCCTTGCCGCTCGGCTGCGCGGCGAGCGGACCTCCGCCGTAGCCGCCACCACCGCCGTACGAACCACCGCCGCCGTAGGACCCGCCGCCGGGGTAGGAGCCCCCGCCGCCGTACGACCCACCGCTCGGCGGGGGCGAGGACGGCGCCTGGCCGTAGGGGGCGGTGGGCTGGTCGCCGTAGGGGTTCTGCTCGGGCGTGCCGTCGGGCTGGGACATCGGTCCTCCTGTGGTGGGTGGGTGCGCTCCCTTCCTGCCCCGACGGACCGTCGCCAAACCGTGGAACACGGCAGAACCCGTGCATACGTGGTATACATACCCGGTATCCATCGGCCAACGGGGGACGGTGGAGAGGTCACGGAGGCGCGGATGTCGATCCGGCAGGCGATGCTCGCCCTGCTCGAGCAGGGGCCGATGTACGGCTACCAGCTCCGGGCGGAGTTCGAGCAGCGCACCGGGGAGACCTGGCCGCTCAACATCGGGCAGGTCTACACGACGCTGTCGCGGCTCGAGCGTGACGGGCTGGTGGAGGTCGTCGACCACGGGGGTGCCGACGACCCCGCCAGTGACCGCCACGTGAGCTACCGCGCCACCGAGGCCGGACGCAGCGAGGCATCAGCATGGTTCACCACGCCGGTGCCCCGCTCGCAACCTCCGCGCGACGAGCTCGCGATCAAGCTCGCCATCGCCGTCACGCTCCCGGGCGTCGACGTCAGCGAGCTCATCCAGAAGCAGCGGAGCGCCACCATGTCCGCGCTCCAGGACTACACCCGGCTCAAGCGCAGTGGCCGCGCCGCGCAGCCGACCGACCCCGCGGACCTGGCGTGGAGCCTCGTGCTCGACTCGCTCGTCTTCGACGCCGAGGCGGAGGTGCGCTGGCTCGACCACTGCGAGGCCCGGCTGCGACGCGCGGCCGGGAGCCGGGACGTACGACCCACCACCGACAGGGAGACCACCCGATGAACGCCGTCCTCGACCTCGCCGCCGTCACCCGCGTCCACGGGGAGGGGGCCACCGAGGTCCACGCGCTGCGCGGCATCACCCTGCGGGTCCGCCCCGGGGAGCTCGTCGCGATCATGGGTCCGTCCGGGTCGGGCAAGTCGACCCTGCTCAACCTCGCCGGCGGCCTCGACCAGCCGACAAGCGGCTCGGTCCGCATCGAGGGCACCGACCTCGCGTCGCTCGACGCCGCCGGGCAGGCCCGCATGCGTCGTACGTCGGTGGGCTACGTCTTCCAGGCCTTCAACCTGATCCCCGCCCTCACCGCCGCCGAGAACGTCGCGCTCCCTCGCGAGCTGGACGGCGAGAAGTCCCGGATCGCCCGCCGGTACGCACTCGACGCCCTGGCCGAGGTGGGCATCGAGGACCTCGCCGACCGGTTCCCCGACGAGATGTCCGGCGGCCAGCAGCAGCGCGTCGCCATCGCCCGTGCGATCGTGGGGGACCGGCGCCTGATCCTCGCCGACGAACCCACCGGCGCACTCGACACCGACACCGGCGAGGAGATCCTGCGGCTCCTCCGCGCGCGGTGCGACGCCGGAGCGGCGGGCCTGCTCGTCACCCACGAGGCGCGGCACGCCGGGTGGGCCGACCGGGTGGTGTTCCTGCGCGACGGGCGGGTGGTCGACGAGTCCGGCTCGGACGAGCCCGAGGCCCTGCTCGACAGCGGCGCCGTCCGATGAGGGGGTGGCGGCCGGCGCTGCGGATCGCGTGGCGCGACGTCCTGCGTGCCAAGGGGCGCAGTGCCCTCGTGCTGGTGATGATCTGCCTGCCGGTGCTGGCGGTGAGTGCCGCCGCTGTGGTGTGGAAGACCTCGGACGTGTCCGGCTCGGAGTCCGCGACCCGGCTCATGGGTGCCGCGGACGCGCGGCTGTGGTCGGAGGGCCGCGGGCCGATCGTCCAGGCGCCCGACCCCGGGGAGTACGACTGGGCCGAGGTCGGCGACTTCGACCGCAGGCGCCCGGTCTCCGAGGGGGAGATCCGTGACGTCCTGGGCGCCGGGGCGCGCCTGCTGCCCCTGCTCCGCACCCAGGCACAGGCGAGGCTCGGCGAGCGCGCGATCTACTTCGAGGTGACCGAGGTCGACCTCCACGACCCGATGGCCGAGGGTCTCTTCGAGCTGCAGGAGGGCACCCTGCCGGCAGGGCCGCACGAGGTCGTGGTCAACACGGCGATGATCGGCAAGGGGTTCGCCCTCGGCGACGAGATCCGGGTGGACGACGCGACCGCCACGATCGTGGGGGTCGGACGCGACGCCACCCGCCGCCAGAACCCGACCGTCCTGGGGCCCGTCGGCGCGGTGGGTGCATCCGACACCACCCACCGCTGGGACTGGCTGGTCGAGTCCGGCCCCGTGAGCTGGGCGCAGGTCCGCGAGCTCAATGCGATCGGCGTCGTGGTCGCGTCCCGTGCGGTGCTGGCCGACCCGCCCGACGTCGAGAGCATCGCCGAGCAGCTGGGCTACGACACCGGCCGCGACGAGCTGCTGGCAGTCCTCGCCCTGGTCGTGACCATGACGCTGCTCGAGGTGGTGTTGCTGGCGGGCCCGGCGTTCGCCGTCGGGGCGCGTCGCCAGACGCGCGAGCTGGCGCTGATGGCCGCATCCGGTGGTACGCCGACCCAGACCCGCCGCGTCGTGCTGGCCGGCGG
>DATIAJ010000411.1:0-9681 GCA_035458105.1 Nocardioides sp. | reverse complement strand
GAGAAGGTGGTGGCCTACAGCCCACCGTTCACCTACAGCCACGTCACCGGGATCACCTCCCCGACCGGCGCGGAGGCCGAGGGCTGGCTCATCACCGTGGGCGGCACCCCGCGCGAGATGATGGCCCACGACCCGGAGTTCACCTACCGCCGGCTGCTGGCAGCGGCCGAGACGGCCCGCAAGCTCGGCGCCCAGATCATGGGGTTGGGCGCCTTCACCAAGGTCGTCGGCGACGCCGGGGTGACCGTGGCCCGCCAGGCCCCGTTGCCCGTCACCACCGGCAACAGCTACAGCGCCTCCGCGGCCCTGTGGGCCGCCCACGAGGCGCTGCTCCGGCTCGACCTCGCCGAGGTCGACGACGCCGGCGTGCTCCAGGGCAACGCGATGGTCGTGGGGGCCACCGGTGCGATCGGCTCGGTCTGCGCCCGCCTGCTGGCTGTCGCCGGGGCGAGGCTGTGGCTGGTGTCGCCGGAGTCGGCGAAGCTGCTGGCCCTCAAGGCGCTGATCGAGCGCGAGCACCCCGGCGCGGAGGTCCACGTCGCGACCACCCCCGACGGAGCACTCCCCGAGATGGACCTGGTCGTCACGGCCACCTCGGGGGCCGGCAAGCGGGTCCTCGACATCACGGCTGTGAAGCCGGGCTGCGTCATCACCGACGTCGCCCGCCCGCTGGACCTCTCGGCGGAGGACGTCGCGAAACGGCCCGACGTCCTGGTGATCGAGTCCGGGGAGATCGAGCTACCCGGTGACGTGCGGATGCGCGACATCGGGCTGCCGGACGGCGTGGTGTACGCCTGCCTGGCCGAGACGGTCGTGCTCGCGCTCGAGGGGCGCTACGAGACCTTCACCGTCGGACGCAACATCGAGTGGGAGAAGGTCAAGGAGATCTACCGGCTCGGCCTCAGGCACGGCATGCGGCTGGCGACGATCTCGGGGGTGAACGGCGTCATCACCGCCACCGACCTCGAGCGGGTGCGCCGGCTCGCGCTCGCCGCCCGCGCCGGCGCAGCCACGGGCGACCTGGCGGGAGCGGTGTCATGAGCGACGGCACGAGAGGAGGCAACCGGCGGACCATGAGCGGGGCCGACGCCATGTGGCTGCACGCCGACCGACCCAACCACCTCATGGTCATCGACGGCATCATGTGGACCGCCGAGCCCCTGGACTGGGCACGCCTGCGCCGCACCGTGCAGGAGCGGCTGGTCGACGTCTACCCCGTCTTCCACCAGCGCCCCGTCGCCCCGTCGCACCTGTGGGAGCTGCCGGGCTGGGAGGACGACCCCGACTTCTCGCTGTCCCACCACCTGCACCACGCCAGGCTCCGCAAGCCGGGCGGCGACGCCCAGCTCCGCGCGTTCCTCGAGAAGAAGGTGCGCCGGCCCCTCGACCGCAGCCGCCCGCTGTGGGAGACGTGGCTGGTCGACGGCTACGAAGGGGGCTCGGTCGTGTTCTCGCGGCTGCACCACGCCATGGCCGACGGGATCGCCCTGGCGCAGGTGATGCTGACCCTCACCGACCCGTCCCCCGACGAGCAGGACGCGCCCCCGGAGGCGGTGGTCGCCACCGGTGCGGGCCGCCTCGGGTCCGTCGTCTCGTCGGCGACCGCGCTGCTGCGCGCCACGGCGAGCCTCCCGACGGCACCGGTGACGGCCCTCAAGGGGGTCGGGGTCACCCGCAAGCTGCTGCTCGACGTGCTCCCGGACTCGCTGTTCAGCCACGAGCCCGGCGTCGACAAGCGGCTGACCTGGACGAGTCCCCAGCCGGTCGCCGACGTCAAGGCGATCGGCAGGGCGACCGGCAGCACGGTCAACGACGTGCTGGTCGCGGCCCTGGCGGGTGCCCTGAACCGCTACCTGAGCGCCTTCGGCGAGTCCGTCGACCGGTTGACCACGATGGTCCCGGTCAACATCCGGCCTCCCGACCAGCCGCTCCCCCGCGAGCTCGGCAACAAGTTCGCCCTCGTCATGCTGCACCTGCCCACCGGGGAGATGGCTCCGCTGCAACGGCTGGAGGAGGTGCACCGGCGGATGGAGCACATCAAGCACTCGCCGGAGGTGCTCATCACGACGGCCGTGGCCGAGGGGATCGGCCACCTGCACGCCGTCGAGAAGCCGTTCGTCGACTTCTTCGCCGGCAAGGCCGTGGGCGTCACCACCAACGTGGCCGGACCCCGCGAGCCCCGTTACCTCGCCGGCGTCGAGGTCACGGGCATCCTCGGGTGGGTGCCCGGGTCGGGGGGCCAGACGCTGGGGGTCTGCATCTTCAGCTACGCCGGCACCGTGCGCATCGGGTTCAAGGTGGACGCTGCCACCGTGGCCCAGCCCGAACGGCTCGTCGCGCTCGTCGAGGCCGAGCTGGACTCGCTGCGGCAGCTCGTCACACCCGACCGCGCAGGATCCGCCGCCAGTAGACCTGCGGCAGCGCGTAGCGGTCCACCCACCACGTCACCGCCCGTGGCTTCGTCAGGTCGATGAACGGCACGGTGGGTCGAGGCCTGCCGTCGCGGTCCACCTCGACCAGCATCAGCCGGTGGCGAGCCGTCGTGATCGGCATGACGGTGTAGCCGTCGTAGCGCTCGAGCGGGCGGCCGAGGCGGGCGGCCAGGATGTTGGGCGCCAGCACGGCGACCTGCTTGCGCAACGCTCCGCCGGACGGCCGGGTGCGCAGGTCGGCGACGTCGCCGAGCGACCAGACGTCGGGGAAGCGGCGGTGCCGCATCGTGTGCGGGTCGACGTCGACCAGCCCGGCCGGGTGCTCACCCGCCAACCCGGCGTCGACCACCCAGCGCGGCGCCCGGTAGTGCGGGACGACGTGTGCGAAAGCGACGTCCTCGAGCACCTCCTCCCCTCCCGGCGTGGCCAGCGTGACGCTGCGGCCGTCGAGCCGGGCGACCGTCGTGTCGCGGTGGACGCGGACGTCGTACGACGCCAGCGCCTCCTCGATGCGGGCGTCCGGGCGGTCGAGGCCGAGCGGCGAGTCGCCCGGGAGCACCAGGTGCACCTCGACGTCCTCGAGCACCTCGGCGCGGCGCCAGTGGTCGCAGGCCATGAAGAGCGGCTTGAGCGCGGTCGCCCCGCACGGCGCCGGCTCGGGCGGCACCGTGAACACCACGCGTCCGGACCGCAGCCCGCGCAGTGCCGGCCAGACCCGGGCGGCGGTGTCGTCATCGAAGGTCGACGCGGCCCAGCCGGCGTCGTACGCCTCGCGCAGGCCGGGGGTGGCCTCCCAGTCCTCGCCGAGGCCCGGGCACACGACCAGCGTGGTGCAGGTGAAGCGGCGCCCCGACCGGGTGAGCACCGAGCGGCCGGCCGGGTCGGCGGACACGACCTCGTCGCGCAGCGTCGTGCACCCGTCCGGTACGACGCTGTCCGCGGGGCGGGACAGCGACGACATCGTCGCCTCGCCGCCGCCGACGTAGCTCAGCAGCGGGCGGTAGCGGTGCACCGGCCGCGACTCGATGACCGCGACGTCGGGCGCGCCGCCGCGCAGCAGCCGGGCCGCCAGGGAGGTGCCGGCGTTGCCGCCGCCGACGACCAGGACGTCGTGGTGCTGCGGGGTGTCGGGCACGTGCCCAACCTAGCGCCGGGTCCCACTGCGCGGAGCCGTCAGCGGGTGAGCGCCGGCCACTCCCCCCGCCGGCCGAGGCCCCGGTCGATCCCCAGCAGGAGGCTGGTGAGGGCGGCGTCGCGGTCGGGCGCCGCCATCCCCCGGAGGGGTCCCTCGACGTTGAGCACCGAGAAGCCGTGCACGGCCGACCAGCAGGTCACCTCGGCGCCCGGGCGGTCGCGAGGATCGAGGTAGCCGACCGCCACCAGCTCGTCGAGGGCCGCGTTGAGCATGCTGTAGGGATCCTCGCCGTCCGGGTCCTTGCCCTCCGGGGGGTCGGGGTAGGCGGTGAAGAGCAACCGGAAGAGCCCCGGCTCGGCCACGGCGAAGTCGACGTAGCCGACCCCGATCTGCACCAGGCGGCGGCGGGCCCGGGCGACCGGTTCGGTCTCGTCGACGGCGGCCAGGCGGTCGTGGACGACGGCCAGGAGCGCGTCCATCGCGCGCTCGGCGACCGCGTCGACCAGCGCCTCGCGGTCGGCGAAGTGGCGGTAGGCCGCCGCGTGCGACACCCCGACCCGACGGGCGAGCTCGCGCAGCGCCAGCCCCTCCGGTCCGGCCTCGCGCACCACCTCGACGGCCGCCTCCACGAGGGCCTCGCGGAGGTTGCCGTGGTGGTAGGGCGCCCGGGTCACGGCACCAGACTAGACGATGTTGACACCGGTCACATTTCGGCGCACCCTGATGTTACCGCCGTCAACATTCACTTCCTGGAGCCGTCATGAGAAGCAGAGCAGCACTCCTCGCGACCACGTGCCTGGCCGCGCTGACCATCAACCTCGACACCACGATCGTCAACGTGGCCCTCCCGAGCATCGCCCGCGAGCTCGACGCCGACACCCGCGACCTGCTCTGGGTCGTCGACGGCTACAACCTCGCCTTCGCTGCGCTCGTGCTCGCGATGGGCAGCCTCAGCGACCGCTTCGGCCGCCGCCCCGCGCTCGTCCTCGGCCTCGCCGGCTTCTCGGCCGCCAGCGGCGTGGCCGCCCTCGTCGACAGTGTCGAGGCGCTCATCGCGCTGCGCGTCGTGATGGGCGTGTGCGCGGCACTCATCTTCCCGACGACGCTCTCGATCATCGCCAACGCCTACACCGAGCGCCGCGAGCGCGCGACGGCCCTCGGCATCTGGGGCGCTGCCGTGGGCATGGGCGTGGCGCTAGGCCCGGTCACCGGCGGCCTGCTGCTCGAGTACTTCTCGTGGCACAGCGTCTTCTGGGCGCTCGTGCCCGTCGGCGTCGTCGCGATCGCGATGACCCTGGCCTTCGTCCCGGAGTCGCGCGACACCAGCGTGCCGGCACTGGACCTGCCCGGCCTCGGCGTCTCGGTCGCGGCGCTCGGCACCTTGACCTGGACGATCATCGAGGCCCCCGAGCACGGGTGGACCTCGACGACGACCCTGGTGGGCTTCGCCGTCGCCGCCGTCCTGACCATCGTCTTCGTCAGGCTCGAGCGCTCGACGGCCCACCCGATGCTCGACGTCACGCTCTTCCTCGACCGCCGATTCAGCGCCGCCTGCGCGTCGGTGACGATCGCGTTCTTCGCGCTCTTCGGGTTCATCTTCCTGATCACGCAGTTCTTCCAGTTCCTGCGCGACTACTCGGCGCTCGGCACCGGCGTACGCATCCTGCCCGTCGCGATCTCCATCGCCGTCGCCTCCGTCGCGGGCGGCCAGCTCGCCCCGCGTGTCGGCACCAAGGCCGTCGTGGGCACCGGGATGCTCCTGCTCGGGTCGTCCTTCCTGTGGGTGTCGACCATCGACGTGGACGTCGACTACGCCGCCACGGTGGTGCCCCAGATGGTGCTGATGGGACTGGGCCTCGGCCTGATCACCACACCGGCGACCGAGTCGATCATGCAGGTGCTCCCGCCCGCCCGCGCCGGCGTGGGGTCGGCGGTCAACGACGCCACCCGCGAGCTCGGCGGCACGCTCGGCGTCGCCGTGGTGGGCTCCCTCTTCTCCTCCTTGTACGGGGCCGCGCTCGTCGACCGGCTCGACGGCACGCTCGACCCGGCGACGCTGGAGGCTGCGCGCGACTCCGTGGCGTACGCCGATGCGCTGGGCGGTCAGGTACCGGGCGTGACCGCCGCGCTGGAGGTGGCCTTCATGGAGGGCCTCTCCCGGGGCAGCCTCGTGGTCGGCCTGCTGTGCCTGGCCGGGTCGGCGCTGGCGTGGGTGGCGCTCCCGGCGAACCGCTACGACCCCCTCGCCGAGGGCGAGCTGGCGTTGACCGAACCGGTCCGGGGCTAGACGCCGGTCTCGAGGCGGAAGCCGACGCCTCGGATCGCGACGACCTTCTCGCCCGCCGCGGCCGCCTCCAGCTTGCTGCGGAGGCGGCCGATGGTGACGTCGAGCGTCTTGGTGGAGCCGTACCAGTTCTGGTCCCAGACCTCGTTCATCAGGGTCTCGCGCGGCACGACCTTGTCGTGGTTGTTGGCGAGGACGGCCAGGACGTCGAACTCCTTCGCGGTCAGCGCGATCTCGCGGTCGCCGAGGTGGACGCGGCGTGAGCCGGCGTCGATCCGGAGGCCCGACGAGGTGGTGACGGTGGAGTCGTCCTGGGCCGGGGTGCTGCCGCTGCGGCGCAGGAGGGCCCGCACGCGGGCGAGGAGCTCGGCGAGGCCGAACGGCTTGGCGAGGTAGTCGTCGGCGCCGACGTCGAGGCCGACCACGCGGTCGAGCTCGCCGGCTCGGGCGGTCACCATGATGATGCCGCCGAGGTAGCCCCCGGAGCGCATCTGGCGGCACACGTCGATGCCGTCCATGTCGGGCAGGCCCAGGTCGAGGATCACGACGGCCGGACCCTCCCCGACGGCGAACGACACGGCCTCGGCGCCCTCGGACACGCGGTTGACCTCGTAGCCCTCGCGCTCGAGCGTGCGCATGAGGGGGACGGCGATGTCTTCCTCGTCCTCAACCACCAGCACGTCGTGAGCCATGGCGATGAGCATAGATGCAGGTCCCGACGCGCATGGGTCGAATCCGGGCGACATGTGCGCGGTCCACCCGCACGGAGGGTGTCAGGCCTCGAAGACGTCACCCAGACGGGCCACCCGCTCCAGCACCTGGTCCATCGTCAGCTGCTCGAGCGCCAGGTCGTCCTCAGCACCCTCCTCGACCTCGCCCCACGTCAGCGGCGCGGCGACGGTCGGCCGCTCGCGCCCGCGCAGCGAGTACGGCGAGATGGTGGTCTTGGACCCGGAGTTCTGCGACCAGTCGAGGAACACCTTGCCCGGCCGCTTGGCCTTGGTCATCACGCTCGTGACCAGGTCGGGGTGCTCCTTCATCAGCTCCTCGGCGACCTCCTTCGCCAGCGCCGTCGTACCGTCGCTGTCGAGGCTGCCGCGACCGTCAGCCAGTGGGGCGTAGAGGTGCAGGCCCTTGCTGCCGCTGAGGACGGGCGTGCACCCGAGGTCGCGCTCAGCCAGCGCGTCGCGCACCATCAGCGCCACCCGGGCGCACTCGTGGAGCCCGGCCGGCTCGCCGGGGTCGAGGTCGATGACGAGGCGGTCGGGGTTTCGTGGCCTGCCCTTGGTGTCGACGGTCCACTGGTGCACGTGCAGCTCGAGGGCGGCGAGGTTGGCCAGCCAGGTGAGCGTGGCCAGGTCGTCGCAGATCGGGAAGCGGATCGTCCCGTCGCCCTTGCCAGACCGCGAGCCCGTGGTCGACACCTCGTGCGTCCGCACCCACGACGGCGTGCCCGCGGGTGCGTTCTTCTCGAAGAAGCTCGCCCCCTCCACCCCGTGCGGCCACCGGATCCGGGTCACCGCCCGGTCTGTCAGGTGCGGGAGCAGGACCGGTGAGACCTGCGCGTAGTAGTTGAGGACCTCGCCCTTGGTCGTACCGGTGCGCGGGTAGAGCACCTTGTCGAGGTTGCTGATCGTCAGGGTGCGTCCCTCGACGTCGACCTGGAGCTCGCTCATCCGGGGTCCCCTCGGCGTTGTTCGGGGGAGCGAAGCGGAGGAGAAGAACGTCGTGGGGTGGTCTTCATCGGCTGATCGCGATCACCGGGACGCGCGCCGGGTCGAGGAGTCGTACGAGCGAACGGATGAAGCGCCGCGGTGCGCTCACGCAGCCGGCGGTCGCGCCGCGCCCGTTGACGTGGAGGAAGATGCCGGAGCCGCGGTGGCGCACCTGCTCGACGTTGAAGTCGGTGACGATCGACCACTCGTACTGCCGCGGGTAGTCGGTCAGCCGCTCCGAGGAGTCGGGGTGCGACGACGGCAGCCACCAGCGGAACCCACCCTCTCGCTGGTTGCGCAGGCGGTTGTAGTGGTCGGAGGCGTTGTCCTGCACCCAGTGGTCCCCCGTGCGGATCCGGTGGTGCGGCAGCCGCGCGCGCGGGTCGGCGGCGTGGGTGCCGAAGGTCGAGGTCAGTCCGTAGGTGCCCAGCGGGGTCGTCCCCGATCCCTGGCGGCGACGGTCGCCGTCGACGAGCCCGCCCGCGCCGGTGCGGCCGTCGGCCGTGGTCAGCTGCCGCCGCCACCCGTCGGCGGCCAGCCGCCACAGCGAGACCCGGGCACGTACGCCGCGGGTGTGGTCGACCGTGACGACCTGAGTGGTGCCCGCGCGGAGCTCGACGCGTACGCCGTCGAGGCGCACGACGTCGGCCTGGGCTGGGGCCGCGGCGGTGGCGGTGGTCGGGTTCGCCGGCGCCACCAGGCCCGCGGCCAGGACCGCAACGAGCAGCCGCCTCACGCGAGGTCCTCCGGAGAGAGGTCGTCGCGGACGCCCTGGAACGACGGCTGGCGCAGACGCTCGTAGCCCAGGCCGTGGGTGTCGATGTCGACCACGACCCGCGGCTCGACCCAGAACGTGCCGGCGGCGTCGACGCGCGGCACGTCGTCGGCGAAGGGGGACTCCCCCGTCGCCAGCGGCGCCAGCAGCGCGGCGATCCGGGTGCTGGTGGCGCCGGTGATCCCGCTGCCCACGCGTCCGCGGTAGAGCAGCCCGTCGGGGGTCGGCTCGCCGACGAGCAGCGCCGCCAGCCGGTCCGTCGTACCGACCTGGGGGCGCCAGCCGCCGACGACGAACGACCCGCGGTGGCGGTGGGCGAGCTTGCGCCAGTCCTCGCTGCGCTGGCCGAAGCGGTAACGGGAGGTGCGTCGCTTGCTCACCACCCCCTCGAGCCCCTGCTGCAGGGTGGCGTCGAACAGCATGGCGCCGTCGTCGTACGCCGCCGGGACCTGCCACTTCGAGTCGGCGAGCGGGAGCCCCTCCAGGAGCGCACGCCGCTCCTCGAGCGGGCGGGCGGTCAGGTCCTCCCCGTCGAGCCGCAGCAGGTCGAACACCATGAGGGTGGCCGGCACGGACGTCACCAGGCGCGCGACCTCGCGGGCGTTGCGCACGTGCATGCGGTGCTGGAGCACGCGGAAGTCCGGGACGCCGCGCTCGTTGAGGGCGATCACCTCGCCGTCGACCATGAGGTCCCGGTCACCGAGCGGCGGTGTGGCGAGGTCGGGCCAGGCCGGGGTGACGTCGTTGTCGTTGCGACTGGTCATGCGTACGACGCCGTCGCGGACGTCGACCAGCACGCGCACGCCGTCCCACTTCACCTCGTGCAGCCACTGCGCGCCCGTGGGCACGCGGTCGGTCTTGCTGGCGAGCATCGGGCGCACGCGAGCAGTCTGGCATCCCTGCATCCCCCATCCGCGTCCCCCATGTGGAGGGAGACGAGTGTCTGGAGTGACGGCTATCGTCGTCGCATGCGCGCGATCTGGAAGGGTGCCGTCTCCTTCGGCCTGGTCAGTGTCCCGGTCAAGCTCTATGCCGCGACGGAGAGCCACGACGTCTCGTTCCGGCAGGTGCACGCCAAGGACGGCGGCCGTATCAAGTACCAGCGCGTCTGCTCCCTCGACGGCGAGGAGGTGGCCTACGCCGACATCGCCAAGGGCTACGAGACCGAGGACGGCGAGATGGTGATCCTCACCGACGACGACATGGCCGAGCTGCCGTCGACGTCGTCGCGCGAGATCGCGGTGGAGAAGTTCGTGCCCCGCGAGCAGATCGACCCGCTGCTCTTCGAGAAGTCCTACTACCTCGAGCCCGAGGGCGCGGGGGCCAAGCCCTACGCCCTG
>DATIAJ010000410.1:0-14936 GCA_035458105.1 Nocardioides sp. | reverse complement strand
TGGCCGTGCTCCTGCACGTCACCGTCGGCCTGGCCGTCATCGCGGCGACCTACCTTGCGCTCGAGCGACTGGCGCGGCGGGCGCCGCTCGCCGCCTGGGTGCTGGCGGTCGTCGTCGCCGTGACGTCGCTCGGGGTGTTCGCCGGGCTCAGCCTCGGCTGACGCCGATCTCCGCGAGCCAGCGGGTGGCAAAGGTGTCGCGCGGCAGGTCCTGGGTGACGAGCTCCAGGCCCGCCCGGGCGGCGAGGACCACGAGTCCGAGGGCGACGGCGGTCACCACCATGCCGTGCACGTTGCGCGGGAACCTGCTGGGCACGGTCCGCACCCGGTGCCACCCGCCGACGAGGCCCGAGGTGACGATGGCGGACACGACGCTCGCGAAGGCAGCGCCCAGCACGGTGCCGAGCAGGTCGAGCCGGCTGATCAGGATCGCCGACGTCGCGGCGGCGGGGGCGCCGGCGACGAGCTGAGGAAGGCTCAGGTCGAGGAAGGGCTGGCGGTCGGGCTGGTCGGTGGGGGAGTCAGGCATCTCTCGGCGGGGGTGGGGGACAGGTCTTCCCCAGTACGACGTACTGGCGGCCGCGATTGTTTCCCGACGTGAGCAGGCTCACCGCAGGCTGTACGTCGCCAGCGAGACGCCGACGTAGTGGGCGGCGAAGGCCAGGATCGTGAACGAGTGGAACACCTCGTGGAAGCCGAACCAGCGGGGTGAGGGGTTGGGCCGCTTGAGGCCGTAGACCACGCCGCCGAGGGTGTAGAGCACGCCGCCGACCGCCACGAGCACGAGCGTGGCGACGGCGATGCCGCTGCTGAACCGGTCGGCGCCCTCCATGAACTGGGGGATGAAGAAGACCGCGGCCCAGCCCAGGGCGATGTACATCGGCGTGTAGAGCCAGCGCGGCGCGTCGGTCCAGAAGACGCGAAAGACCACGCCGGCGATCGCCGCGCCCCAGACGACGGCGAGCAGCGTCGTACGCGCGGTGCCGTCGAGGAAGAGCAGTGCGTAGGGCGTGTAGGTGCCGGCGATCAGCACGAAGATGTTGGCGTGGTCGAAGCGCCGCAGGAACGCCCAGGTGCGCGGTGACCAGGTGCCGCGGTGGTAGATCGCGGAGACGGTGAAGACCAGCAGCGCCGAGAGCGCGAAGGCGGCCGAGCCGATCCGGGTGGACGCGGTGGGCGACAGCGCCACCAGCACGATGCCGGCGGCGAGGGCGATCGGGGCGGTGGCCGCGTGCAACCAGCCACGGAGGTGCGGCTTGATCTCGGCCATCTTGTCGGCCATCACCTCGCTCGCGCGCTCGACGGCGTGCTCGACGCGGTCGCGCGGGGTCTGGCCGGGGGGGTGCATGGGTCGAAACTACCCGCCCGGGGGTGAGGCGCGCAGTCGTTGGCGTCGAGTGCCCGGTCACACGGCGTTACGATCGGTGGGTGGTCAACGTGAAGGACGCCGTGCGACGGGTGCTCTACCCGGCCTACGAGTCCCGGGTGGTGAAGTTCCTGCCCCACGACCAGATCCCGAAGCACGTGGGCGTGATGCTCGACGGCAACCGCCGCTGGGCCAAGGCGGTCGGGCTCAACACCGCTGAGGGCTACCAGGCCGGCGCCGACAACATCCGACCACTCCTCGGCTGGTGCGAGGAGGTCGGCGTCGAGGTCGTCACGCTGTGGCTGCTCTCCAGCGACAACCTGACCAACCGCCCTCCGGACCAGCTCACCGGGCTGCTGAAGATCATCGAGGGCGCGGTCGAGTCACTCGCCGAGGCCCGTCGCTGGCGCATCCACCCCGTCGGCGCGCTCGACCTGCTGCCGACCGAGACCGCGGAGCGGCTCAAGGCGGCGGAGGAGGCCACCCGCGACATCGACGGCCTGCTCGTCAACGTCGCCGTCGGCTACGGCGGCCGCCGCGAGATCGCCGACGCCGTACGCGCCCTGCTCGCCGACCACGCGACGAAGGGCACCTCCCTGGAGGAGCTCGCCGACATCATCGACGTCGAGCACATCGCCGAGCACCTCTACACCAAGGGCCAGCCCGACCCGGACCTGGTGATCCGCACGTCGGGCGAGCAGCGCCTCGGTGGCTTCCTGCTGTGGCAGTCGGCCAACTCGGAGTTCTACTTCTGCGAGGCCCTGTGGCCCGACTTCCGCCGGGTCGACTTCCTGCGCGCGATCCGGGCGTACGCCGAGCGCGAGCGCCGTTTCGGCGGCTGACCCGCCGCCCGCAGACGTCATCTGGCCGTCACCTCGCGTTCGGGCGTGTCGCCCCGGATCGGGGTGTCCTCGGGCGTACTTTCGCCCGTATCGGCAGGTGGGGAAGCCTGCCGAACCGGGAGGAAACCTTGGGCACTCTGATGGGAGCTCTCCGGTCCGTTGAATGACATCGGGCCGGGCGAGGAGTGCGCGCGCCGACCCGCAGCAAGGGGTTAGTCGTGGCCAGCAGCAAGACCTCACCCAGCAGCACCCGTCGCACGTACGTCCTCGACACCAGCGTCCTCCTCGCCGACCCGGCCGCGATCAAGCGGTTCGCCGAGCACGAGGTCGTCCTGCCGGTGGTGGTGATCACCGAGCTCGAGGGAAAGCGCAACCACCCGGAGCTCGGGTTCTTCGCCCGCTCCGCCCTGCGGGCCCTCGACGAGCTGCGCGTCGTCCACGGGCGCCTCGACCAGCCGGTGGGGGTCGGCACGGAGGGCGGGACGCTCCGCGTCGAGCTCAACCACACCGACCCCGAGTCGCTGCCGTCGGGCTTCCGCCTCGGCGACAACGACACCCGCATCCTCGCCGTCGCGCGCAACCTCGCCAACGAGGGGCACCGCGTCACCCTGGTCAGCAAGGACCTGCCGCTGCGGATCAAGGCCTCGGCCGTCGGGCTGGACGCGGAGGAGTACCGCGCCGAGGCGATCAGCAGTTCCGACACCGGCTACACCGGCATGGCCGAGCTCGAGGTGCCCGCCGGCGACCTCGACGAGCTCTACGAGGACGGCGTGATCGACCTCGCCGAGGCACGCGACCTGCCGTGCCACAACGGCTTGGTGATGCTGTCCGAGCGGGGTACGGCGCTGGGCCGCGTCGGGGCGGACAAGCGCGTGCACCTCGTGCGCGGCGACCGCGACGCCTTCGGCATCCACGGCCGCTCGGCCGAGCAGCGGGTGGCGCTGGAGATGCTGCTCGACCCCGAGGTCGGCATCGTGTCCCTCGGTGGTCGCGCCGGCACCGGCAAGTCGGCGATGGCTCTCTGCGCCGGCCTCGAGGCCGTCATGGAGCGTCGCCAGCACAAGAAGGTCGTGGTCTTCCGCCCGCTCTTCGCCGTCGGGGGCCAGGAGCTCGGCTACCTACCCGGCTCGGAGAACGAGAAGATGTCCCCCTGGGCCCAGGCCGTCTTCGACACCCTCGGCGCCCTGGTCTCGCGCGACGTCGTCGACGAGGTGATGGACCGCGGGATGCTCGAGGTGCTGCCGCTGACCCACATCCGCGGACGCTCGCTGCACGACGCGTTCGTCATCGTCGACGAGGCCCAGTCCCTCGAGCGCAACGTGCTCCTGACCGTCCTCTCGCGCATCGGCGCCAACTCCAAGGTCGTGCTCACGCACGACGTGGCCCAGCGCGACAACCTCCGCGTCGGGCGCCACGACGGCATCGTCGCGGTGGTGGAGAAGCTCAAGGGCCACCCGCTCTTCGCGCACGTCACCCTCACCCGCTCGGAGCGCTCGCCCATCGCCGCGCTCGTGACCGAGATGCTGGAGGACGTCACCCTCTGAGCGGCCCGCCCGGGCTCACCACGCGCTGTAACGCCGGGTTACGAGCTGTACCCACCCCGATGCATCACGGTGGGTACAGCCACCAACCCGGCGTTACAGCAGTCACGTCCCCGCGACGGTTGGGGTCGGTGTCAACCGGTGTGGCACCTGTGACGCAAGGGACGCCGCCAGTTGTGCGGTTCGGTTTGCACGTGGTTGAACCCTCATGCAAGGTGGCTCGTGACCGTTTCGTGACCTCGGTCGTCGGCAGGACGCCGGGAACCCCGCACCACAGCCCCGTCCGGCCGCACCGTGTCCTCGTGGTCGAACCGCGCCTGCCGTGCACCACCAGGCGTGACACCCCTGTCGTCAACCCCCGAAAGCCCCTGTGTCGAAGTCAGACAAGTACGCCCCGAAGCACCGCGCGCCCGGCAAGCACAAGGCCGGGCGCGCGCCACGCCGTGCCCTGCGCACCAGTGTGGCCCTCACCGGCCTGGCCGCCGCCGTCACCGGCGTGAGCGTGACCGGCGGGATGGCCTCGAGCGACCCCGACGTGCTGTCCCCGGCCGCCGCAGACGTGGCGACCACCTCCCCCAGCGCGTCCCCGACCGCCTCGCCCGAGGCCACCGCAGCCGCGACGGACGCCGTCGACGGGCGACGCGCGTCGCGGCAGGTCGCCTCTCGCTCTGCGCGCCGCACCGACAAGGCGAAGGCCACCGCTCTCGAGATGGCCGGCGGCTCGGCCGTGACGCGGTCGGAGAAGCTCTCCGAGGGCGACCCGCGCGACATCGCACGCGCGCTGCTGCCGGCGTACGGCTTCTCCTCCGACCAGTTCTCCTGCCTCGACTCGCTCTACGTCAGCGAGTCGGACTGGCGCGTCGACGCCGACAACCCGACCTCGTCGGCGTACGGCATCCCGCAGGCGCTGACGCAGCTGCACGACCTGCCCGCGGACTACATGACCTCCGCCGAGTCGCAGATCCGTTGGGGCCTGGAGTACATCCAGGACACCTACGGCACCCCGTGCAGCGCTTGGAGCTTCAAGCAGGCCAACAACTGGTACTGATCTCCTGATCAGCGCTCGCCGGCTGCATGGCCGGTCTCGGGTGGTGCCTCGAGCTCGTCGGCGATGGAGACGACGAGGCCGCCGAGCATGAAGGCGACGATGGTGGCGACGAGCGTCGACGTGGCGAGGTCGGGGATGAAGCGCCGCGCGCCCACGGGCTCGGCGCCGTGGAACCCGTGGGTCAGCGCGTGGCCCTTGCCGCGCGCGAGCAGGTAGCGATTGACGGGCCAGGCCGCGAAGAACGCCACCGTCAGCGCGAGCATCATCGAGAGCCAGAACACCGGGTTGACCAGCCCTGCCTCCATGGCGCCGGGGATCGCGGCCATGACGAGGTTGTCGACCAGCTCCATGGTGGCGATGGACAGGGTGTCGGCCGCGAGGACGACGCTCAACGCGGCGCCGATCCCGAGGCCGGCGCGCAGGAGCGGCAGCGTCGACAGGGCGTAGCCGAACAGGAACGCCAGGCCGACGGCGATCGCGATCGTGGCCAGGTTGCCCCACCCGAGGGCGGTGCCGATCATCAGGCCGAGGATCTCGCCGATGGCACAGCCGGTGAGGCAGTGGAGGGTGGCGGAGACAGCCATCGCGTTGGTGCTGCCCATGTCATGGTGCTCGCCCTGGGTCGTGGGGTGCGTGGTCTGGTGTTCCATGCCTCGGAACATACCCCTGGGGGGTATATACGTCAATGGGTGTCGATGGTCTTTCGCATGACGCAGTTCTTCAGCCCCTTGGGCCGGACGTAGGTGAAGCCGAGGCGCTCGTAGAGGCGGCGCGTGCCGTTGTAGAGGAACGACGAGGACATCTTCTTCGTCTGGTCGGTCAGGTCGTGGGGGTAGGCCTCGACCACGCCGCCGCCGGCCTCGGCGATGAGGTCGAGGGCACCGCGGATGGCAGCCTCGACGAGGCCCTGCCGGCGGTGGCGGCGGTCGACGAACACGCAGGTGATCCGGTAGTCGGGGTCGGCGTCCTTCTCGGCGTCGTACTGCTTGCGGTGGTGGATGCTCGGCAGCTCGACCGGCGTGCCGTACTCCGCCCAGGCGACCGCCTCGTCACCGTCCATCACCAGCGCCGCGTGCGCCAGCCCCTGCTCGACGTAGGAGCGCTTCAGGGCCCGGTTGGCCTCGGCGCCCTGGCCGCGCTCGGGGCCGTCGGGATGGAACCAGATGCACCAGCAGCCGCCGAAGATCCCGTTGTGCCGGGCGACGAGGTCGTCGAAGGCCGGCCACGTCTCTGGCGTGAGGGGCTTGATCTCGTACGTCGCCTCGCTGCCGGTCGCGGTCATGCCCCGAGGCTAGGACGCATTCCGGACGGTCGGCAGCCCTTGCTCGTCAGCGACCCGTCATCGAGTCGACGTCGAGGGCGGCGTCGAGCTGCTCCTCGGTCAGGTCGCCCCGCTCGACGTAGCCCATCGCGATCACCGTCTCGCGGATCGTCGACCCGTCGGCCAGCGCCTTCTTGGCGACCTTGGCCGCCTCCTCGTAGCCGATGTGGGCGTTGAGGGGGGTGACCACCGACGGGGAGGACTCGGCGTAGCGGCGCATGCGGTCGGCGTTCGCGGTGATCCCGTCGACGCACCGCTCGGCGAGCAGCACCGACGAGGTCGACAGGACGTGGATCGACTCGAGCAGCGCGTGCGCCATCACGGGCATCATCACGTTGAGCTCGAAGCTGCCGGACGCGCCGGCCCAGGCGATCGTGGCGTCGTTGCCGACGACGCGGGCGCACACCATCAGCGTCGCCTCGGGCAGCACCGGGTTGACCTTGCCCGGCATGATGCTCGACCCGGGCTGGAGGTCGGGGAGGTGGATCTCGGCGAGCCCGGTCGTGGGCCCGGACGACATCCAGCGCAGGTCGTTGCAGATCTTGGTCAGCCCCACCGCGATCGTCCGCAGCACGCCGGACAGCTCGACCAGCGAGTCGCGCGTGCCCTGCGCCTCGAAGTGGTCGCGCGCCTCCGTGAACGGCTGTCCGGTCCGCTCGGCGAGCGCGGCGATCGCGCGCTCGGCGAAGGCGGCCGGGGTGTTGATGCCGGTGCCGACGGCCGTGCCGCCGAGCGGGAGCTCGCGCACCCGGGGCAGCACCGCCTCGAGCCGCTCGGCGCCGAGCCGCAGGGTGGCGGCGTACGCCCCCATCTCCTGCCCGAGCGTCACGGGCGTGGCGTCCATGAGGTGGGTGCGGCCGGACTTCACCGTGTCGGCGAACTCCTCGGCCTTGGCCTCGAACGACGAGGCGAGCCGGTCGAGCGCGGGCAGGAGGTCGTCGACGACCGCGAGCGTGGCGGCGACGTGGATGCTGGTGGGGAACGTGTCGTTGCTGCTCTGGGAGGCGTTGACGTGGTCATTGGGGTGGACCTCGACGTCGGCCCGGGCGGCCAGGGTCGCGATGACCTCGTTGGCGTTCATGTTGGAGCTCGTGCCCGACCCGGTCTGGAAGACGTCGATCGGGAACTCCCCGTCGTGCGTCCCCTCGGCGATGGCGTCGGCCGCCGCGACGATCGCCTGCGCCTGCTCGTGGCGTACGACGCCCAGCGCGGCGTTGGCGGTCGCGGCGGCGGCCTTGACGTGGGCCAGCGCCTGGACGTGCCGGGGTTGCAGGGTGAGGCCGCTGATCGGGAAGTTCTCGATCGCGCGCTGGGTCTGCGCACGCCAGAGGGCGTCGCGAGGCACCTCGACCTCGCCCATGGAGTCGTGCTCGGTGCGTGTCTCGGTCACGGGTCGACCGTACCCACTCCGCGGGGCCCTACGCCTCGCGGGCGTCGCCGGTCGGGCCGGACGAGGAACGCCCCGCCGACACCGGGGAGATGCGGCGGGGCGTCCACAGGGGGAGGGCCGGTCGACGAGGGTCAGTCGTCGAGCATCAGCACCAGGGGTAGATGAACAGGCTGTCGTCGCCCGCGCGGTGGTCGGCCAGGACGACCGACAGGGGGAGCGGGTCCGGCAGGGAGGCGACGTCGGTGCCGGCGCGGGGAGCCACACCGACCGACACGGCCGTGGCGATGGGCAGCCCGTCCTTGGCCACGGAGGAGAGGAGCCCGGCGGTCTTGAGCGTGCTGATGCCGGCGCGCATGCAGTCGGTGTCGGGCTTGGCCTGGGCCGCAGCGGGCGCGAGGACGACGGTCGCGACGCCGAGGGAGAGGGCCGCGAGGCCGGAGGCGGTGCGGGAGGTGCGGGTCATGGCGGTTGCTCCTTGTGGGGGGATCAAGGTCGGACCACCACGGAACCACGGTGGCGCGGCTCTGTCGAGGGTTTGTCCACCGTTTGTCCGAGGTTTGTCCAGAGTCGTGCGTTGGCGGCGTCTCGTTCGGCCACCCTTGACAATTGGTAACGATGCAGTTACCAATTAACCGTGGACCCCTTCGCCGCCCTCGCCGACCCGGTGCGCCGCGACCTCGTCGTACGGCTGGCGGGGGGGTCGGCTCGCGTGGTCGACCTGACGGCCGACCACCCGATCAGCCGGCCGGCGATCAGCCGCCACCTGAAGGTGCTCGCCCAGGCGGGTCTCGTGGAGGCGGAGGACCGGGGGCGCGAGCGGCACTACCGGCTCCGGCGCGACGGGCTGGCGGTCCTCACCGACTGGCTGGCCGTCGTCGAGAGCGCCGGCGCGCCGCAGCCCAGGTTCGCGGAGTCGGCCTTCGACGGTCTCGAGCTCGAGGTGCGCCGCACCGGGCGCGAGCGGCGGGCCGCCGCCGACCCCGCTGCCCACCACCCATCCCCACCGCAGGAGGACACCGCATGAGCACCACCTTGATGACCGGCCGCCGCGAGGAGCGCGACGGCAGCACCCTGCTCGTGATCGAGCGCGAGCTCCGGGCGCCGCTCGACGACGTCTGGGCGGCCTGCACCGACCCCTCGCGCATGGAGCGCTGGATCGGCACGTGGAGCGGCGACCCCGCCGCCGGCTCCGTGACCTTCCGGATGACCGCGGAGGGCGACGACGTCCCCGCCGAGGAGATGGACGTCCTGGCGTGCGAGCCGCCGCGACGCCTCGTCGTACGCGGTCGCGAGCCGCAGCCCTTCAGCGAGGACGGCTCGGGGGAGAAGGCGGTGTGGCACATGGAGCTCGAGCTCGAGGAGCACGACGGCGTCACCTTCCTGCGGTTCGTCCAGGTGCTCGCCCCGGGTGCGACGGGCATCGAGATGGCCGCGAGCGTCGGCCCCGGCTGGGACTACTACCTCGACCGCCTCGGTGCCGCGCTCGCGGGGGAGGACGTGGACCGCGTCGACTGGGAGGCCTACGCCGGCGGGTCGCCGCACTACCGCCAGCGCTTCGCCTGACAACATCGGGGGCATGCGATCTCTCCGTCTCGGGGTCGCCGCTCTGCTCGTGGGGGTGAGCTCGGCCTGCTCCGTGCTCGGTGGTGACGACGCCGCCCCGCCGTCCGGAGTGGCCGACGACCTCGCCGCCGCCCTGTCGGAGCACTCGCTCGGCGACGTGCCGTTGACCGACGAGGCCGACCGTGCCGCGTTCGCCGAGCTCGTGTCCCCGCTCGAGGAGGTGCCGGTCGCCGTCGAGGTCGCCTCGGTCGAGGAGGTCGAGGGCACCGGCGACGAGCCCGGCTCGGCGACGGCGGCCCTGGCCTGGCGGTGGGACCTGACCGACGCGGCGCCCTGGGAGTACGACACCACGGTGGCGCTGGTGCCGGACGGCACCGGCTGGCAGGTCGACTGGGCGCCCGACGCCCTGGTCCCCGACCTCACCGAGGGCGACTCCCTCGGCGTGCGCACGCTCCCTCCGACGCGTGGCGACATCACCGGGGCCGGGGGCGCGGTCCTCGTGACCGAGCGACCGGTGCTGCGCTACGGGCTGGACAAGACCAAGGTGGACGGACCGCAGGTGGCTCGCAGCGCCCGCCGGATCGCGCGGGTCCTCGACGTCGACGCGGCGTCGTACGTCGAGCGTGCGGAGGCGATGGGCGCGGAGGCCTTCGTCGAGGCGCTCGTCCTGCGCGAGGACGATGCCCTCGACGTGCTGCCGGCCTTCGCGGAGATCCGCGGCGCGCTCGCCGTGCGGGACACCCTGCCGCTCGCTCCGACGCGCGAGTTCGCCGCGGCCCTGCTGGGTCGCGTCGGCCCGGCCACGGCCGAGGTGGTCGAGGCATCCGAGGGACGCATCGTCGCGGGCGACGAGGTCGGCCTCTCCGGACTCCAGGCCCGCTACGACGAGCAGCTGCGGGGGGTGGCGGGCACCTCGGTCGTCGCCCGGGGCGCCGACGATGAGCTGCGAACCCTCGCCGAGGTCCCCGCCACGGACGGTGCCGACCTCGCCACCACCCTCGACCCCGCGCTCCAGCAGAAGGCCGAGGACGTGCTCGCCGGCCTCGGCGAGGGTGCGCCGGCGGCCGCTCTCGTTGCCATCCGTCCCTCCGACGGCGCGGTCCTGGCGAGCGCCAACGGCGCCGGCGCCGCGGGTGCCGACCTCGCGATGACCGGGCAGTACGCCCCCGGCTCGACCTTCAAGGTCGTCACGTCGCTCGCCCTGCTGCGCAGCGGGATGGGCGTCGACGACGTCGTGTCGTGTCCGGCCACGACGGTCGTGGACGGGCGGTCGTTCAAGAACTACGACGACTACCCGGCCTCCTCGCTCGGCGACATCACCCTCACCCAGGCGATCGCCCAGTCGTGCAACACCGCCCTCATCGGCAACGCCGACCGCCTCGCCGAGGGCGAGCTCACCGCCGCCGCGCAGGCCCTCGGGCTCGGCACCGACCACGACCTCGGCTTCCCGGTCTACTTCGGGCAGGTGCCGCCGCCGGAGACCGAGACGGGCGCCGCCGCCGACATGATCGGCCAGGGCACCGTGCTGGCCAGCCCGTTCGCGATGGCCACGGTCGCCGCGTCCGTCCGGGCCGGTCGGGCCGTGCTGCCGGTGCTGCTCCCGGACCACCAGGTCGAGCAGGTGCCGCCGCAGGCGCCACTGACCGGACCCGAGTCCGGCACGCTGCGCGGACTCATGCGGGCCGTGGTGACCACGGGCTCGGGCCGCTTCCTCCAGGGCGTCCCCGGCGAGGTCGGCGCCAAGACCGGCACGGCCGAGTACGGCCAGCCCGACGCGTCCGGGTCGCTCCCGACGCACGCGTGGATGATCGCGACCCGGGGCGACCTCGCGGTGGCCGTCTTCGTCGAGACCGGCGTCTCCGGGTCGCAGACCGCCGGCCCGGTGCTCGAGGCCTTTCTGCGCTGAGGGCGGGCGTGCCTCAGCGGCGGGCGAGGTAGAGGTAGTACTGCTCCGGGCGGTCCTGCAGCAGCACGTCGTGGGCCTGCTCCTCCGCCGCGCCGAACACCGCGTCGAGCGAGGCGTGCAGCTCCGGCGCAGCGCTGGCCGACCACACCACCAGGACGCCGCCGGGAGCCAGCACGTCGCGGCAGCGACGGAGGAACTCCTCCGCGTAGACCGCCTCGTTGCGCTCGTGCACCAGGTAGCCCGGGCCGTTGTCGACGTCGAGCAGCACCAGGTCGTACGTCGACCGCGCCTCCGCGATGGCCATCGCGATGTCGGCGTTGACGACGCTCGCGCGGGTGTCGGCGAGCACGGCGGGCCCGTGCGGCACCGTGCCGTCGCGCATCCACCGGATCAGCGCCTCCTCGATCTCCACCACGACCGCCCGTTCGACGCGGGGGTCGGCCAGGACCCGCTGGAGCGTGAAGCCGAGACCGAGCCCACCGATGAGCACGGCCGACGGTTCCCCGACCAGCTCGAGCGCCTGCGCGGCGAGCTCGATCTCGCTGGTCGTCTCCAGGGTGTCCATCACGAACACGCCGTTGACGCGGAGCTCGAGCACGTCGGCGCCGGTCCCGGACGCACGCCGTCGCAGCACGACCTCGCCGCGGGGGCTCTCCGCGCGGGCGACCTCCGCGCTCGTCCCTGTGCTCGTCCCGACGTCGTACGGGGTCTCGGGGCTCATGGCGCCATCCTGCCAAGCGCCGCACCGGCCGCGACGCCGGCCCGCACCGGGGTGCTCGGACAGGCTTCGCCCGGGGTCGCCGCGCAGCAGAACGTGTCCCGAAATGACTGCCCAGACGCGTGTCGCCCGTCTACGGTGAAGGTGTGTACACCGTGAGCCGCACCGCTGAGCTCACCGGCGTGCCCTCCGGGACGCTCCGCAAGTGGGAGCAGCGCTACGGCGTGGTGGTGCCGCAGCGCTCGCCCGGCAACTACCGGCTCTACGACGACGAGGCGGTGCGCCGCCTCAGCGTGATGCGCAGCCTGGTCGAGGCCGGCTGGACGGCGCAGGAGGCGGCCCGCCACGTGGCCGAGGACGTCGCGGCCGCCGAGGCGGAGGTCGAGCGGCCGGAGGAGCCGGCGTACGAGGCCCGCTTCGAGACCCTCGTCGCGTGCGCACAGGACTTCGACGTCCCCCAGCTCGAGCGGCTGCTCGCCGAGGGGTTCGCCGACATCGACGTCGTGTCGGTGGTCGACGACTGGCTGCTGCCCTCGATGGTCCACCTCGGCAAGGCGTGGCAGCGCGGGCTCGTCTCCGTGGCCGGTGAGCACTTCGTGACCGGCGCCGTGCACCGCAGGCTCGCCCTCACGTTCCAGTCCCTGCCGCCCGCTCCGAGCGGTGGGCCGCGCGTCGTCGTCGGGCTCGCGCGCGGCTCCCGCCACGAGATCGGTGTGCTGGCGTTCGCGCTGGTGCTGAGGTCGCGCGGCGTCGCGGTGACCTACCTCGGCGGAGACCTGCCGCTCGAGGCCTGGGTGGGAGCCGTGCGGCTGATCCAGCCGCAGGCGGTGGTGCTCGCCGCCCCGACGATCGAGGACCTGCCGGCGGTGCGGGAGGTGAGCAGTGCCCTCCTGCCGATGACCGAGGTGCTGCTCGGTGGGGCCCACCAGGACCGGGTCGAGGGCCCGGTGCACCTCGGCCACCACGCCGGTGCGGCCGCAGCCGCCCTGGCCACCCGCCTCGGCGCCGTCAGCTGACCCCGACGCCAACGGGTGCGGCTCAGCGGGTGCTGGTCGCCGCCGGCTCCTCGGCGCAGCCGCTGCTGAACCAGTAGCTGCCCACGATGTCCATGCGGCAGTGGCTGTCGGTCGAGGGGGCGTCGGACATCGCAGGTGACGCACCGAGCACGGAGCCCAGCGCCGCGGCGACGAGGGCCGCGATGCCCGCCGTGCGCAACCGGCGGTTCGTGCGTCCGTCGAGGTCGGTCCGCTGGGCCGTCGTCGTGATCGTCGTCATGGGGTCTCCTGGGGAGTGCGCCTGCGGGTTGTCCACAGTTTGTCCACTGTTGGGGACACGAGGACAGTAGAACGCTGTCCACACTTTGTCCAAAGTTCGCTACCCTTGGCGACGTGTACACCGTCGGACGCACCGCACAGCTCACCGGAGTGCCGCGCGAGACCCTGCGCAAGTGGGAGCAGAGGTATGGCGTGGTGTCACCGGCCCGCACCGAGGGCAACTACCGCCTCTACGACGACGAGGCGGTACGCCGCCTGTCCGTGATGCGCGACCTCGTCGACTCGGGATGGGCGCCGCGAGACGCGGCCAGGCGCGTGCTGGACGAGCCGGTCGGCTCCGTCTCCGCCGAGCCCAGGCCGGGTTCGCCGCTGGCTCGGCTCGACGACCTGGCGTCGTGCGGCGAGGACTTCGACGTCGTACGACTCGAGAGCATGCTCGACAAGGCGTTCGCCGAGGCTGACCTTGCCGTCGCGGTCGACGAGTGGCTGATGCCGTCGCTGGTGCGGCTGGGTGAGGCCTGGCAGCAGGGCGCCGTCAGCGTCGCCGGGGAGCACTTCGTCAGCGCTGCGGTCCTGCGTCGGCTGGCGCAGGCCTTCCACCAGCTGCCGCATGCCGAGCCCGGGGCGCCCCACGTGATGGCCGGACTGGCCCGCGGTTCGCGCCACGAGCTCGGCGTCATGGCGTTCGCGATGGTGCTGCGCAGCCGCGGCGTCAACGTCACCTACCTCGGCGCCGACCTGCCGGTCGAGAGCTGGGTCGACACCGCACGAGCGCTGATGCCCGACGCCGTGGTGCTCGCCGTCCCGACCGTCGAGGACCTCCCGGCGGTGCGCGAGGCCGTGCAGGCCATCACGCCCATCGCCACGGTCTGGCTCGGCGGTGCCCACCAGGGGCGGGTCGAGGGAGCGGAGGCGCTGGGCCACCAGATCGGCGAGGCGGCGGCCGACCTCGCCGCCCGCCTCAGCGCCGCCTGACTCCTACTGGGCCGAACGGACCCGGATGCCCGAGATCGGGACCGTCACCGCGCCCGAGGGGTCGGTGAAGAAGTCATTGCCCTTGTCGTCGACGACGATGAAGGCCGGGAAGTCCTCGACCTCGATCTTCCACACCGCCTCCATGCCGAGCTCCTCGTACTCCACCACCTCGACGGACCTGATGCAGTCCTGCGCGAGGCGGGCGGCCGGGCCGCCGATCGAGCCGAGGTAGAACCCGCCGTGGGCGTGGCACGCCTCGGTGACGGCCTTCGACCGGTTGCCCTTGGCCAGCATGACCATCGACCCGCCGGCGGCCTGGAACTGCTCGACGTAGGAGTCCATCCGGCCCGCCGTGGTCGGCCCGAACGACCCGGACGGCATGCCGGCCGGGGTCTTCGCCGGACCGGCGTAGTAGACGGGGTGGTTGCGCAGGTAGTCGGGCATCTCCTCGCCCGCGTCGAGACGCTCCTTGATCTTGGCGTGCGCGATGTCGCGCGCGACGACCAGCGGGCCGGTGAGCGAGAGCCGCGTCTTGACCGGGTGCTTCGACAGCTCGGCCAGGATGTCGGCCATCGGCTGGTTGAGGTCGATCGGCACCACGGCGCCGCCCTCGATGTCGTGGGCCATGCCCGCGTCGGGCATGTAGTGCGCCGGGTCGGTCTCGAGCTGCTCGAGGAAGACACCCTCGGGCGTGATCTTGCCGAGCGCCTGCCGGTCGGCCGAGCAGGAGACGGCGATCGCGACGGGGCACGACGCGCCGTGGCGGGGGAGCCGGACCACGCGGACGTCGTGGCAGAAGTACTTGCCGCCGAACTGCGCGCCGATGCCGAAGGACTGGGTGAGCTCGAAGACCTTCTCCTCGAGCTCGACGTCGCGGATGCCGTGGGCGCTCATCGAGCCCTCGGTCGGCAGGTCGTCGAGGTAGTGCGCGGAGGCGTACTTGGCGGTCTTCAGCGCGAACTCCGCGCTCGTGCCGCCGATGACGACGGCGAG
>DATIAJ010000409.1:0-2547 GCA_035458105.1 Nocardioides sp. | reverse complement strand
CGACAGCGACAGCGCCGACCCCACCTGCACGAGGGACAGGTCGGTCATCGCGAGGAAGTAGAGCAGCGTGATCGGCATGAACAGCCCGCTGCCGACCGTGTCGGCCACGATCGCCGCGACGAAGCGGCGGTGCTCCCCCACGCGGGGGAATCCGAGACGGCTGAGCATGGGCTCACACTAGGGTCGAGGTATGACGTTCTCGATCGTGGCCCGGTCCGACGACGGTGAGTCGTGGGGCGTCGCTGTGGCCTCCAAGTTCCTGGCGGTCGGATCGGCGGTCCCTGCGGCCGCGGCGGGCGTGGGTGCCATCGCCACCCAGGCCGACGCCAACCTCGCCTTCAAGTACCTCGGGCTGGCGCATCTCGACGACGGCGCCACCGCCCAGGTCGCCCTCGACCGGCTGGTCGAGGAGGACGACGGACGCGAGCACCGGCAGGTCGGCGTCGTCGACTCCGACGGCAACGCGGCCACCTTCACCGGTAGCGAGTGCTTCGCCTGGGCAGGTGGTACGACCGGCCGCAGCGGCGAGCGCGGCGGCTACGCCATCCAGGGCAACATCCTCACCGGCCCCGAGGTGGTGGAGGCGATGGAGCAGGCGTGGATCGCCGGCGAGGGCGACTCGCTCGAACGCCGGTTGCTCGCCGCGCTGGCCGCGGGGGACGGGGCGGGAGGCGACAGCCGCGGCCGACAGTCCGCCGCGCTGCTCGTCGTACGCGACGGGGCGGGCTACGGCGGGCACGACGACGTCGCCGTCGACCTGCGCGTCGACGACCACAGCGACCCGGTCACGGAGCTGGAGCGGCTGGTCGGGCTCAACGAGCTCTACCTGACGGCCTCGACCCCTGAGGAGCAGGTGCCGGTCGACGACGCGCTGATGATCGAGCTCGAGTCGCTGGCCAAGGGCGAGGGCAAGGACAGCTTCCGGGAGTGGGTCGGCTCGGAGAACTACGAGATGCGGGTCGCCCCCGGCCTGCGACCGGAGTGGATCGACCGGCGCATCCTCGACATCATCCGAGGGGGCGCGAAGTGAGCATCCTCGCGATCGACGCCGGCACGACCGGCGTGACGGCCGTCGTGGTGACCCCCGACGGCCGGATCCAAGCCACGGGCTACCAGGAGTTTCGCCAGCACTTCCCGCAGCCGGGCTGGGTGGAGCACTCCGCGGAGGAGATCTGGCAGGCCACCCTCGAGGCCACCCGCGACGTGCTGACCAAGGTCGACCAGTCCGAGCTGACGGCCGTCGGGATCACCAACCAGCGCGAGACCATTGTGCTGTGGGACCGCGAGACGCTCGGGTCCCCACGCCGCGCGATCGTGTGGCAGGACCGGCGTACGGCCGACATCTGCGACCGGCTCCGCGCCGACGGTCACGAGGACCGGGTCGCCCAGCTCACCGGTCTGCGCCTCGACCCCTACTTCTCAGGCACCAAGCTGATGTGGCTGGCAGAGAACGAGCCCCACACGTGGGCGCTGGTCGAGTCGGGGCGCTACGCCGTCGGCACGGTCGACTCCTACCTCATCGCTCGGATGACCCGCGGCACCTGGCACGTCACCGACGTCTCCAACGCCTGCCGCACCCTGCTCCTCGACCTCGAGTCGGGCGAGTGGTCCGACGAGCTGTGCGAGCTCTTCGGCGTGCCGCGCGACGCGCTGCCCGACCTGGTCCCCAACTGGGGTGAGATCGCGCCGACCGACCCGACTGTCTTCCTCGGGCTGTCGCTGCCCATCGCGGGCGTCGCCGGCGACCAGCAGTCGGCGCTGTTCGGGCAGACGTGCTTCGAGGAGGGCGAGTCCAAGTGCACCTACGGCACAGGGTCGTTCATCCTCACCAACACCGGCAGCCAGGTCGTGCGCAGCGACGCCGGCCTGCTGTCGACCGCGGCGTGGCGCTCCCCCGACGGCGGGCTGACGTACGCCCTCGAGGGCGCGATCTTCGTGACCGGCGCGGCCGTGCAGTGGCTGCGCGACGGCCTCCAGATCGTCGGCAACGCTGCCGAGACCGCGGCGATCGCCGCCACCGTCGACGACACCGACGGGGTGGTCTTCGTCCCGGCGCTGACCGGGCTCGGCGCGCCCCACTGGGACCCCCACGCCCGCGGCACGATCCTCGGCATCACCCGCGGCACGACGCGCGCCCACCTCGTCCGGGCCACGCTCGAAGGAATCGCCTTCGAGGTCCGCGACGTGCTCGAGACGCTCCCCGAGCTCACGACGCTGCGCGTCGACGGCGGCGCGGCGGAGAACGACTTCCTCTGCCAGTTGCAAGCCGACCAGGTCGGGCGTGCCGTCGAGCGCCCGGAGATCATCGAGACGACGGCCCTGGGCGCCGCGTTCCTCGCCGGGCTCGGCACCGGCGTGTGGGGGTCGACCGACGAGCTGCGCGACACGTGGGCGCTCGACCGCCGCTTCGAGCCCGGTGGCGACCGCGACGTGCTCGACGCGTCGTACGCCCGCTGGGCCGACGCGGTGGAGCGGTCGAAGGGCTGGGCGCACCAGGGCTGAACCCGACACGGGCGCACCTCCTACCAGCCGGGCGGCGGCTCCACG
>DATIAJ010000408.1:0-3965 GCA_035458105.1 Nocardioides sp. | reverse complement strand
GCGCTGGTCGACGGCGTCGAAGCGCTGGTCGATGGCGTCGAAGCGCCGGTCGAGCTCGTCGAGCCTGCCGCCATGGCGGGTCTGGGTGAACGAGATGGTGGAGAGCAGCTCGTAGATCGACTGCACGTCGTTGTCCAAGCGACGCACCTTCCGCTCGAGCTCCCGAGGCGTCATCGTCATGCCCTCGAATGTAGGTCGCCACTGTGCCACGCGACAGGGGTCCGCTGCGATCTGTGGACGGAGCCCTCCTAGGATCCGGCTCATGGACATCACCGGATCCACCGCCATCGTCACCGGCGGCGCGAGCGGCATCGGTGCCGCCGTCGCGCGAGCCCTCGCTGCGAAGGGCGCCGTGGTCGTCGTCGCCGACCTCAACGCCGAGAAGGGCGAGGCGCTGGCTGCGGAGATCGGCGGCGTCTTCGCCGCCGTCGACGTGACGAGGACCGAGCAGGTCGCCGCCGCCGTCGAGGCGGCCGCCGAGATCGCGCCGTTGCGCGCGTGCGTCAACTCCGCCGGCATCGGCTGGGCGCAGCGCACCATCGGCCGCGACGGGCTGCTCGAGCAAGCCCACGACCTCGACGCCTTCCGCAAGGTCGTCGAGATCAACCTGATCGGCACCTTCGACATGACCCGCCAGGCCGCGACCGTGATGAGCCGCAACGAGCCCGACGCCGACGGGCAGCGAGGCGCGATCGTCAACCTCGCGTCGGTCGCCGCGTTCGACGGCCAGATCGGCCAGGCGTCCTACTCCGCCTCGAAGGGCGGAGTCGTCGGCATGACCCTGCCCGTCGCGCGCGACCTGTCGGCGGCCGGCATCCGGCTCAACACCGTGGCGCCCGGGCTGATCGACACCCCGATCTACGACGCGTTCCCCAACCCCGAGGAGTTCAAGGCCAACCTCGGCCAGAACGTCCTCTTCCCCAAGCGCCTCGGTCGTGCCGAGGAGCTCGCCAGCATGGTCGTGGAGTGCCTGACCAACTCCTACATGAACGGCGAGACGATCCGCGTCGACGGCGGCATCCGGATGCCCCCCAAGTGACGGTCCGCTCCACGTCACCGGGCGCCTGACTGGTCCAGACCGACGTCCACGATTCGAGCGATCCCCGCCACGGGGCGCCCGAAAGGGTGGATGGTGCTTGCGGGAAGCATGCATCAACGCCTGTGGGGGGCACGATGACCAACGTGGTGGAGCCGCGCGCAGCGACGGCCGACGGGGACGACAACGAGCTGGCGACGCTCGTACGACGATGGGTGGGCGCGCGCCGTGGCGGCGCCCTGCGCGTCGCGCCGGCGCAGAAGGCACCGGACGTGCAAGCACCGGTGGAGGCGCCCGACGTGACCGAGCGACCGGCGCCGGTGCCCGCCGCGACGGCTCTCGGCGCGACGGCGCCCGACGTGACCGAGCGACCGGCACCGGTGCCCGCCGCCCGCGTCCTCCCGCGTCGACCGGTCGCCGACGAGGTGGTGCAGGTGAGGAGGGTGGCGGTGCTGATCGACGCCCGTCGCATCACCGCCGACGCCGCCGCCGGTCTGCTCGACCGGCTGCCCGGGCGCGGGTCCGTCACCGTGTGTCGCGCCTACGCCGACTGGAGCCGCTCCGACCTCGGGTCGTGGGTCGAGCACCTGCGGCGCCAGGGGCTGCACTCCTTCCACCAGCTCGCAGGCGACGACGAGCAGGCGCGGGTGGCGCTGGCCCTCGACGCCGTCGACATCGCGCGTGAGGCGTCGGTCGACGAGGTGGTCCTCGCCGGTGACATGACCTCGATGCTCCCGCTGCTGCACCGCCTGCACGCGGCCGGCGTACGCGTCGTGGTGGTCGGCCCGGGTCACACGCCCCACGACGTACGCGCTGCGTGCGACGAGTTCGTCGACGAGGACTCGCTCGTCGGGGAGCCCGCGGCGCCCGCCGGTCGGCACCGCGCCTGAGCGCCGCGCCCGAGCCCTGCGGGGGAGGCGTCCGTCAGCCCTGCGCGAAACCGTTCGCGCAGGTGGGACCGGGCGACCTACCCTTGTCGACATATGACGAACGCACCTGACTTCAACCTGCGCGACGCCCTCGACGCCACCCGCGGCTGGGACGACGACGCGATCGAGCTCGACGACGAGCTGCTCGACACCGATCCGGACGCCGCTGACGACGATGACTTCGAGTCCGGCTACGCCGCTGAGGCCTACGACGACTACGACGAGGACGACCCCGAGGAGCTGACGCTCGGCGCGCAGGAGCTCGCCGAGCGCCACGCGCTGCGCCGGGTCGCGAGCCTGCGCACGGAGCTCGAGGACATCACCGAGGTCGAGTACCGCCAGCTCCGCCTGGAGAAGGTCGTGCTCGTCGGCGTGTGGACCGAGGGGTCCGTCACCGACGCCGAGAACTCGATGGCCGAGCTCGCGCTGCTCGCCGAGACTGCCGGGTCCGAGGTGCTGGAGGCCGTCTTCCAGCGGCGGCAGAAGCCCGACCCGGCGACCTACATCGGACGCGGCAAGGTCGAGGCGATCCGCGAGATCGTGCAGGCCACCGGCGCCGACACCGTCATCTGCGACGGCGAGCTCGCTCCCAGCCAGCTGCGCAACCTCGAGGACAAGATCAAGGTCAAGGTCGTCGACCGCACCGCACTGATCCTCGACATCTTCGCCCAGCACGCGAAGAGCAAGGAGGGCCAGGCGCAGGTCGAGCTGGCGCAGCTGCAGTACATGAAGCAGCGCTTGCGCGGCTGGGGCGGAAACCTGTCCCGCCAGGCCGGTGGCCGTGCCGCCGGCGGTGAGGGCATCGGTGGCCGCGGTCCCGGTGAGACCAAGATCGAGACCGACCGGCGCCGCATCAACACCAAGATCGCCAAGCTGCGCCGCGAGCTCAAGGAGATGCGCGGCACCCGCGAGGTCAAGCGCCAGTCGCGGCGCCGCAACCACGTGCCCAGCGTCGCGATCGCCGGTTACACCAACGCCGGCAAGTCCTCGCTCCTCAACCGGCTCACCGACGCTGGCGTGCTGGTGGAGGACGCGCTGTTCGCGACCCTCGACCCCACCACGCGCCGTACGACGACCAGCGACGGCCGCGTCTACACGATGTCCGACACCGTCGGCTTCGTCCGCCACCTGCCGCACGACCTCGTCGAGGCGTTCCGCTCGACGCTGGAGGAGGTCGCCGACGCCGACCTCCTGCTCCACGTCGTCGACGGCTCGCACCCCGACCCGGAAGGGCAGATCGCCGCGGTGCGCGAGGTGCTCGCCGAGATCGGCGCGACCAAGGTGCCCGAGATCATCGTCGTCAACAAGGCGGACGCCGCTGACCCGATGGTGATCAGCCGGCTGCGCGCCCGCGAGCCGCACAGCGTCGTGGTGAGCGCCAAGACCGGCGAGGGCATCGAGGAGGCGCTGCGGACCATCGAGTCCGAGCTGCCGCGTCCGCAGGTCGAGTTCGACGTGCTGCTGCCCTACGAACGCGGCGACCTGGTCAACCGGATCCACCAGGAGGCCGAGATCGGTTCGATGGAGCACACCGGTGACGGCACGCTCGTCGCCGGGCGGGCCAACGCCGACCTCGCCGGCGAGCTCGAGGCCTACGCCCGCTGATCGACCACGACGTACGACGGCGTAGGCCCCGCGCGGAACGGCCGGCTGGCCGGGGATCGCTGAACTTGTCAGGCCTTGCACGGCGCGACATGTTCAGGAACCCCCGGCTGACCGGGGATCCCTGAACATGTCAGCGTCCTCCTGAACGTGTCAGGCGGTCTCGGACCTCAGTCCTTGTTCCTCTTGCAGGCGTTGCCGACGTCGACGGCCTCACCGCGGTCGACGATGACCTCGCGGGTCGCCAGCACGTTGCCGCGCTTGTCGGCGCAGCTCAGCAGCCACGCCTCCTTCGTACCCGTCGGGCTGTACGGGTCGGGGTTGCGGAAGCCCACCGTGCCGGACCAGTCGTACTCAGCCGTGCCGCCGAGGTAGTTGTTCGCCTCGAGGGTGTAGGT
>DATIAJ010000407.1:0-2744 GCA_035458105.1 Nocardioides sp. | reverse complement strand
GTTGTTGGTGGAGGCGTACTTGTGGCGGCTGAGGTCGGCCAGCGCCTCCTTGTCGGCGTCGAGCGTCTGGGCCGACTCGCGCAGCACGATGCGGCCGTCGGCCTTGCGGCGTGCGAAGTGGCCGCCCTTGCGGTCCGACGGTGTACGACGCACGGCCTCGATCGCGAACGGCGCGCCGCTCTGGGCGAACCAGCCGGCCACCCGCGCGTCGGGCACGGCGCCGAGGTTGTCGGAGTTGGAGACGAAGACGTAGCGGTAGCCGGCGTCGAGCAGTCGCGCGAGCAGCCCGGTGCCGCGCAGCGCGGTGTAGATGTCGCCGTGGCCGGGCGGGCACCACTCGAGGTCGGGGTTCTTCGGGTACGCCGCCGGCATGAGGTCGGCGGCGAGGAGCTTGGGCTCCTTGTTCTGCAGGAACTCCAGCGGCAGGCCCTCGACCGGGAGGTCGTCGTAGCGGGCGAGCGCGGCCATGGTGTCGGCCGAGGTGCGGAAGGAGTTCATGAACAGCAGCGGCAGGGTGGCGTCGTACTCCTTGCGGAGGTGCAGCACCTGCCGGGCGATGATGTCGAGGAAGCTCAGCCCGCGGCGCACGCACAGCAGCGACTTCGCCCGCTCCATGCCCATCGACGTGCCGAGGCCGCCGTTGAGCTTGATGACCGCCGTCGTGCGGATCGCCTCCGCGGCGGTCTCCTCGGGGACCTCCACGTCGGCCAGCGACTCCATGTCGAGGGGCTCGATGGAGTCCTCGGCGATCATGCCGGTCTCGCCGTGCTCGAGGAGCCGGTAGTAGTGCGCGAACGTGTCGATCGCGACGTCGTCGACGCCTGCCTGGCGCATCTTCTCGCGCGCGAGCTCGAGGCCCTGCGGATTGCCCTTGCCTGCCATGCCTTCGATCGTAGGCTGCTCACGTGGGAGCGGGACACTCGGCAGACAGCTCGGTCGCCAAGACCGCCCTCCGGGACCAGGTGAGGGCGGCCCGCAAGCGCCGTCCGCTCGAGGCCGGTGCGGGCTTCGCGGAGGCCGTGGCCGACGTCGCGATGGGGTGGGATCCCGTACGTCGCGCGGCCACCGTGGCGGCGTACGTCTCCGTCGGCAGCGAGCCGGGCACCGGCCACCTCCTCGACGCGCTGGTGGCCGCCGGGCGGCGGGTGCTGGTGCCCGTGGTGCTCCCCGACCTCGACCTCGACTGGACCGTCTACACCGGGCGCGACGACCTCGCCCCGGCCGTGCGGGGGCTGCTGGAGCCGACCGGCCCGCGGCTCGGCGTGGACGCCGTCGGGTCGGCCGACGTGGTGCTCGTGCCCGGGCTCGCCGTCTCGGGCTCCGGGGACCGGCTCGGGCAGGGCGGCGGCTGCTACGACCGAGCGCTCGCGCGGGTGACGGCCAGGACCCCCGTCGCCGTGGTGCTGTACGACGACGAGGTCGGGCTCGCCGTGCCCACCGATCCCCACGACCTGCCGGTCGGCTTCGCCCTGACGGGTAGCGGCGTCCGACCGCTGGGCCGTCTGGAGTCGCCGGATATCCGGTGACCGCCCCGCTTATAGGTACAGATCTCTACCTGTAAGTGCGGCACTCACCGGATATGCGGTGACTCCTGGGACGGGTGGGACTCAGTCCGAGCCAGGCGTCAGCACCAGCCGGTCCTCGGCTGCCGCCTCGACGGCGTCGCGGGAGAAGGCCCAGGGCAGGGTCTCGCCGTCGACGAAGAGCTCGGTCTGGTCGGAGTAGTGCGCCGAGGTCGGGTGTCCGGAGACGCCGGTGAGGTTGATCCACCGGGAGTCGTCCCAGTCGGCGAGCGAGACGACCATCCGCATCGACGGTGCGGCGGTCACCTCGAAGCCCTCGACGGCGTCCCACGACGTGGCGTCGACGATGGACGAGCCACCGCCGACCTCCCACCCGGTGCGGTTGAAGAGGCGCTCGACCGGGCCGATGCCCGACTCGCCGAGGGAGGCGTTGCGCAGGTCCATCCGGTGCAGCCGGCCCCACTCCCACAGCCGGGGGTCGCGGGACTGGCGGCGGGTCATCTCGTCGCGGGCGTCGATGAGCGAGGCGCGCAGGATGTCGTCGCGGGTCTCCACGACGTCGTCGGTGCGTACGTCGTCCCACCACGGCCCGGCGGGCTCGGAGAGCATCTGCCCGACCACCCGGAACCACCGGTCGCCCCCGTCGGGCCAGGTGCGCTGGCGCAGCTCGTCGTGGAAGGTCTTCTCCAGGATCGTGCGCCACACGACGTTGAAGTAGGCCGCGGCAGGGCTGTCGGCCGGTGAGGAGAAGTCCCACTGGCGCAGCAGGTTGACGGCGTTGCGGTAGTAGGGAGACGGCAGTGCCTCGACGTCGAGGAGGTAGGGGACGAGCGTCTCGGCCATCGGGTTGGCCGAGTCGAGCTGCAGCCCGGCCATCTCCGAGACGGACAGCTCCCCCTCGGCCTCGAGCACCTCGCGGATGCGCGTCGAGCGGTAGCCGTAGTCCCAGTCCTTGGTGAGCAGGTAGGGGTAGCGCTCGTCGATGACGGCCTGGTTCGCCGTGGCGATGAAGCCCTCCTCCGGGTCGAGCACGCTCGGCAGCCCGTCGAAGGGGATGTAGCTGCCGGTCCAGTCGTTGGCGCTGATCCAGCCCTCGACCGGCATCGTGCCGTCGTTGCCTCCCCGCCGGATCGGGATCCGGCCGGGCGACTGGTAGCCGATGTGGCCCTCGCGGTCGGCGTAGACGAGGTTCTGCGCCGGCACGGAGAAGTCGGCGGCGGC
>DATIAJ010000406.1:0-4897 GCA_035458105.1 Nocardioides sp. | reverse complement strand
GCGGGCAGCCGGACGCCCTGGAAGGCGCGGGCCGCGGCGACGACACCCTCGGTGACCGGGCCGGGGCTGATGCGGGCGAGGTCGACGACCGGGTGGTCCCAGTCCTTGCGGAAGCCGATCGGGTTGAAGACCCGCTCGTCGACCGGCTCGGGGCCGGGGTCGGTGACGACGGTCGGGGCGCGGTCGATGACGTGGTGCGGCTGGACGCCCTGCTGCGAGGTGGCACCCCGGCGGGCGACGACCACGTCGGGCGGCACGTCGCGCTCGGCGTCACCGGCCCCCGCCACGTCGCGCAGCAGCACCGACCGGGCGTCGAGACCGGGGGCGGCGGGACGACCGGCGTAGGACACGACGAGACCGCCGTGGGAGGTGTCGCCGGGGCCGGCGGCCTGGCGGGCCATCTCCATCACCACCAGCTGCGCGCGGGCGCCGGAGGCGAAGCGGGCGACCGTCAGGACGCCGCGATCGCCGGCCTCGCGGGCGGCGAGGTGCACCAGCCGCGGCCACTCCGGGCGCGGCACGAGCACCCAGGGAACCGGGGTGTCGGTCAGCCAGCAGGCGACGGCCTTGCACTGCCCGAGGAGGGGTACGGCGCTGGCCATCCGCCGCAGCCGTGCGCGGTCGGCGGCCACGACGAGCACCGAGCCCCAGCCCTTCCGCGGGCCGTCGAGCGCGGAGAGCGCGACGATGGTCGGTTCGAGGCCGGGCACGTCCTCGATGCCGTGCAGCGCGTCGAGGGCGAGGCCGTCGGAGTCGTCGACCAGCACCAGCGTGGGTCCGGGCAGACGGAGGTCGTGCAGCGGGTGGGTCACGGGTGCGCTCGTTCCTTCCGTGCTCGATCCCTGAGGGCGGCGGGCAGCGAGTGCTGCACGAGCGGTCGGGGCTGGCGCCAGAGCCAGTCGCGGCTGACGTGGTCGATGACGTGGACCCCGGGGGGTGCGGTCACCTTCACGAGCCCGCCGAGCGCCTCGGGGTCGCCGTTGCGGATGGCCTCGTCGACCTCGAACTCCCGCAGCTTGCGGTAGAGCCGGGTGTTGGTGAAGTCGACGCCGTCGCGGCGCCAGTGGGCGTACTCGTCCGCGTCGAGCCACTTCACCTCGACGACCAGCCCCTGCTGGAGCACGATCCGCTCGATGCCGGGCGGCTGCTCGCGCAGCTCCCAGTCGAACGCCTTCACGAACGTCGTGTCCGGCCCCATCGGGTAGACCCACGGCTCCAGGAATCGCAGCGACAGGTCGAGCCAGCCGGTCGACTCGTCGACCACGGTCAACGGGTGGCGCGGCATCGCGACGATCGCGCGGGTGGGCTGGAGCTGCCACGCCAGGTCGCGCAGGATCCCGGCGCCCTCGGGGGTGAGCACCATGTCGCCGTCCCACTTCATCGAGTAGGTCGTCCGGACGTGGGAGAAGCACCAGTTGTAGAAGTGGGTGAGCGAGTGGACGCTCGTCGCGGGCGTCGCCAGGTGCTCCCCGCCGGCGCGCGCCACCCGGTGGGGGTAGTCCAGGACGGTGAGCCGGTCGGCGGCGCCGCACTCCTCGGCCACCGCACGCGCGACGTCGGCGGTGCCGTCGTCGGACCCGTTGTCGACCACCAGCACGTGGTCGACCGCCGAGAAGACCGGCGGCAGCACCCACGGCAGGTTGCGTGCCTCGTTGCGGACGCGGAAGACACACGTCATCCCGGGAACCAGCGGCTCGCCGGACGTCCACGGCCACGTGACGTCGTACGCCGGGTCCCCCTCGAGGGAGGCGATGTCGGGCATCAGGCAGGCCGCTCCCGGCCGATCACCTTGCGCAGCTTCTGCCGGGCGGCGGGCGGCACCATCGCCCGGACGGCGTGGGGCACGCGCTCGGCGCCGCTGCGGGCAGCCTGCCCGGCCTCGCGACGCGCCTCCGCGGCGGCCGCGCGCCGCTGGGCCACGACGGTCGAGTGGGCGAAGGCCTCCGCCTCGGCGTACTGCTCGGCGTAGGCGGCACGCAGCTGGTCGCACGTCTCCTGGTGGGTCGGGGAGTCGTCGCGGGCGATCGCGTCGAGCGCCTGCCAGGTCTCGTCGGCGAGCTCGCGCAGCCGGGTCGGCACGCCGATGTCGTCCCACGTCATCGTCACCCGCCGCAGCGACGGGTCGATGAAGCGGTGCACCTCGGCGATGTCGACCGCCATCGCGGTCTTGACGGCTGCCAGGTCGAAGGCCTCGCCGAGCGCGAAGACCGGCTGCGTCCAGTCGTCCAGCAGGTCGCCGTAGTGGACGAACGCCCGCTGCTGGCCGCGCGTGGCGCGCTCGGTGTGGAGCATCATGTTGACCCACGCCGCGGTGCGGGTGACGGCGCCCTGGTCGGAGCCGGCGCCCATCCGGCCGTAGTAGGTCTGCTTGGAGCCGACCACCTCGGTGACCGGGCGCAGCATGGTGACGTACGACGGCGTGGCGCCGCAGCGGTCGGCCGCGGCCCGCCACAGGCCGAGGAACCAGGCGGCGCGGGGGTCCTTGACGACGATCTCGTCGCCGACGGCGAGCTGCTCCTCCAGCCAGTCGGTGACGCGGGCCCGGGTGGCGTGGTCACCACTGGTGGTGCCGGTGTCGAGCCACGCGCGCGGCCGGGCGTCGGAGACCTGCACGTTGCTGCGGGCGAGGAGCTCGGTGTGCAGGTCGACGACCCACCGCGGCTCGCCGAACCCCTTGGGGTTGGTGGCGTCGGCGACCACCTCGGGCTGGGGGACGTGCAGGCCGAGCGTGCGCAGGGTGCCGGCCATCGTGCTCGTGCCGCTGCGGCCCGAGCCGACGACGAACACGACGCGGCGGCTGGTGGGCTCGGTCATGCTCGGAGCCTATCGGGGGTGCCGGGCACCGCTCAGTGGTCGGGGGTGGCCCGGTCGGGGACGGGACGCTCGTCGGCCATGACGGCACTCAACCACCCGCTGTCTGAGGACGCCGTGGACGGGTCGGGGCCACCATCTCGTCCGTGGTGTCCTCAGATACCTGCATCAGAGGTGCTGGGGCTGGGCCCTGATCAGGTCGGCGTACCACTGGAACGACTTCTTGGGGGTCCGCTTCAGCGTGTCGTAGTCGACGTGCACGAGGCCGAAGCGCTGGGTGTAGCCGTCGGCCCACTCGAAGTTGTCCATCAGCGACCAGCAGTAGTAGCCGCGGACGTCGACGCCGCGCTGGATCGCCTCGGAGACGGCGTTGACGTGGGCACGGAGGTAGTCGATGCGCGCCTGGTCGTCGACGACGCCGTCCTCGTCGGGCCCGACGGCATAGCTGCAGCCGGACTCGGTGATGACGATCGGCGGAAGGGCGGCGCGGAAGCGGGCGCGGAACATGACGAGCCACTCGCGCAGCGCGTCGGGGACGATCGGCCAGCCGTAGTCGGTGGTCGGGTAGCCGACGACCTCGCGCAGGTCGAACGGGATCTCGGAGTCCTCGTCCGCGGCGGCGACCTTCATCGGGTTGTAGTAGTTGACGCCGTAGAAGTCGAGCGGCTGCCGGATCGTGGCGAGGTCGCCGTCGGCCATCACGCCCTCGAACAGCGGCATCAGGTCGACGGGGTAGCGCCCGAGCAGCATCGGCTCGAGGAACGCGCCGTTCCACAGCGCGTCGAAGATCTTGCTCATCCCGACGTCGGCGTCGTCGTCGCTGGCCGGCCAGATCGGGGCATGGTTGTTGGCGCACCCGATCGACGTCGCCCCCGCCTGCCGCAGCTCGATGGCCGCACGACCGTGGGCCAGCAGCAGGTGGTGGGCGGCTGGCAGGCAGTCGAAGAGCAGCGCCTTGCCGGGGGCGTGCGTGCCGAGGCCGTAGCCGAGGATCGAGGCGACGTTGGGCTCGTTGACCGGGATCCAGTGCTCGACGCGGTCGGCGAACCGCTCACCGACGAGGGCGGCGTACTCCGCGAAGCGCTCCACTGTGTCGCGGTTGAGCCAGCCGCCGTCGTCCTCCAGCGCCTGCGGGAGGTCCCAGTGGTAGAGCGTGACCATCGGCTGCTGGTCGTTCGCGAGCAGCGTGTCGATGAGGCGGTCGTAGAAGGCCAGGCCCTTCTCGTTGGCCGGACCGCGACCCGTCGGCTGGATCCGGGGCCACGCGATCGAGAAGCGGTAGCCGCCCGTGCCGAGCTCCTTCATCAGCGCGACGTCCTCGTCGACGCGGTGGTAGTGGTCGCACGCGACCTCACCGCTGCTGCCGTCGGAGATGCGTCCGGGCTCCGCGGTGAAGGTGTCCCAGATGCTCGGGCCCCGGCCGTCCTCCGCCACCGCGCCCTCGATCTGGTAGCTCGCCGTGCTGGTGCCGAAGCGGAAGCCGGGAGGGAGCAGGGGGAACTGCGGGGGGACGTCGTGCGGGGGGGCCACACCCGCGAAGATATCGGCATGACCATGGCCCTGTACGCCGGATCGGACAGGTCGTCGGAGGCCGTCAAGGGCCGCTTGACCAGCCATTCCTTCTCGTTCGGGCCCCACTACGACCCGGCCAACCTGGGGTTCGGACCGCTCGTGTGCCACAACGACGACGTGCTCGATCCGTCGGCCACCGAGGGCACCGGCGAGGTCGCCGGCTACTCCGAGCACCCGCACACGGAGCTCGAGATCGTGACGTGGGTGCTCGAGGGTGCGCTCGTGCACACCGACCCTTCCGGCGGTCGCCACGTCGTGGAGGCCGGCTGCGCCCAGGTGCTCTCCGCCGGCACCGGCGTCCGCCACAGCGAGCTGGCCGACCCGGGGTCGGGACGCTGCCGGTTCGTGCAGGCCTGGCTCACCCCGTCCGCGGCGGGAACCGATCCGTCGTACGTCCTGGGCGAGGCGCCACCGCCGTCGTCCGGGTTGGTCGAGGTGGCGGGGGGCGGCGGCCTGCCGATCGGCACGACCGGCGCCCGGCTGCTCGTCGCCCGGCTGCCGCCCGGCGCGTGGG
>DATIAJ010000405.1:0-3325 GCA_035458105.1 Nocardioides sp. | reverse complement strand
CGTGGCGCTCGTGTTCGCCCGCACCAGCGACGACGGCCCGCGGGGCGTGACGGCGTTCCTCGTCCCGACGGACTCCCCCGGCTTCGAGGCGCGCGAGGTGCGCAACAAGCTCGGGCTGCGCGGCCAGGCGACCGCCGAGCTGTTCCTGACCGGCGTACGCGTCCCGGACGCAGCGAGGCTCGGCGAGGTCGGCCAGGGCTTCAAGATCGCGATGGGCACGCTCGACAAGGGCCGGCTCGCCGTCGCCTCCGGCTGCGTCGGGATCGTCCAGGGGTGCCTCGAGGCGGCCGTGGCGTACGCCGGCGAGCGCACGCAGTTCGGCAAGCCGATCGCGTCCTTCCAGCTGGTGCAGGACCTCATCGCCGACATCTCGCTCGACGCCGACGCCGCGCGGCTGCTGGCGTGGCGGTGCGCCGACCTCATCGACCGCGGCGAGCCGTTCGGGATCGCGGCCTCCAAGGCCAAGCTGTTCGCGTCGGAGGCTGCCGTCCGCGCGGCCAACAACGCGATCCAGGTGCACGGCGGGGCGGGGTACGTCGACGACTTCCCGGTCGCGAAGTACCTGCGCGACGCGCGGGTGATGACGCTCTACGAGGGCACCTCGCAGATCCAGAAGCTCATCATCGGCCGCGCCGAGACGGGCATCAGCGCCTTCGGCTGACGTCCACGCCCTGGTCGAGTGCTGAGGTGGTCGTAGTCACCGCGAGGTCCAGCACTCGACCTAGCGCCCCGCCCAGCCGCCGAGCCACGCCGCGAGGGTGACGTCCTCGGTCCACGGCTGAAGCGACGAGGCGAGGGGCGCTCCCGCAGGGGCGAGGTCGGGCCGGCCCCACCGCGCGGCCCGACGCATCAGGCGCAGGTCCTGCAGCTCGGCACGGCCGTCGGCGACCTCGCGGGAGCCCGTGCACCCGTCGAGGCCGTCGAGGAGCGAGGTCCACGCCGCCGGGTCGCCGCTGAGGCCCTGTCGCACGTCGAGGTGCAGCCGCGCCGATGCGGGCACAGCCTGCTCGACAGGGAGGACCCGCGGGTCGGCTCCCACCAGGTCGCGGTGCCGCTCGTGGAGGCGTACGACGGCGCGCGGCAGCGCGGCCAGCAGCGCGTCGACGGTCACGAGCAGCTCGGCGTCGCCGAGGGTCGGGGCAGAGGTGACGACGAGGTCGGCCGGACCACGCGCGAGGCCGCGCCAGGTGGTGCCGGGCGCTGACGTCCGGTCGGCGACGGCCACGGTCTCCGCGAGGCGGGCGTCCGGGTCGAGGGCGCGGGCACCTGCGTCGGGCCCGTCGTGCCAGGCGACGGCGTCGCGCCGGTGGGAGACCAGCCCGCCCGCGGCCCAGGAGCGATGGGCGAAGTCCCAGTCCTCCCCGCCGTAGGAGCTGAACGTCTCGTCGAAGCCGCCGACCTCGTCGTACCACCACCGGCTGCACGCCAGCACGGCGCTGATGACGAACCGGTGGCTGGTGTGGTCGGCGTCCAGCAGGTCGCGGCTGTCGGCGTACGCCTCGCGGAGCCAGGCCGGCTCCGGCAGCTCCCGCGGGGGCGCGACCTCCTCGATCGCGCCGTCCGGCCCGGTGCCGGCGAGGTCTGCGTGGCGCCGACGCCCCACGACCAGCGCCTCGGGAAGAGCCTCGGGAAGGGCGACCATGCGCTCCACGAAGTCCGGCTCGGGCGTCGTGTCGGCGTCGAGCAGCACCAGCAGCTCGCCGGTGCTCGCGGCCACGCCGAGGTTGCGGGCGGCCGCCGCCCGGAAGCCGTCGTCGTGCTGCCGCACCAGCTGCACGCCGACCGGCACCTCGGGGGCCTGCGACGACCCGTCGTCGGCGACCACGACCTCGTCCGGCGAGCGGGTCTGGCGGCGGAGCGCTGCGAGCGTGCGGTCGAGCTCGCCCTGCTGCTCGAAGTGGGTCACCACCACCGACACCCGCCGCCGGCGCGGGCCGTCGGGCGCGAGGTCCCAGCGGTTGCCCGGCACCGGGGTGCCCCAGGGCGGGGCGGTCATCCGACCGACGCCCACCACGCGCGGTAGGCCGCCGCCGTCTCCTCGAGGCGCGGGCCGAGGTCGGCGCTGGGCGACGTCCACGTCGACGTCGGTCGGCGCAGCGCGGCGTCGAGGCACGGCACGAGGGTGGCGTCGTCGAAGAGGTTGAGGGTCCCGGGGCGGAGCGCGGCCATCTCGCGGGCGTAGGACCCGTCGCGCACGAGCGGGCGGCGACCGGCGGCGATCCAGGAGTTGAGGCTGCCCGACGCGGACACGTTGCGGTGCGCCGTCACCCCGACCGACACGTCGCGCAGCGCGCGGACCAGGTCGTCCTCGGCGACCCGCCCGGTGACCTCCACCGGGACGCCGCGCTCGCGGCTCGTGCGCAGCAGGGCCTCGACCTCGTCGGCATGGCCCGGCGCGGCGTCACCGAGCACGCGCACGGACGCCATCGTGCCCGCGCGGCGCAGCGCGGCGACCGCGCGGACCACTTGGCGGTGGCCCTTCCCGGGGTAGACGAAGCCGAAGACGCCGACCACGGGCTCCGCCGGGACGGGCCCGGCCACCGCGCGGGATGGACCGGGCGGCCCCGGTGTGGCGTGCACCGGCAGTGGGATGACCGTGCCGCGGGCGCCGGCGGCGATCCAACGGTCGACGAGCGCGTGCTCGTGCCACGAGTTGGTCGCCCAGGCGTGGCTCGCCCGCACGATCCGGCCGTACGCCTCGGCGCGCGCGGCGAACACGGGCCCGTCGGTCGGCTGCGGGACGTCGTGCAGGGTCACGGTCAGCCGCACGCGGCTGGCCAGCTGCTCCACGGCCGCCGCCGCGTCGCGGGGGTCGCGGCCCAGCAGCCGATCGGTCAGGTGCAGGTGCACCGCCGCGCCGGGCACCAGCTCGGCCACGTCGCGGACGACGGGCGCCCGGGCAGCGTCGGCCACCTCGCCGGCGTACCGCGTGACGCCGTGCGTGTCGGGCCCCAGCAGCAGGTGGTGCGGCGCCGAGGGGTCCGCGTCGCGGAGGTGGGAGGCGGGCCTGAGCATCCCCTCATCCTCATCCACCTTGGACAGACCCGTGCTCCCCCCAAAGCGTGGTCAGGTCCGCTGGAAGTCGCCCAGCCGGGCGACCGGCCGGAAGCCCAGCGCCTCGTTGACGCCGATCATGTGGCTGTTGACCTCGGCGTTGTAGGTCGTCAGGCGGGTGACGTCGGGTCGCTCGCGCTGCAGCAGGCGCAGGTTGGCCACCTTCACGGCCACGCCCAGCCGGTGGCCGCGGTGCTCGCGCCGCACGAGCGTGCCCCACTGGTAGGCGCGACCGGGCTCGTGCACGGTCGTGGCGAGGTCGGAGTAGGCC
>DATIAJ010000404.1:0-2928 GCA_035458105.1 Nocardioides sp. | reverse complement strand
GGCCGCTTCGACCGCCAGGTGCAGGTCGACGCGCCGGACCTCAACGGCCGCCACCAGATCCTCAAGGTCCACTCGCGCGGCAAGCCGATCGCGCAGGACATCGACCTGCTCAGCATCGCCCGCCGCACGCCCGGCTTCACCGGTGCCGACCTGGCCAACGTGCTCAACGAGGCCGCGCTGCTCACCGCCCGCAGCAACGCCAAGATGATCACCGACGCGTCCATGGACGAGGCGATCGACCGCGTCATCGCGGGCCCGCAGCGTCGTACGCGCCTGATGAGCGAGCGCGAGAAGCTCATCACCGCCTACCACGAGGGCGGCCACGCCCTGGTCGCCGCGGCCCTGCCCGGCACCGACCCGGTGCACAAGGTGACCATCCTGCCGCGCGGTCGTGCGCTGGGCTACACGATGGTGCTGCCCGACCGCGACAAGTACTCCCAGACGCGCAGCGAGATGCTCGACAACCTCGCCTACATGCTCGGCGGCATGGCCGCGGAGGCGCTGATCTTCCACGACGTGACCTCCGGTGCCGGCAACGACATCGAGAAGGCCACCGGACTGGCGCGCGCGATGGTGACCCAGTACGGCATGACCGAGCGCCTCGGCGCGGTCAAGCTCGGCGACAGCAACTCCGAGCCCTTCCTGGGCCGCGACATGGGGCACACGCGCAACTACTCCGAGGAGACGGCCGCGGCGGTCGACGAGGAGATCAAGGCGCTGCTGGGCCAAGCCCACCAGGAGGCCTTCGAGATCCTCGAGACCAACCGCCACGTCCTCGACGCACTCGTGCTGGCGCTCCTCGACAAGGAGACGCTCGACAAGGCGGAGATCGCCTCGATCTTCGAGGCGCTGACGATGAACCCCGCGCGGCCGGCCTGGACCGGATCGCCGGCGCGGGTGCCGTCGACGATCCCGCCGGTCGACATCCCGCAGGAGATCCGCGACCGGGTGCACGCCAACGGGACCGTGCAGGACCCGGAGGCCGGCGGCGCCATCCTGACGCCGCCCGGAGCCGGTGGCGACGTCCACGGCGGCCCGAACGTCCACCCGGACACGCCGACCCCGCCGAGCCCGGACGCGCCGTGACGGACCAGGTCACCGTGCCCCCGCGCGCGCCGGAGGACGTCCCGGCGTTCGACCACGTGCGCGCGGAGGCGGCGGTTCGCGAGCTCCTGCTCGCCCTGGGCGAGGACCCCGACCGCGAGGGGCTGCTCGAGACGCCCGCGCGGGTCGCCCGGGCCTACGCCGAGCTCACCCAGGGACTGCGCCAGACGGCCGAGGACGTCCTGACCACGACCTTCGACCTCGGCCACGACGAGATGGTGCTGGTGCGTGACATCGAGCTGTGGTCGATGTGCGAGCACCACCTCGTCCCCTTCACCGGGGTGGCGCACGTCGGCTACATCCCGGCCGACACCGGCAAGATCACCGGACTCTCCAAGCTCGCGCGGCTCGTCGACGTCTACGCCAAGCGACCGCAGGTGCAGGAGCGGCTGACCACGCAGGTGGCCGACTCCCTGATGGAGATCCTCGAGGCGCGGGGCGTCATCGTGGTGATCGAGGCCGAGCACCTCTGCATGACGATGCGCGGGGTCAAGAAGGCCGGTGCCCGCACGATCACCTCGGCCGTTCGAGGCGCCTTCCTCACCCACCAGGCCACCCGCGCCGAGGCGATGGCGCTGATCCACTCCGGCACCAGGTGAGCGAGGGCGTGCCCCCCGTCGCCCGGGGAACCCGGGTGATGGGGATCGTCAACGTCACCCCCGACTCCTTCTCCGACGGCGGCCGCTGGGACACCACCGAGGCCGCGGTCGCCCACGGTCGCGGGCTCCTGGCGCAGGGCGCTGACGTGCTCGACATCGGGGGTGAGTCGACCCGGCCCGGGGCGACCCGTCCGGTGGTCACCGAGGAGCTCGACCGCGTCGTCCCGGTGATTCGCGAGCTGGCGTCGGGCGGAGCCGTGGTGTCGGTCGACACGATGCGCGCCGAGGTCGCTGCAGCAGCCCTCGCGGCCGGAGCGCGGATCGTCAACGACGTCTCGGGTGGCCTCGCCGACCCGCGGATCCTCGACGTCGTCGCCGACAGCGACGCGTCCTACGTGGCCATGCACTGGCGCGCCCACGCCGACCGCATGCGCGACTTCACCGACTACTCGCCCGACGGCGTGGTGGCGGCCGTACGTCGTGAGCTGGGTGAGCGCCTCGACGCCGTCCTCGCCGCAGGCGTCCCGCGCGAGCGGGTGCTCCTCGACCCGGGGCTGGGCTTCGCCAAGCAGCCGCGCCACAACTGGGAGCTGCTGGCCGCGCTCGACGTCCTGCGCGAGCTGGGCTGCCCGTTGCTCGTGGGCGCCAGCCGCAAGTCGTTCCTCGGCTCGCTGCTGGCCGTGGACGGCTCGCCCCGGCCGGTGGACCAGCGCGAGCACGCCCACGTCGCCCTGGTCACGCTGCTGGCCGTCCGCGGGGTCGAGGTCCTGCGCGTGCACGACGTACGAGCCACGCGCGACGCGCTCGCCGTGGTCGCCGCGATGGCAGGGGAGACCACATGAGCGACGAGCCCTTCGAGACGGGCGCAGGGCGCCCTCCTCAGGATGAACTGTCGATCACAGGGATCGAGTGCTTCGCCCACCACGGGGTCTTCGACTTCGAGAAGCGTGAGGGACAGGTCTTCGTCGTCGACCTCGTGCTCGGCATCGACACCCGCCCGGCGGCCGCCTCGGACGACCTGGCGGACACCGTGAACTACGGCACGCTCGTGGCGGACGTGAAGGCTGCCGTCGAGCGCGACCCGGTCGACCTGATAGAAACCGTCGCTCAACGCATCACCGACGTATGCCTGTTGGACACTCGTGTTGAATGGGCGCGAGTCACGCTCCACAAACCTGATGCACCCATCGACGCGACGTACTCGGACGTCGCGCTGACGATCACC
>DATIAJ010000403.1:0-8386 GCA_035458105.1 Nocardioides sp. | reverse complement strand
CGACCTTCGGGATCTGTCGTGGCTGACCTGCGCGAGCTCCTCGCGGTCGTGGCCGAGAAGGGCCTCGACGCGGGGCTGCTTGCCGCGGGAGCGCCCTCGGCCCGGGTCCCGGCGGCGGTCGCCGGGGTGTACGCAGTCCTGGACGGGATCGATGTGGCCGAGTGGAGCCGCAGGTACGGCGGCACCAGGCCGTGCCTGCTTCCCGCGCTGGAGCTGCCCGCTGCCGACGAGGCGCGCCGGCTGCGCGACGAGCTGGTCGAGGTGGCTGCGGAGACGGGAGCCCCCTGGGAGGACTCCTGGTGGCCACTTCTGGTGGCCCACCCGGGTCACGTGATCGCCGTCGACGAGGTCACCGGATCCGTGTGGAACGTCTTCTGGGAGGCCACAGTCGTCGAGCCTGTCGCGCCGACGTTGGACGACTACTGGGACGGCTGTGCGCGGTTCGTCGAGGAGTTCACCTTCGACCCCGAGCGCGGCCTGTGGAGCGAGCCGGCCGGGTGGGACGGTCCGGACGGCCCCTGGGGCTCGACGCTGCCGGAGCGCGGCGGGGTCGACCTCTCGGACTGGCGTCACCACTCGGTGACCGATGCTTTCGCGGAGATCGTGGAGCTGCACCGATCGCTCGACAGCGGTGTGGTCGAGCAGCTGAGGCCGCCCGCCTCCGACGCCGACCTCGACCGGGCCGAGGCGATGTTCGGAATGCCGCTGCCTCCGCAGGTCCGTGAGCTCTACCGGATTGCCGACGGGCTCGAGGCCAACAACGGAAGCGCCGACCAAGGGCTTCGGCTCCTGCCGCGCCTCCGCTTCCAGCCGGTCCTGTCCGCCGTCGAGGTCGCCCGGGCCAACCGGGAGGCCAGGACGCGTGCTCTCGGGCCGGGCTCGTGGCGCCCGGGCTGGCTGCCGGTGTTCACCGAGTCCCAGTTCGGCCGTGGTGTGCACGTCGACTGCGCCTCGGCCGGCCCGGCGGTCTGGCGGGTGGAGTGGAACGACCCGGTCGCCGATCTCCCCGGGCAAGACGTGGGCACCGCAGCCATCGCACCGTCGCTCGCCGCGTTCATGCTGTGGTGCGCTCGCGCCATGTCGCGCATGCGGCTCGCGCCCGACCCGACCGAGCACGGCCGCCTGCGCGATGTGCGCTACGACGACGACGTGTGGGTCAACGTCACGCCACCGTTCCCTCAGGTGCCGTTCCTGCTTCCGTGAGCACGCGGAAGGACGGGCCGCGTCGACGCGGCCCGTCCTCCGGCTCCCTCAGGGTGCGGGGGGGACCGTCACCGGGGGAGACCAGGCGGAGGATCCCAGGGCGTTGTTCGCCCGGATCCGGACGTACCAGGTCGTGCGGGTGATGTTGCCGGTCGTGAAGGTCGTCGCGTTCGCGGCGACGTTGGCCGAGCTCACCGTGGTGAACGCGCTCGACGTGCTCCACTGGACGGTGTAGCCGGACTCGCCCAGCACGTCGGCCCACTGGACCGTGATGCGCTGGTTGGCGCCGGCCCTGGCCGCCGTGGCGCTCGAGATGGCCGGGGCGGGCGGCACGTCCACCAGGACCGTCACGGGCGTCGACTCGGTCGCACCCGCGAGGTTCTCGGCGGCGACCTTGTAGACGTACGTCGTCCCCTGGCTCACGCCGGTGTCGGTGAACGTCACCGTGCCGCCGCTGCTGTTGCGACTGGGTGCCGTGCCGACCTGGGTGAAGGTGGCGCCTCCGTCGGACGAACGGAGCACCAGGAACCGCGCCTCGTTGACGGAGCTGTCCCGCCAGCTCAGGGCCACCCGCGTCGGACCGGCCTGGACCGTCCCGGTCAGCTGGCTCGGTGCTGCCGGCGCGTTGACGGGCAGCGTCGCCGAGACCGACTGCGCCGTCAGCTGCGGCATCCCGTCCCCGTAGCCGACCGTGTTGAGCGCCTGCACCCGGTAGCGGTACGGCGTGCTGGCGTTGGCGGTGTCGTCGGTGAAGCTGATCTCGTCGCCCTTCGTGTTCGGCTGGTCCAGCGGAACCGGCAGCGTCCCCGCATCCACCCACGTGGTGCCGTCCGCCGTCCGTTGCACGAGCCATCCGGTCTCGGTGATGGAGCTGTCGGTCCAGAAGAGGTTGATCCGCCTGTTGCTCCCGTTGCCGGTGATGGTGGACCTCAGCCCCTCGGCCTTCAGCGGCGGCAGCGCCAGGGACACCGGACGCATCATGTCCATCTCCTCGTGGGACAGGATGTGGCAGTGGAAGACGTACTCCCACCCGAAGTTGACCAGGCGGTTGGCGATCGGGGTGGCGAGCGGGTTCCCGTCGACGTCGATGTTGTTGAACGCTGTGGTGTCGCCCGCCGGCATCATCGGGTTCAGTCGCCTGACCGAGTTGGGGATCTCGAACGGGGTCGTCGGGATCACCGGGCGGAGCGCCACGATCGTGTCCTCGAGCGGACTCATGCGCACGGTGTCCTTCCAGCCGAGCTCGTTGGGATCCGGTGGTTTGACGATGTTGTCCCACGTCACCCGGTTGAGGACCTGGACGTCGTACAGGTGGAAGTGGATCGGGTGCGTGTCCACGCCGTTGTGCGTGAACCGCCAGATCTGCGTCCCGTCGCCCGGATCGGAGAGCGGAGTGACCTTGACGTCCGCGCTCGGCAGCTTCGTCCCGTCGATCAGCTCGGTCGCCGGATTGACGTAGGGGTACAGGGTGACGTTCTGGAGCCCGGGTGTCGGCGGCTGCTTCTCGATGCCGAGCGTGGCCTGCATCCGGCCGAACTCGTCGAACGTCGTGGAGTTCATCTCGTCGTGGATGGCCTTCGGCTCCATCTTCAGGACGGTCTTGGTGGACGGCGACCTGAGGGTGTTGACGCCCAGCTGACCGGTGTTGTTCACCCGGACCAGGCCGTCGCAGCGCTGCAGCGTGGTGTTGGCGGCGTTGCAGTTGCTGCTCGAGGCGAAGCTCGTCCCGTACGCCGAGTTGTAGCCCGCCTGCCCGACGATCACCGGGTGCTGCCCTGCCTCGAACACGCCGCTCCCGTTGGCCTTGTGGCTGAACGCTGACCGGAGCTTCGCCAGGTCGAAGGCCGGTGCCGGCGCGGTGTCCGCGACGGTGACCCGCATGACGGTGCGGGTGTTGGGCCCGTAGCCGGGCAGCACGCTGGGTGCTCCGACCGGGGACAGGTCCGGCGCGCCGGTGTAGTAGTCGTACGACGGCACCCGCGCCGGGAAGGCGGCCGGTGCGTCGTTGTAGAGGATCAGCGTCTTGCCGGCGAACCGGGAGAAGTCGACGATGACGTCGGCACGCTCGGCCGGCGCCAGCAGCAGCGAGTGCTGGTCGACGTTGCCCACGTCGAACCTCGTCGGGTCCGTGATCCACGTGGTGGGCTGCTGGCCGTCGATCACCGCCGGCGCGGGCAGGAAGCCGCCCTCGTTGGCGATCTGGATCCAGTCGGGTCCGGCTGCATCGTTGTTGGCGTCGACCGGCGTCGGCGAGACCACCGGGTCCGTCTGCGCGGCGGCCAGCTCACCCGGCTTCAGGGCGACCTCCGTGGTTCCGTCACCCTGCGTCGGGTCGGCGGCGTACCACTGGAAGTTGAAGAAACGGTCGTTCGCCGCGTTGAGCACGCGCAGGCGGTACGCCTTCGGCTGCACCGTGGTCGCCGGGTAGGCCACGCCGTTGACGATGGGCGTGTCGTTGAACTGCTCCATGCCCATCGAGATGTTGGGCGTGCCGGGGATCTGCTTCGGCTCGCAGAACGGGTCGGTGTCGTACTGCCAGGTCGTGGGGTCGTCGAGGTCGCACGCCGGGTCGTAGTAGGGGTTGTCGATCGGGCCGTGCTTGATCGTCGAGGCCGGTGGCCAGAACCACGGTCCGTACATCCATCGCCCGTACGCACTCATCCCGGACGGGTCTCCGGGGTTCTGCGCCGGCATGTAGACGTGGTGGTACCAGAAGCTGCCCTTGGTGCCCCACTTCGCGCTGTCCCAGGTGGGGTCCTGGCCGTACGTCGTGACCGTGCCGTCGACGACGGTGTCCTTGAGCTGCTCGTCGCCGGGCACGAACGTCCGGTCCTGCACGATCAGCGGCAACGTCTCGGCGGCGCCGGGGATGGTCCCCTCGGACACCAGCTTCTTCTCCACCGCATCGGTGATCGTGTAGCCGGCGGCCTCGCCCGCGTAGACGTTCAGCCGGGTGATCCCCCACGCGTGGTCGTGGTAGAACATCATCCGCGCGCTCTGCTGGTTGGTGTAGTAGAACGTCGAGCAGCCGTCGTCGCCGGCCGCGCACACCTCGGCACCGGCCTCGGTCATGTCGGGCACGTTGCGCACGCTGACGCCCTGCGGCCACGGCGTCCCCTCGCCGGCGGGGGTGATCCACTGGTGGGGCGTCCCGTCGCTGATCCACGGCGTGGTGCCACCGTGCAGGTGGAGCGTGGCCCGGTTGTCCTTGAAGCACATGTCGCTCTTCGGGTCGCTGGCCGTGCACAGAGGGTTGCGGACGTCGTCCATCACGCTGGACTGGTCCTCGGGAGCGGCCATCGGCATCGGGCCCATGCCCGAGCCCATCCCGGTGCTGTCGGTGGGCAGGAAGAGGTCACCGGCCGCCCCGTTGGGCAGCAGGTTGCGGAAGACGATCCGCACCGGCCGGTCCTTCTCGGCGGAGATCACCGGTCCCAGCCACTGCGGCGACGTGACGCCGGTGTACCCCTCGATCGGCACCTTGGTGCCGTCGAGGAGCTCGTTGAAGAGCGGGATCTGCTGCCCGGGGACGGCCTGCGTGGAGAGCTGCACGTAGCCGCGCACGAGCGTCGGTGGCAGGTCGGAGGAGAACTTGGTCCGGTACTGCACCAGGCCGATGACGTACTCGTCGGCGGGCTCGCCGCTGTACTCCTTGGCCTCGGGCACGGCGAGCGGCAGGAACTTCGACGCCGCCCCGGTGGCCGGCTCCGTCGTCATCTCCACGCGCGGGCACCCGGTCCCGTCGGTGCCGGGGTCGCACGGGAGCGGCAGCTCGTCCTGGAACTTCTTCATGCCCTTGGTCAGGAAGCCGGCGCCCGGCTCGGTCAGGGCGATCGACCGGATGGCGCCGAGGTCGGTGCGCGCCGTGACCTGCGCCCCGGTGCCGGCCCCGGCCGGATCGGTGATCGTCACGTCGGGCGCGCTGGTGTAGTCGGCGCCGGGGTTGGTGATCGACATGCCGACGAGCTGCAGGGTCGTGGTCGCCGTCGCCTCGGTGGCACCGTTGATCGGGTCCGCGAGCGTCCCGTTGCGGATCACGACGTTGGGAGCGTGGCTGTAGCCCGAGCCCGGGTCGTCGAGCACGACCGTGGTCACCACGCCGTCGGGCGTCAGCCCGTCCGGGGGCACGTGGGCCTTGGCGATCGTGCCCTCGGGGTCATCGGGGAGGTCGAAGTCGACGGTCGGCATGGTGTAGCCGGAGCCGCCGTCGGTCAGGTGCACGGCGTCGACCCCTCCGGACGGACTCACTGCTGCTCCGGTGCCGCCGCCCCCGGTGACCTCGGCCCTGAGCTCGGTGTAGCCGCTGCCGGGGGCATCCACCGTGAGGCCGACGACGGCGCCGCCGGTGGCCACCGTGATCGTCCCGGCCGCGTCGGCGGTGCCGCCGGTCACCGTGACGGTCGTGGTCGCGAGGTCGTAGCCGTGCCCCGGCGCGGTCACGTCGATCGCCGACACCGCGCCCGAGGCCGGGTCGACCTGCGCCACCGCGGCGGCCCCCTGGCCGGTGCCCGTGTCGACGATCTCCACCTGCGCCGTCGACGTCGTGAGGGGGCTGTTCGCCCAGTTGGGCCATGGTCCGAAGTAGTGGGGCACCTTGGTGGCGTCCGTCGGGCTGCTCGGCCGTCCCGCGCCGTGAGCGGCCACGGTGGTGGACCCCACCACCCCGATCACGCCGGCGAGCATGCTCATCAGCAGGACACCCGCTGCGGTCAGTGCGGTCGACCGCCGCGGCGCTCCCAGAGTTCGCTTCATGACAGTTCCCCTCGTGTTGACCCGGCAACGGCAGGTACGCCGGGTCGGGACGCCGGCGGTCGGCACCCGTTTCCCAGTCAGGCACGGGGCCGGGCCGAGGGACGCCGGCGTGATCGGACCCTCACGGGACTGTCAGCGGACGCTCATCCAGCGGTCATGGAGTCGTCATCGAGGACCGAGGGCGGCTCGCCGTAGACCGAATTGGTCAACAACGCCACGCCCTGGCCCCGGAGGGGCTCCGGAGGTGCATGGTGGGAGCAACGCCCGTGGGCGGCGCGGGCCCGGCCGAGGGGTGTTCGTGAGCAGGGTGCTCATCGTCGACGACGAGCCGCGGATCCGCGACATGCTCGGCCGGGTGCTGGTGGGGGAGGGGCACAGCTCCCTCACGGCGGCCGACGGGGTCGAGGCGCTCGACCACCTGGTCTCGCAGCACGTGGACCTCGTCCTGCTCGACCTCGTCATGCCGCGGCGCAACGGCCTCGAGGTGCTCAGGGAGCTGCGGGACCGGGGTGCGATGCCCCCGGTCATCGTCCTGTCCGCCGTCGACGACGTCGCGGCGACCGTCCAGGCGCTGGACGCCGGGGCGGTCGACTACGTCAACAAGCCCTTCCACACGGCCGAGCTGGTCGCGCGGATCCGCCGCCACCTGGCGAGCCCGGCGCCGGAGCACGTCCAGCAGCGCTACGTCCGGGCCGGCGGGATCGAGCTCGACCTGGACCGTCGCAGGGCCCGGGTCGGGGAGAGCGTCGTGACGCTCTCCGAGCGGGAGTTCTCCCTGCTCGCGCACCTGATGCGCAACCGCGGGCGTGTCTGCAGCCGCGGGGAGCTCCTGCACGACGTCTGGGGGTTGGACTTCGATCCGGGCAGCAACGTCGTCGAGGTGTGCATCCGCCGTCTGCGCCGCAGGCTCGGTGACCCGCCCATCGAGACCGTGCGGTCCACCGGCTACATCTTCGACGCGGACTGACCCGGGGGGTGCAAGGTGTCGACCGTCCCGGTGGGCCGCCGCTCGCGACACCCGTACGTGCCCTGGCTCGTCGTGTGGGCGACGTGCACGTGGACGATGTGGGCCTGGCCGGACGTCGAGGTCATCCCCTACCACCTCGCGTGGGCGGCGTTCGCGCTGATGTACGGCTTCGAGCCGTGGCCGATGCGCCAGACCCTCGTCGTCCTCGGCGCGACGACCGTGCTGACCGGGGCGCTGATGGTCATGCACGTCACCCAGGGGCTGCTCGCCGCGGACGAGCTCGCCGAGATCCCGCTCATGCTGGTGCTGTGCCTGCTCGTCGCCTGGCACGTGCAACGGCGCGACGAGGCCATCGGGCGGGTGGCCGTGCTCGCACGTCGTGAGGTCGACGCCGCCGTACGACGTGAGCGCCTCGCGCGGTTGACGTCCCACGAGATGCGCACGCCGCTGACGATCGCGACGGGCTACGTCGACCTGCTCCTCGAGGCCGACGACCTGGGGGCCGTCCGGCGGGCCGACCTGCTGGTCGTCCGTGACGAGCTCAGCCGTCTCGCGCGCACGTCGGACCGCCTCGTGCGGATGATCCGACTCCAGGACTCCCTCCCCGCCGGCCCCGTCGACGTCGATCGGCTGCTGCGGGCGACTGCCCGGCGCTTCTCGCCGGTCGCCGACCGCCGGTGGGTCGTCGAGGCGGACGCCGGCACGGTCCAGGGGTCGACGGAGCGCCTCCGCTCCTGCCTCGACACCCTCATCGAGAACGCGCTCCGCTACACCGGCCCCGACGACACGGTGCGGTTGGTGGCCTCCCGGGAGGGCGATCACTTCTGGATGGGCGTGGCCGACTCCGGCCCCGGCCTCGCCCCGGACCTCGCCGCGGCCATCAACGCGGGGCGCATCCCGGCCGGACCGACGGACGGGCGCTCGCAGACCAGTCTGGGCCTGAGCCTGGTCCGTGACATCGTGCAGGCGCGACACGGCAGGTTGTACGCCGGACGCTCGCGCGAGGGTGGCGCCCTGCTAGTGGCGCGGTTGCCCGCCCTGGGGCCCGGCCGCGACCACGGCCGCAGCCAGGCTGTGGTCGATGTGAGCTGACATCAGCTCAACCGCGGCGGCCGCGTCCCGCGCGACGACGAGCCGGACCAGCTCGTGGTGCTCCTCGAAGTCGCGGGTGCGGTCCTCGCCGCCGGGGGGCAGGTGCAGGCCGACGCGGCGGTAGCGGTCGGACTTGTCCCAGAGGTCGTCGAGCATCCGGACCACGACGTCGTTGTGCGAGGCCGCGTAGAGGGACCGGTGCAGCTCGCGGTGTGCTGCCAGCGCCGGCTCGCCCCACTTCCGGGTGACCGGCCTGAGCCGCTCCAGCGCCGCCTGCATGCGTACGACGTCCTCGTCCGTGCGGCGCTCGGCCGCGAGCGCGACGGCCGCGGGCTCCAGGGCGCGTCGCGCCTCGAGCAGCTGGCGCGCCTC
>DATIAJ010000402.1:0-3025 GCA_035458105.1 Nocardioides sp. | reverse complement strand
AACCGCTCGTCGGGGTAGACGCGGTCGGCCTCCGGGCCGACGAGGCCGTGGACGTGGGTGCCCCGACGTACGCCGGTCCCTCGGAAGCCCCACCAGCCCGGGGAGGCGATGACGTAGTCGGTGTCCACCGGGTAGCACTCGTACTGCATGCCCAGCAGGTCGTGCTCGGGACGGGGCACGGGCGGCTCGCGGAACAGCGCGGTCGCGTCGACCGAGCCCTGCGCGTACAGCGGGTCGAGGTGGGCGGAGTGGCGGTAGCCGACGACGACACGGGCGGGACCCTCGGCGCCCGGCTCCAGCCGGATCCGCCAGTACATCGTGTTCGCGCCCAGGAAGGCCAGGTTGGTCCCGGCGTCGCGGGCGCCGAGGACCACCTCGCGCATGGTGTTGGTCCAGTACTCGTCGTGACCCATCGAGACGTAGCCGCGGGCGCCGGCCAGGGCACCCGGCGTGGTGTGGAGGTCGACGTTGGTGAAGTACGACAGCGGCACGCCGGCCTGCTCGCCGCGGACGACGACCGGGATCGCAGCGGTGCGGTAGTCGTTGGCCCCGGTCGCCCCGTTGTAGGGCCGGTCGAAGCTCACCGCGTGGCTCGGGGCGTCACCGTTGGCGCCGGCGTACAGGCTGTAGCCGCCCCACTCGTTGTAGGCCTGCCACGTGGTGATCGGTGCGACGAGCGCGACGGTGCCCCTCGCGGACTCCGAGGTGACGACGTAGGGCACCTGGGTCTCCCAGCCGGTGTCGGTGCGCAGGCGGAAGACGTAGAAACCGGGCGTCCAGGTCGAGGTGTCAACCGTGAGGTCGCGCGTCCACGGCGCCACGACGGTGCGTCGCTCGTACGACGACCAGCGGGGGGCCGGCTGCTGACGGCCGCGCCGGAAGCCGGACTCCCAGACGAAGGCGCCGGTGCCGCCCTCATAGGACCCGATCCGGAACGCCGCCGCCTCCCAGCCGCCCTCGGTCGTGGAGACCTTCAGCCCCACCCGCGTGCCCGGCACCCCGCTCGCGTGCGTGGTGTAGGCCGCGACCTCGCCGCGGAACGACGTCCTGCTCACCCGCCAGTCCTCCGTGCCGCGGGGCTCGGGCGTGGGCTCCGGCTCCGGCGCCTCCGTGTCCTCCTCCAGGCCGGCGTCCGCCCGGGTCGGCGGCAGGCCGACCGCGGCCCCGCTGTCGGCGCCGGTGTCCCGACCGTCCCGGGCGCCGGTCCGCGCGTCGGGCGCGCACCCGGTGGCCAGCACCGTGAGCACCACCAGGGCCAGGACCGTCATCTGCTGCGCCAGCTTCGTCATGCTGACGACGCTCGTCGGGAGGCACTTCCCGGCACATGGGGCGCCGATCCCGGACGGTCGGGACGTTGCGGACCACGGTCCCGACCGGGGGCGGGCGGAGCCGGGGCGGGGACCTAGGATCAACCCCATGCCCGAGATCTCCAGGGACGAGGTGGCCCACCTGGCCATGCTCGCCCGCATCGACCTCTCCGACGCCGAGCTCGACCACCTGGCGCCCCAGCTGAGCGTCATCCTGGAGTCGGTGGCCTCCATCAACGGGGTCGCAGGCGACGACGTGCCGCCCACCTCGCACGCCCTGCCACTGACCAACGTCTTCCGCGAGGACGTCGTCGTGCCGGGCCTGACGGCCGAGGAGGCGCTCGCCGGCGCACCCGCCGTCGAGGACCAGCGCTTCTCCGTCCCGCGGATCCTCGGCGAGGAGGCCTGATGAGCGACCTGACCCGCAGCACCGCTGCCGCACTCGCCGAGCGCCTCGCCGCCGGTGAGCTCACCTCCGTCGCGCTCACCGAGGCACACCTCGACCGCATCGACGCCGTCGACGGGGCGGTCCACGCCTTCCTGCACGTCGACCGAGACGGCGCCCTCGCCGAGGCCGCCGAGTCCGATGCCCGCCGGGCCCGCGGCGAGGCACGCGGCCCGCTCGACGGCGTACCGGTCGCGGTCAAGGACGTGCTCGCCACCCGCGGCCTGCCCACGACCTGCGGCTCGAAGATCCTCGAGGGGTGGGTCCCGCCCTACGACGCGACCGTCGTGTCCCGGCTGCGCGAGGCCGGCCTGCCGATCCTCGGCAAGACCAACATGGACGAGTTCGCGATGGGCTCCTCCACCGAGCACTCCGCCTACGGCCCCACCCGCAACCCGTGGGACCTCGACCGGATCCCCGGCGGGTCCGGTGGCGGCTCGGCCGCCGCGGTCGCGGCCTTCGAGGCGCCCCTCGCGATCGGCACCGACACCGGCGGCTCGATCCGCCAGCCCGGCGCGGTGACCGGCACGGTCGGCGTGAAGCCGACCTACGGCGGCGTCTCGCGCTACGGCCTGGTGGCGCTCGCCAACAGCCTCGACCAGGCCGGTCCGGTCACCCGGACGGTGCTCGACGCGGCGATGCTGCACGACGTGATCGGCGGGCACGACCCGCGCGACTCGACGTCCATCCAGCAGGACTGGCCGTCCTTCACCGAGGCGGCGCGCGCCGGCGCGACCGGCGACATGACCGGTGTCAAGGTGGGTGTCATCACCGAGCTCGCCGGCGAGGGATGGCAGCCGGGTGTCATGACGCGCTTCCAGGAGTCGGTCGACCTGCTGGTCAAGGCCGGCGCCGAGGTCGTCGAGGTGTCGTGCCCGTCCTTCGTGCACGCCCTCGCCACCTACTACCTCATCCTCCCCGCCGAGGCGTCGAGCAACCTCGCGAAGTTCGACGCGATGCGCTACGGCCTCCGGGTGACCCCGGACGGCGACCCGAGTGCCGAGGAGGTGATGCGGGCCACCCGCGACGCCGGCTTCGGTGACGAGGTCAAGCGCCGCATCATCCTCGGCACCTATGCCCTGTCGAGCGGCTACTACGACGCCTACTACGGCCAGGCCCAGAAGATCCGCACGCTCATCAGCCGCGACTTCGACGCCGCCTTCGCCGGCGTGGACGTGCTGGTCTCGCCGACCGCCCCCACCACGGCGTTCAAGCTGGGGGAGAAGCTCGACGACCCGATGGCGATGTACCTCAACGACCTCGCCACCATCCC
>DATIAJ010000401.1:0-3987 GCA_035458105.1 Nocardioides sp. | reverse complement strand
CCGCAGCGACCGCGCGTCGATGCGGCGTACGTCGACGCCGTCGAGCAGCACCGACCCGTCGGTCGGGTCCATCAGGCGGGTGAGCAGCTTGGCGAAGGTGGACTTGCCCGACCCGGTCTCCCCCACGATCGCCACGCGGGTGCCGGCGTCGATCGCGAGGTCTACCTCGCGGAGGACCGGGGGCCCGTCGGGGTAGGCGAAGCTGACGTCGGCGAACCGGACGTCGATCGGACCTCGGGGCAGGACCTCGCCGTCCGCGCCGGGGTCCACGAGGTCGGCCGGGGTCTCCAGGATGCCGAGGACCCGGCGCCAGCTGGCGATCGCGTTCTGCGCGTCGGTGAGGATCTGGGTGCCCATCTGGACCGGCCCCACGAACAGCGTGACGAGGAAGGCGAAGGCGAGCACTGTGCCGGGGGTCATGTCACCGGTGAAGCCGAGCAGCACGCCGATCACGATCACGCCGGCGTTGGCCAGGCCCGCCGAGAGGCCGCCGAGGGAGAACGAGGTGACCGTGTAGGTCTGGGCGTGCGTGTAGGCGTCCTGCCAGTCCTGGATGGCGGTGTCGATGCGCGCCTGCGTGCGGTCCTCGATGCCGTAGGAACGGACGACCGCGGCGCCGACGACCGGCTCGGAGATCGCACCGAGCAGCACGCCCACCTGGTGGCGTACGACGGTGTAGGCGGCCGACAGCTTCTTCTGGAACCAGCGGATCGAGAGGAAGAGCGGCGCGAAGGCCAGCCACACGACCAGCGCCAGCTCCCAGCTGTAGACGACCATCAGCACGGTCGCGACCAGCATCTGCCCGACGCTGACGACGAAGATGAGGCCGCCGAAGACCAGGAACTGGCTGACCTGGTCGACGTCACTGGTCACGCGCGAGACCAGCGCGCCGCGGCGCTCGGTGTTCTGGGTGAGCAGCGGCAGGTCGTGGACGTGGCGGAACGCCTTCGTGCGCAGCGTCGCGAGGCCGCGCTCGGAGACGGTGAACAACCGGCTGGTCATGAGGTAGGACGCCCAGCTGGTCACGGCGATCGCGAGCGCGGCCAGCACGCCCATCCAGACGACGTAGTCGAGACGCGGCCCATCGGGCCCGTTGAGGCCGCGGTCCAGCGTCTGCTGCACGGCGATCGGCACGACGATCTGGCCGCAGGAGGCGATGATCGCGTAGAAGAGCGTCAGGCCGAGGCCGTCACGCAGCTCGGGTGAGTACTTCATGCCGAGGCGGAGGGTCGCGATGGCGCCGATGTCCTCCCCGGTGTCCATCCGGGTGCCGGAGGCGGCGGGCGTCGTGGTGCTCACGGTCGGTTGCTCCCTCCGTCGGTGGCGGACGCCGACCCGGCGTCGAGCGCCGCGTCGGTCTCGTAGGCGTTGACCAGCTGCGCGTAGGCGGGGCTGGTGGCCAGGAGCTGGGCGTGGGTGCCGCGCCCGACGATGCGCCCCTCGTCGAGGTGCACCACCTCGTCGGCCAGCGAGATCGTCGCCTTGCGGTAGGCCACCACGACGAGCGAGGCAGCCGAACCGTCGCCGTCACCGTCGTCGCGGTCGTCGCGCAGCGAGGCGAGGATCCGTGCCTCGACCTCGGGGTCCACCGCGGAGGTGGCGTCGTCGAGGATCAGCAGGCGCGGCCGGCGGACCAGTGCCCGGGCGAGGGAGAGCCGCTGTCGCTGCCCCCCGGACAGCGAGGTGCCGCGCTCCCCCAGCCTGGTGTCGAGGCCCTCGGGGAGGGCGGCGACGAAGCCGTCGGCCTGGGCGGTGCGCAACGCGGCCCACACGTCGGCGTCGGGGACGTCGGCGCCGAGCGTGACGTTGCCCCGGACGGTGTCGTCGAACATGAAGGCGGTCTGCGGGACGAGGGCAACGTCGCGCGGGAGCTCGCCCTTGCGCAGGCCCGTGAGGTCGTGGCCGTCGATGCGGATGCGGCCGGCGTCGGGGTCGACGAGCCGGGTCATCAGGCTGGTGAGCGTGCTCTTGCCGGACGCGGTGGCACCGACGAGCGCGACGGTGCGCCCGGGACGTACGTCGAAGTCGACGCCGCGCAGCAGCGGCGCGTCGGCGTCGTAGGAGTAGTGGAGGTCCTCGACCTCGAGGAGCGCTCCACCGGACGCGCGGGTGGGCAGCTGGTCGAGGCCGTAGGCCATGTTGCCGGTGGCGTCGAGCACCGCCTTGGCGCGGCGGTAGCCCACGACCGACCGCGGGAACTCCCCGAGGAGCCAGCCTATCGCGCGGATCGGGAACGACACGATGGTCAGCAGGTAGGCGACGGTGACGACGTCGCCGGCCTCCGTCGCGCCGCTGGCGACGCGTGAGACGCCGACCGCCAGCACGACGAGCACGCCGAGGTTGGGCAGGCTGGCCAGCGTCGGGTCGAAGATCGCCCGGAAGCGCCCGGCGCGGATGTTGACGTCACGCAGCTCGTGGGCCTTGGCCCGGAACCGGTCGGTCTCCTCGACCTCACGCCCCAGCGTCTTGACGACCATCGCGCCGTCGAAGGACTCGTGGGCGATCTCGCTGACCTCGGCGCGCAGGCCCTGGGCCCGGGTCATCAGCGGGGAGGAGAAGTGCTGGTAGAGCAGGTTGGCGACCACGACGGCCGGGAAGACGAGCAGCCCCACCATCGCCATCACGACATCGGCGATGAACATCTGGACCACCGCGATGACCATCATCACGACCGTGCCGAGCGCCATCGGCAGCGGCATGATCGGCGACCAGGCGGCCTCGACGTCGGAGTAGGCGTTGGAGAGCAGCTGGCCGGTCGGGTGGCGCTGGTGCCACTCCATCGGCAGCGACAGGTACTGCCGGGTCACGCCACGACGCGTGTGCGACTGCATCCGGTAGTACATGATGCCGCCACCGAGTCGGCGCGCCACGATGCCGACGGCGCGCAGGATGGCCACGCCCATGAAGAGGGCGACCACCCACACCAGCATGTCGGTGCCGATCTCGCCGGTCTCGAACGCCGGGATCAGGACGTGCTGCGTCGCCCAGCCGAGCACCCAGGCGTCGGCCACGGTCAGCACCCCGAAGAGCACCGCTCCCAGCGTGGCGACCGTGAAGACGACCGGCTCGCGCTTGATGGCGACCCCCAGGACCCGGAACCCGTCGCGAGTGGTGGTGCCCCGCAGCTCCGCGTCCTCGCCCACAGGTGTCGCCCGCCTCCCCGTCCCGATTGCCCGGTGTCGATGTCTCCGCCGGTCAGTTGCCGATCGCAACCAAGCCGTCCGTCAGGCTATTCCTCGGCACCGACAGCGGGCGAATCACGACACCGCAGCCGGCTCAGGCGCGGATGCGGGACAGGAACGCGCGAGTGCGCTCCTCCCGAGGGTCGCCCAGCACCTGCTCGGGCCTGCCCCGCTCGTGGATGCGTCCGTCGTGCAGGAAGCAGACCTCGTCGGCCACGTCGCGGGCGAAGCCCATCTCGTGGGTGTTGAGCAGCATCGTGACGCCCTCGCCCTTGAGGTCGGTCAGCAGGTCGAGCACCTCGCCGACGAGCTCGGGGTCGAGCGCGCTCGTCACCTCGTCGAGCAGCATCAGCCGCGGGTTGGTGACCAGCGCCCGCGCGATCGCCACGCGCTGCTGCTGCCCGCCGGAGAGGTCGTCGGGGCGGGCCCGCGCCTTGGCGGCGAGCCCGACGCGCTCGAGCATCATCAGCCCGCGCGAGCGCGCCTCCTCGGCTCCCACCCCGTGCACCAGGCGCAGCGCGAGGGTGACGTTGCCGATGACGTCGAGGTGCGGGAAGAGGTTGTAGGCCTGGAAGACCATCCCCATGTGCGACCGCACCTCGTCGCCGTCCACCCGGGGGTCGGTGATGTCGCGGCCCTCGAAGGTGATCACGCCGTCGTCGACGACCTCGAGGAGGTTGACGCACCGCAGCAGCGTCGACTTGCCCGAGCCGGAGGCGCCGATCAGCACGACGCACTGGCCGGGCTCGATCGTCAGGTCGACGTCGTGGAGGACCACGTTGTCGCCGAACGACTTGCGGACGCC
>DATIAJ010000400.1:0-2843 GCA_035458105.1 Nocardioides sp. | reverse complement strand
GCGGGGCGTCGTTCATCACATCACCTCCAGCGTGGGGACCACCCGCGGCACGAGGGTCGGGTCGTCGTAGACGTGGTCGATGGCGACGGCGGCGGCGCCGTGGACCGCTGCTGAGAAGCCGAGGGTCGAGAGCGCGATGCGCGTGCCGCCCGCGTCGGGGGCCAGGACACCGGAGGCGAGCTCGGCCTCGACCTCGTCGCGGATCCACTCGCCGATCTCGCCGAGGTAGCCCGACAGGACGATCATGCCCGGGTTGAGCACGTTGGTGAGGACGGCGGCACCGATGCCGACCCAGCGGCCGACCTCGTCGAGCGCGGCCAGGGTGCGCTCGTCGCCAGCCGCCGCGCGGCGGCTGATCTCCTCGACCTTGCCCTCGAGGTCGAGGGTGGGCGAGCGCAGCACGTCGTCGTCGGTGGCGGCGGCGAGCTCGATGAGGTGGCTGAGACCGATGACGGTCTCCCAGCACCCGGTGCGACCGCACCCGCACACGCTGCCGTCGCGGTCGACGACCATGTGGCCGAACTCGCCGGCATAGCCGCGGCGCCCGGAGAACGGTCGACCGTCGGCGACGATGCCGCCACCGATGCCGACCTCGCCGTGGATCACGAGGATGTCGCGACGCTCGGCGTCGCCGGGGATGGCCTCGGCGACAGCGGCCAGGTTGGCCTCGTTGTCCACCTCGAGGAGGTAGTCGGGGTCGCCGAGCCTGGCGCGCAGCAGCTCGGCCAGGCCGACTCCCTGCCATCCGAGGTTGGCGGCAACGGACACGTGGCCGCGGTCGCGGTCGACGAGTCCGGCGACCCCGACAACGGCTGCCACCGGCGCCGTGCCGAGGGCGGCCAGGTCGGCCAGGGTGCCGTGCAGCAGCTCGACCAGCCGGTCGACCACCTCGTCGGGCTCGAGGCCTCGGGTGTCCACCGACGTACGCCGCTCGCTGACGACGGTGCCGGCAAGGTCGACCGCGCGGGTCGACACGTGGTGGACGTTGATCTCCGCGCCCAGGCCGTAGGCGCCGGCGCCGTCGATCTCGACCATCGTGCCGGGGCGTCCGACGGCGCCGCGCTCGGCGCTGCCCTCGCGGACCAGGCCGCGCTCGCGCAGCTCGGTGACGAGGCTGGAGACGGTCGCCTTGTTGAGGCCCAGGTCTGCGGCGAGCCGGGCCCGGGAACGGGGGCCGCCCTCGCGGAGGCTGCGAAGGACCAACGACAGGTTCGCGCGACGGACGGTGCCCTGGTCGGCACCGCCGGTGCTGGTCGTCGACCAGCCGTCCCGCACCTGCGACATCTACGTCCTCGATCCTGCGTGTGACCTCGGTCACCAGTTAGTTTGACGGACCGCCAAACTAAGTCGGTGACAGGCGTCACGTCAAGGACCGGGGCACAGAAATCTCAGGTGGTCCGGTCCAGGTGCCGGGAGCGCCCCTCGGCGTAGCGCTGGCGGACGGCCGGCACGGGGTCCGCGGCGTAGCGCCGGGTCCCCTCGCGCACCCACTCCGGCGGCGCTTCCGCCCCCGACGCGGCCCACGCCGCCTGTCGCGCGGCGCCGTCGGCGACGTACTCCCCCGGCGGCGGGACGTCCACGGGGACCCCGAGCACCTCGGCGGCCACCGTGCGCACCGCCTCCGACGCGGCGGCCCCGCCCACGAGCAGGACCCGCGTCGGCGTGACCCCGGTGGCCACCACCGCGTCGAGGCCGTCGGCGAGGCTGCACACCAGGCCCTCGACGCTCGCCCTGGCGAGTGCCGGCCGGGTGGCCGTCGCCAGGGTGAGCCCGTGCAGCGACCCCGTCGCGTCCGGCAGGTTGGGGGTGCGCTCGCCCTCGAGGTACGGCACCAGCACCAGGCCGCCGGCACCCGAGGGCGCCTCGAGCGCCAGGCGCGAGAGCGTGTCGTGGTCGACGTCGAGCAGGCGGGCGGCCGCGTCGAGCACCCGCGCGCCGTTGAGGGTGGCGACCAGCGGGAGGTAGAGGCCGGTGGCATCGGCGAAGCCCGCCACCGAACCGGTGGGGTCGACGGCCGGGGTGCTCGTGACCGCGGTGACGACCCCCGAGGTACCGATCGAGACGACGACGTCGCCCTCCCCCGCGCCCAGGCCCAGCGCGGCGGCGGCGTTGTCGCCGGCACCGGCGCCGAGGACCGCCCCGCCCGCGGTGCCGGCTACCTCGCCGGGTGCGACCACGCGCGGCAGGTGGGGCACGGAGCCGAAGGCGCGCTCGAGGAGGTCGGTGCGGTAGGCCCCGGTCGCGGCCGACCAGTAGCCCGTGCCGCTGGCATCGCTCCGGTCGGTGGTGAGGTCGTCCAGGTCGGTGCTCCCGGACAGCTTCCAGGTGAGCCAGTCGTGCGGCAGGCACACCGCGGCCGTGCGACGGGCGTGCTCCGGCTCGTGCTCGGCGAGCCAGCGCAGCTTGGTCACGGTGAACGACGCCACCGGGACCACGCCGACCGCCTCGGCCCAGGCGCGACCGCCCTCCTCCGGGCCACCCAGCTCGTCGACGAGGTCGCGCGCGGCACCCGCCGAACGCGTGTCGTTCCACAGCAGCGCAGGGCGTACGACGGCACCGTCCTCGTCGAGACAGACCATGCCGTGCTGCTGGCCACCGACGCTGATCGCCGCCACGTCGTCCAGCCCTCCGGCCTCGGCGACCGCCTTCTGGAGGGCCGCCCACCAGTGGTCGGGATGGACCTCGGTGCCGTCCGGGTGGCCGGCCCGCCCCTGCCGCACGAGCGCGCCCGTGGCGGCGTCGCGGACGACGACCTTGCAGGACTGGGTGGAGGAGTCGATGCCGGCGACCAGCCGGGGTCCGTCAGTCATGGGCGCGGATGCTAGCCCACGCGCCCGCGCGAC
>DATIAJ010000399.1:0-2076 GCA_035458105.1 Nocardioides sp. | reverse complement strand
CTGGTCGCGGATGTCCGGCGCCGAGCGCGCCAAGTACCTCTACCGGATCGCCCGGATCATCCAGGAGCGCGGCCGCGAGCTCGCCGTCCTGGAGTCGATCGACAACGGCAAGCCGATCAAGGAGTCGCGCGACGTCGACGTGCCGATCGTCGCCGCTCACTTCTTCTACTACGCCGGCTGGGCCGACAAGCTGAAGTACTCCGGCTACGGCGAGACCCCGCTCGGCGTCGCCGGTCAGGTCATCCCGTGGAACTTCCCGCTGCTGATGCTGGCGTGGAAGATCGCCCCGGCCCTGGCCTGCGGCAACACCGTCGTGCTCAAGCCGGCCGAGACCACCCCGCTGACCGCGCTGCTGTTCGCCGAGATCTGCCAGCAGGCCGACCTGCCGCCCGGCGTGGTCAACATCGTCACCGGCGCCGGTGACACCGGGCGCGCCATCGTGTCGCACCCCGACGTGGACAAGGTGGCCTTCACCGGCTCCACCGAGGTCGGCAAGGCGATCGCCCGCGCGGTCGCCGGCAGCGAGAAGAAGGTCACCCTCGAGCTCGGCGGCAAGGCCGCCAACATCGTCTTCGACGACGCCCCGATCGACCAGGCCGTCGAGGGCATCGTCGACGGCATCTTCTTCAACCAGGGCCACGTCTGCTGCGCGGGCTCGCGCCTGCTGGTGCAGGAGTCGGTGGCCGACGAGGTGCTCGAGCGGCTCAAGCGCCGCATGTCGACGCTGCGCATGGGCGACCCGCTCGACAAGAACACCGACGTGGGCGCCATCAACTCCGGTGAGCAGCTCATGCGCATCCGCGAGCTCTCCGAGGTGGGTGACGCCGAGGGCGCCGAGCGCTGGGAGGTCGCCTGCGACCTGCCCACCAAGGGCTACTGGTTCCCGCCGACGATCTTCACCGGCGTCTCGCAGGCCCACCGGATCGCCCGCGAGGAGATCTTCGGCCCCGTCCTGTCGGTGCTGACCTTCCGCACGCCGTCCGAGGCGATCGAGAAGGCCAACAACACCCCGTTCGGCCTGTCGGCCGGTGTGTGGACCGACAAGGGCTCGCGGATCCTGTCCATGGCCAACCGCCTGCGCGCGGGCGTGGTCTGGGCCAACACGTTCAACAAGTTCGACCCGACCTCGCCGTTCGGCGGCTACAAGGAGTCCGGCTACGGCCGCGAGGGCGGTCGCCACGGGCTCGAGGGTTACCTGAAGGGAGCGGACGCGTGAGCCGCATCGACGTGCGCAAGACCTACAAGCTCTACATCGGTGGGCAGTTCCCCCGCTCGGAGTCGGGCCGCTCCTACGTCGTCAACGACGCCAAGGGCAAGCTGCTCGCCAATGCCGCGCTGGCCTCGCGCAAGGACGCCCGCGACGCGGTCGTGGCCGCCCGCGCCGCGTTCGGCGGCTGGTCCGGCAGGACGGCGTACAACCGCGCCCAGGTCGTCTACCGCATCGCGGAGGTCCTCGAGGGCCGTCGCGAGCAGTTCGAGGCCGAGATCCGCGCCTCGGAGGGCGTCACCCCGGCCAAGGCCCGCGCCGCCGTCGACGCCGCGATCGACCGCCTCGTCTGGTACGCCGGCTGGGCCGACAAGATCACCCAGGTCGTCGGCAACGCCAACCCGGTCGCCGGCCCGTTCTTCAACCTGTCGACCCCGGAGCCGAGCGGCGTCATCGCCGTCGTCGCTCCGCGCGGCCCCCTGCTCGGGCTCGTGAGCGTCGTCGCGCCGCTCATCGTCACCGGCAACACAGTCGTCGTCATCGCCAGCGAGGACAACCCGCTGACCGCGATCACGCTCGGCGAGGTGATGGCCACCAGCGACCTGCCCGGCGGCGTCGTCAACGTGCTGACCGGCTCGCAGGCCGAGATCGCCCCGTGGCTTGCGTCCCACATGGACGTCAACGGCATCGACCTGACCGGCGTCGAGGACGTCGAGCTCGCCGCCGACCTGGAGGTGGCCGCGGCCGACAACCTCAAGCGCGTACGCCGTCCCGCGCCCGACACCGACTGGCTCGTCGAGCCCGGCCTCGACCGGATGACGCAGTTCCTCGAGACCAAGACGGTCTGGCACCCGATCGGCGTCTGAGCC
>DATIAJ010000398.1:0-6859 GCA_035458105.1 Nocardioides sp. | reverse complement strand
CGAGGACGTCCTCCAGCGCCGCCAGCACCAGGAGTACGGCGTCGGGGCGGGCGTTGCGGCCCATGAGGCCGATGCGCCACACGCTGGCGCCGTACTCCCCCGCGCCGGCGCCGATCTCGATGCCGTGGCGCTCGAGCAGCTCCTTGCGCACGGCAGCGGAGTCCACGCCGTCGGGCACCCGGACCGTGGTGAGCTCGGGCAGGCGGCTGCCCTCGGCGGCGAAGAGGTCGAGGCCCATCTCCTGCAGCCCCGCCTGAAGCGTGTCGCCGGCCTCCTGGTGGCGCGCCCACACGGCCTCGAGGCCCTCCTCGAGGATCCGGGTCAGGCCGCCGTGGAGGCTGGCGACCATCGCGGTGGGCGCGGTGTGGTGGTAGGTGCGTTGCCCGCCCTTGACGCCCGCCTCGCCGACGTAGCCGCCGAGCATGCCGAGGTCGAGGTACCACGAGCGCGGCTTCTCGACACGGCGCTCGAAGGCACGGTCGTCGATGGTGAACGGCGCCAGGCCGGGCGCGACGCCCAGGCACTTCTGCGTGCCGGCGTAGCCGATGTCGACTCCCCAGTCGTCGGCGCGCAGCTCGATGCCGCCGATCGAGGTGACCGCGTCGACGAGGAGCAGCGCGTCACTCCCCTGCGAACGGAGCCCGGCTCCCAGCGCGGCGATGTCGGAGCGGACGCCGGTCGAGGTCTCGGCGTGGACGGCGGCCACGATCGCGGGCGAGGGGTGCGCGGACAGGACGCGGTCGACGTCGACCGGCTGGCCCCAGTCGTGCTCGACCGCGACCACCTCGGCGCCACAGCGGGCCGCGACGTCGGTCATGCGCTGGCCGAAGAGTCCGTTGACCGCGACCACGACGACGTCGCCCGGGTGGACGGTGTTGACGAACGCCGCCTCCATTCCCGCTGAGCCCGTCGCGCTGAGTGGAAGCGTGCGCGCGTTGTCGGTGCCCCAGACGGTGCGGAGCATGTCGCACGTCTCGTCCATGACCCGGAGGAACTCCGGGTCGAGGTGCCCGAGCAGTGGCTCGGCGAGGGCGCGGGTGGCCTCCGGGTAGGGGTTGGAGGGGCCCGGACCGAAGAGGTGGCGCTCGCGGATCATGGGACCGAACCTAGACCCACCCCGGGCGACCAACGGGCTTCACAGCACCGCCCCGGGGTTGAGGATGCCCGCCGGGTCCAGGGCGTCCTTGATCCGCCGCGACAGCACCATCACGTCCTCCCCGAGCTGGTCGGGCAGCGCCGCCTTCTTGGTACGACCCACCCCGTGCTCCCCGGTGATGGTGCCGCCGAGGCGGATGGCGGCCTGGAGGATGTCGTCGAAGGCGGCACGGGCCCGGCGCTCGGAGTCCGCGTCCGCGGCGTCGTAGACGATGATCGGGTGGGTGTTGCCGTCGCCGGCGTGGGCGACGGTCGGGATCTCGACGTCGTGCCGTGCGGCGATCTCGGTCACCGCGGTCAGGAGGTCCGGGAGCAGCGGCACCGCAGCCCCCACGTCCTCGAGCAGCAGGCTGCCGCGGGCCTCGACCGCCGGGAACGCCATGCGCCGGGCCTCGACGAACATCTCGCCCTCGGCCGGGTCGTCGGTGAGGACGACCTCGGTCGCCCCGGCCGCGAGGCAGGCCGCCTCCACGGCCGCGATCTCGGCGACGCGGGCATCGCCCGGGGCGTCGGACTGCACGACCAGCAGTGCCCCCGCCGTCCGGTCGAGGCCGCGCGGAGAGAAGTCCTCGACCGCGTTGATCGTGGCCCGGTCCATCAGCTCCATCATCGAGGGCCGCAGCGTGCGGCGCACGGCGACGACGGCCTCGGCCGCGGCCACCACCGAGGCGAACGACGCCACGAGCGTCGCGGGTGGGAGGGGCAGCGGGACCAGGCGCAGGATCGCCCGCGTGACGATGCCGAGCGTCCCCTCCGACCCGACGAAGAGCTTCAGCAGCGAGAGACCTGCGACGTCCTTGATCCGCTTGCCGCCGAGGGTGATGAGCGTGCCGTCGGCGAGGACCACGTCGAGCCCGAGGACGTAGTCGGTGGTGACGCCGTACTTCACGCAGCACAGCCCGCCGGCGTTGGTGGCGACGTTGCCGCCGATCGAGCAGATCTCGTACGACGACGGGTCCGGCGGGTACCAGAGGCCGTGCTCGCGCGAGGCGACCTTCACCTCGGCGTTGAAGGCCCCCGGCTCGACGACGGCGACCTGGCAGTCGGTGTCGATCTCGATCGCCCGCATCCGCTCGAGGCTGAGCACGATGCCGCCGTCGACGGCGCTGGCACCGCCGGACAGGCCGGACCCGGCACCGCGCGGCACGACCGGCACGCCGTGCGTGGCCGCCCACCGCACCGCTGTCTGCACCTGCCCGGCGTCCTCGGCCCGCACGACCGCCAGAGGGGTGCCGGCGCCGACGTCGCGCGACCAGTCGTGGCGGTAGGTGTCGACGGTGGCCGGGTCGGTCGCGACCACACCCGCGGGCAGGGACTCCACGAGCTCGGCGAGGGCATCCACGCGCCCATCGTGGCACGGCGTGCAGAGGTCCGACCCGGACACGACCTAGGGTCGGCAGGCATGAGAGCCGCACGCCGCGCCCGGATAGTGGGCGACGCCGACCTCGGGCAGGGGCGGTGCCTGGAGATCGGCCCGCTGGCCAACCCGGTCGTCAGCCCGGACGTCGCCGACGTCCGCTACGTCGACGTCGTCGACCGGGCGGGCCTGGTCGCCCACTACGACGGCAACCCGGCCGTCGACCCCGACGCGATCCCGGAGCAGCACTTCTGGCTCACCCGGCCCGACGGCACCGTGTCCACGCTCGCGGAGGCGGTCGCTGAGGGCGCGCCCTTCCAGCACGTCGTCGCCAGCCACGTCATCGAGCACGTGCCCGACATGATCGGTTGGCTGCGCGACGTCGCCCAGGTGCTGACCTGGGACGGCGCCCTGCTCCTGGCCGTCCCGGACCGCCGCTACTCCTTCGACGTGCACCGCGCCCCCACCACCGTCGGCCAGGTCGTCCAGGCACACCTCGACGGCGACCGCACACCGTCGGTGCGCGCGGTGCTGGACCACTTCATGCGGGCCGTCGACCACTCGGCCGAGCAGGCGTGGGCCGGCGTGCCGCCCCCGACGCAGGGCCTGCACCCGATCGACGACGTCCGACGCCACCTCGCCCGGCAGCAGGCGGGCGACTACGTCGACTGCCACGTCTGGCCGCTGACACCGCGAGGCTTCGCCGACCTGATGGACGACCTGCTCGCCCTCGGCCAGGTGGACTTCGCCGTCGAGCGGCTCACCGCCACGCGGGTGGGCGAGCAGGAGTTCTACGCCACCCTGCGACGCCTCGACCGCAGGCGCGAGCCGGCGGTGGCCGCCGACGAGGCACGGGCCGCGCTCGCCCGGCTGCGGGCCGAGCTGCCCGACGAGGCCCCGGTGGCGGGCGAGGGCGACGTGGTGCCCGCCCACCAGCTGGCCGACGTGGAGCGACGGCTGGTGGAGACGCGCGAGCGGCTCGCCCGGGTGCGCGCCGCACGCGACCGCGCTCGACGGCAGCGTGACCGCGCGCTGGCGGCTGCCGCGTCGACGCCCGCCGACCGGCCCGGGGTGCTCAGCCGGCTCGAGCAGCGCCTGCGCCGCCCCTGACCATCGGGGTCAGGCCGCGGCGGTCGCTGCCTCGTCGGCGTGGGCGATCTGGGCGAGCGAGCGCCACACCAGTGCGAGCGTGATGCCCGAACCCACGAAGGCGAACCACCACGGCGCGGTCAGCCCCCACTGCCGGGCGACGAGGCCACCGAGCAGCCCGCCCAGGAGCATCCCGCCCATCACGCAGACCATGTAGACCGAGCCGACGCGCCCCTGCAGCTCGGTGGGCACGGCACGCTGGCGCACCGCCTGCGACAGCGTGCCCCACACGAAGGCGTACGCGCCGAAGAAGAACATGAGGGGGTACGCCGCCCACGGCGAGGTCGTGAGCGCCATGGCGAGGTGGAACAGCACCTCGGCCAGCAGCACCGCGCGCATCAGCGTGGCCAGGGGCACGAGCCGTTCGAGGCGGCCGTAGGAGAACGTCCCGAGCAGGCCGCCGAGGGCCGCCGCTGTGGTGAGCAGCCCGAACCCGGCCTCCTCGATCCCGACACGCTCGAGGGCCCACAGGACGAGCACCGACCAGGGAGCCGCCCAGGTGACGTTGAAGACCACGATGATCACGGCCAGCGTGCGCACGGGTGGGTTGCCCCTCAGCCAGCGCAGCCCGTCGGCGATGTCCTGTCGGACGTGCGTGTCCACGTCGCCGCGCACCGCGCCCGGCGGCGTACCGATCCGGGACACGAGCACCACCCCTGCCGCGATGCAGGCGACGGTGAGGACGAACGGCCACACCATGCCGACCGAGAACAGCAGAGCGCCGACCGCCGGGCCGACGAGCTGGTTGCCGGTGATCATGCCCGCCATGAGCCGCGAGTTGGCGATGCCGAGGTCGCGCTTCTCGACCAGCATCGGCGTGAGCGTGCCCGCGGTGGCGTCGACGAAGGTCTCGGCCGTGCCGAGCGCGAGCATCGCCGCGATCACCAGCCCGATGTTGACCTGCCCGGTCGCGATGACGCCACACAGCCCGGCCAGCACGAGGCCGCGCACCGCGTTGGCGGTCATGATCACCAGGCGCCGGTCCAGCCGGTCGGCGAGCGCACCGGCGACCAGGCCGATCAGCAGCCACGGCACCTGCAGCGCGATCATGGCCGACGCGACCAGCAGCGGGTCACGGGTCTGGGAGGCGACGAGCAGCGGGCCCGCCGCGATGAGTACGCCGTCGCCGAGGTTGGTCACCCACGACGACCCGACGAGCCAGCGGAACCCGGTGCCGAGCCGGCGCGGGAAGACGGTCTCGACGAGGCGGCTCACAAGCACCTGAGCCTACGTGCGCGGTCGCCTCGCCGCACCGCGCCCTCGACGGGTGCGGGTCAGCGGCTCAAGGTCAGGCGGGTTGGAGGTCCTCGACCAGGAGCTCCGCCTCACGCGCGGCGGTCGCGAGCCGGTCGTTGTCGGCCTGCAGGCGCAGCACGAGCGCCTCCAGGTCGTCGACGCGGCGGCGGAGCCGGCTGTTCTCGACGGCGAGGACGGACGTGGTCCGTACGTCGCTGTTCACATGACCCAACAGCGCCTTGGCCATGGGGAGCCTTTCGAGGGGACGGGGCGACCGACGATCCGGCCGTCTACCAGAGTCCCACTGCGACGGTCCGGGGTCAATCCGCTCGTCACACCCGCCGGGCCCGCGGCGGCCGCTGGCAGCGCGGGCAGAAGAACGACGACCGGTTCATGAACGCGACCCGGCGGATCGGCGTACCGCAACGCCGGCACGGCTCCCCCTCCTGGCCGTAGGCGTCGAGCGACCGGTCGAAGTAGCCGGACTCGCCGTTGACGTTGACGTAGAGCGCGTCGAACGACGTGCCGCCCTGGGCGAGGGCCTCGCCCATCACGTCGCGGACGTGGCCGAGCAGCTCGCGCAGCACCGGTCCGGTGAGCCGGTCACCCGGTCGCTCACCGTGCAGGCGCGCGCGCCACAACGCCTCGTCCGCGTAGATGTTGCCGACCCCGGAGATCAGGCCCTGGTCGAGCAGGAGCCGCTTGACGGCGGACGTACGTCGTCGTGCGCGGCGCACGAACTCGTCGTCGTCGAACGCCGGGTCGATCGGGTCCCGTGCGATGTGCACGATCTCCGTCGGCAGCTCCGCGCCTCCCGCCGAGACGACGAGGCCACCGAACATGCGCTGGTCGACGAAGCGCATCTCGAGCGGCGCCGGCGTCGCGGCGAGGGTGAAGCGCACACGCAGGTGGCGCTCGTCGGGCGCACCGGGCTCGTGCAGGAGCATCTGGCCGCTCATGCCGAGGTGGCCCAGGAGCGCGTCACCGTTGGCGAGCGCGAGCCAGAAGTACTTGCCGCGGCGGCGGACCGCCTCGATGCGTTGCCCGACCAGGGCTGCGGCGAAGCCGGTCGACCCGCGGTGGTCGCGGCGGACGGGCCGGGGGTGGAGCACCTCGACGGCCTCGATGGTGGCGCCGACGACGTGGCGCTCGAGGCCGGCGCGGACGACCTCGACCTCGGGGAGCTCGGGCACGGCTCAGGCGTCGGAGCCGGTGATTGCCGGTGCCACCGGCGGTGCGATCTCCGGCGCGGGCCGGCCGTCGGCGTGGGCGGCCTTGATCTCGCTGTAGGCGGTCTCGGCGGCGCCCTGCTCGGCCTCCTTCTTGGAGCGGCCGGTGCCGTTGCCGAGGACCTGCTCGCCCACGCGCACGCGCGCGACGAACGTCTTCATGTGGTCGGGGCCGTCGTCCTCGATGAGGTACTCCGGCACACCGAGCCCGAGGTCGGCGGAGAGCTCCTGGAGGGAGGTCTTCCAGTCGAGGCCGGCACCCATGGACGCCGCGGCCTCCATCACCGGGTCGAAGAGCAGGTGGACGACCTCGGCCGCCTCGTCGATGCCGCCGCTGAGGTGGATCGCGCCGATGACCGCCTCGACGGTGTCGGACAGGATCGAGGCCTTGTCGCGGCCGCCGGTGGTCTCCTCGCCGCGACCCAGCTTGATGTGCTGGCCGAGACCGATCTGCCGGGCGACGTCGGCCAGGGCGCGCGCGTTGACGACCGCGGCCCGCAGCTTGGCCAGCCGGCCCTCGCTGAAGTCCGGGTGCGCGCGGTAGAGCGTCTCGGTGACCACGACCCCCAGCACGGAGTCCCCGAGGAACTCGAGGCGCTCGTTGGTCGGGATCTGCCCGTTCTCGTAGGCGAACGAGCGGTGGGTCAGGGCACGCTGCAGCAGCTCGGGATCCAGGACCGGATCACCGAGCGCTGCGCGGAGCTCGTCGGTGGTCAGAGGACCTGGCGACGGT
>DATIAJ010000397.1:0-10939 GCA_035458105.1 Nocardioides sp. | reverse complement strand
TCGCTCGAGCAGGACGCCGACATGGTGATCCTGCTCCACCGTGACGACGTCTACGAGAAGGAGTCGACCCGCCCCGGCGAGGCCGACCTCATCGTCGCCAAGCACCGCAACGGCCCCACCCGCGACCTCACCGTCGCCTTCCAGGGCCACTACTCCCGCTTCGTGGACATGGCGGCGGGCTGACCGTTCAGCAGCACGCCGCGCCGTGACCGGACCCAGGGCGCGAACCGGCGCCACGCCACCCGACACCGGTGGGGAACGCGGTGCAGCCCGATCGAGGCCATCCGCCTGCATCTGGTTCCCCAGCACCGCGGGGACCGGCCGACACACCCCTGCCGTGGGAGGCGGTCGTTCACGCGTGTCGGTAGACGTCCTGCCAGGGCTGCGCACCGTGGCCTGCCTCGACCCACCCGTCCTGTCGTACGTCCCGCCGCAGTTCCTCGAGCGCCTCGGCCATGCCCGGTGCCCACTCTGGTCGGGGCAGCACCGTGCTGCCGAGCGGAAGGGTGCCCCAGGTGTAGGGGGCGGCGAAGGTCGGGCTCGTGTAGGCAGGCCGACCGCCGACCAGCCCCACGAAGTGCCACATCTGCGTCCTGGCGGAGAGCAGCCCGAGCGCCGACGTCCACCAGGACCGTGTCGCGGCGTCCTCCAGCTCGATGGTGAGTGTTCGAGATCCCGGCTCGGTCTGCGTGTGCGTCACCGTGACCACCTCCAGCACCACTCCACCTGGGCCACGACCGCGGCGGTAGGGCGGAACGTCCCGACCGTGGTGACGTCCGGCCGACCACCGCGGACGCCACCGAGCGGCTCAGCGGAACGCGGGTGATGAGTTCTCCGGTCTCGCGCCGTCATACAGGTGACAGGACCGGCAGACGGACGAGAGGTTGGACGATGACGATCGACATGCGCATCGAGGAGGTCGGCGTGAGCAGTCTCGACGACATGGACGAGGCGACGTTCGAGGAGCTGGCCCAGCGGCACCGGCGTGAGCTGCACGTCCACTGCTACCGGATGCTCGGGTCGTTCCAGGACGCCGAGGACGCGGTGCAGGAGACGTTCCTCAAGGCCTGGCGCGCGCGGGAGACGTACGAGGGGCGCTCGACCCTGCGGTCGTGGCTCTACCGCATCGCGACCAACACCTGCCTCGACCTGCTCGCCCGGCGCCGCCCCGAGCCGGCCAGCGGCGGCGAGGTGCGGTGGCTGCAGCCCTACCCCGACAGCCTCCTCGACGAGCTGCCCGCCGCCGTCGCCGACGAGCCCGAGAGCCGGGCGCTCGCCCGGGAGACGATCGAGCTGGCGTACGTCGTCGCGGTGCAGCACCTCGCCCCGCGTCCGCGCGCGGCGCTGATCCTGCGCGACGTGATGGGCTGGCCCGCGAAGGACGTCGCCGAGCTGCTCGGCGACTCGGTCAACTCGGTCAACAGCGCGCTCCAGCGAGCCCGGGCCGGGATGCGCGAGCACCTGCCCGCCGAGCGGCAGGAGTGGACCGGCGCGGACACGGACGTGGAGAACCGCGAGCTCGTCCGACGCTTCACCGAGGCCAGCGTCGCCACGGACCTCGACGCGATCGCGGCCATGATGCGCGACGACGTGCGCTACTCCATGCCCCCGTGGGAGGGCCTGGTCGTCGGCCGGGACGCGATCGTCGCGGACTGGACGGCCAACGGCTACCCCGAGATGACCGGCCTGCGTGGCATCCCCACCGCGGTGAACCGGCAGCCGGCGATCGCCTACTACCTGTGGCGGGAGAGCGAGGCGGCCCACCTACCGCTCACGATCGATGTGCTGCGCGTCTCCGGTGGGACGGTCACCGAGGTCACCATCTTCGGCGCCGAGCGGTTCCCCTCGCTGGGTCTGCCGGACCGGCTCCTGCCCGAGGGGGCGGACCGGTGAGAGGCCTGGGGAGGATCGCCGTCGTGGGGCTGGCCGCCGCGGTCGCGGCTGCCGGCCTCAACGCCGCGGTCGCCGCCATCGCACGAGCCGCCGGCGTCGACCTCGCGGTCACGGGCGGGGAGGCGATCCCGGTGTCGGGCATCGCCTTCGTGACTGTCGTGCTCTCGGCCGTGGGGGTGCTGATCGCGGCGGCGCTGTCGCGGTGGAGCAACAGCCCGGTCCGGTGGTGGTGGCGTACGACGGTGGCGCTGACCGCCCTGTCGCTGGTGCCGCCGTTCCTGACCGCCGCGGACACCGCCACCGCCGTGACCCTCGTCGTGCTCCACCTGCTCGCCGCGGCGGTGGTCGTCCCGGCCGTCGCGCGGAGCCTCCGCACCCCCGCCTGAGCGCACCGGCGTACTCCCCCGGCGTACTGCGGAGGGAGTACGCCGTCCGCGCGGGTGACTCCCGCCGGCGGACGCGGCGCAGGGGGCACCGGCGGGAGCGTGGTCGGCATGGACACCACACGCTCCCTGCCTCGTCGGATCATCGAGATCCTCCACGCCTTCCCACGGCGGTCGCTCGCGGCCGTCCTCCTCTTCGTCGCCCTGGCCGGAGTCGTCGGCGGCCCGGTCGCCGGCGCGCTCGACTCGGAGGGCGGGTTCGCTCCTACCGACTCCGACTCGGCGCTCGCCCTCGAGCGGATCGAGGACGCGACCGGCCTCCAGCCCAACGCCGGCATCCTGCTGCTCGTCGACACCCCCGGCGGTGACGAGAGCGAGGTGGCTGCCGCGGTCGAGACGCTCGCCGGCATCGACGGCGTCTCCGCCGCCGTACCCGCCGGCGCGGGAGAGGACGGGGCGACGATGCTCGTCGCCGGCACGCTCGAGGCGTCCGTCGGCGAGGAGGCCGTCGCCCACGAGGTCGTGGAGGCGTTCGCCGGTGACGACGCCGTCACGGTGGGCGGCCCGGCCGTGATGGGCCTCCAGATGGGCGAGCAGGTCGAGCGGGACCTCAGCCGGGCCGAGCTGATGGCACTGCCGATCCTGGTGCTGCTCTCGATCCTGGTCTTCGGAGGGCGCGCCGCACTGCTGCCGCTGGTGGTCGGCATCACGACGGTGCTGGGCACTTTCCTCGTCCTCGCAGGGATCAACCAGGTCTACGGGCTCAGCGTCTTCGCGCTCAACCTGGTGATCGGCCTGGGCCTCGGCCTGGCGATCGACTACACGCTGTTCCTGGTCAGCCGCTACCGCGAGGAGCTCACGACCCAGGGCGCGACGCCGGGCGCCGTACGCACGACCATGGCCACCGCCGGCCGCACCGTCGTCTACTCCGCCGCCACCGTCGCCGTCGCTCTCGCCACGCTCACCCTCTTCCCGCTGGGCTTCCTGCGCACGATGGGGATCGCGGGAGCGGCCGTCGCCGTGGTCGCCGCCGGGGCCGCCCTGGTGATCTCGCCGGCCGTGTTCGGCCTCTGGGGCGCGAAGCTGGCCCGCCGCAGGACGGGCGACGCGGCCGACGGTCGGTGGTACCGCTTCTCGCACGCCGTGATGCGCCGGCCCGGCACGATCGCGGCCGCGACCGCAGCGGTCATGGTGGTGCTCGCCGCTCCGGCCGTGCAGGCGGAGTTCACCCCCGTCGACGGGTCGGTGATCCCCGAGGACCTGAGCTCGCGCACCGTCAACGACACCCTGCTCGAGCAGTACGCCGGCGACGGGGCCACCCCGGTCACCGTCGCGGTGAGCAGCACGGACGCTGCGGGGGTGGAGTCCTTCGCCGCGGCGGCCTCCGACGTCACCGGTGTCACGGCCCCCGCGCGGGTCACCGACCTCGGCGACGGGGTGTGGCAGGTCGATCTCGCGGTCGCCGGCGATCCGGCCGGTGACGGCGCCCAGGCGGTCGTGGACGACGTACGCTCCCTGGCCGCGGAGCTCGGCACCGACGCGCTCGTGACGGGGGCCGCGGCCGAGTTCGCGGACCAGACCCAGGCCATCGCGGACACGCTTCCGCTGGCGATCGCCGTGCTCGTGTCGCTCACGATGCTGGTGCTGTGGCTGATGACGGGGTCGGTGGTGCTGCCCGTCAAGGCGGTGCTGATGAACTTCCTGACCGTCGGCGTCGCGCTGGGAGCCATCACGTTCATCTACGCCGAGGGCCGGTTCACCGACCTCCTCGGCTACACGCCCAACGGCGGCATCGAGCTGAGCAACTTCCTCATCGCCGCGGCGGTGGTGTTCGCCCTCTCCACCGACTACGGGGTCTTCCTGCTCGGCCGGATCAAGGAGGCGCGCGACGCCGGGCTCGACGAGCGGGAGGCGATCGCCACCGGACTGGGCCGCACGGGCAGCATCGTGACCGCCGCCGCCATCCTGCTCGCCGTCGCGATCGGTGCGTTCAGCACCAGCGAGATCTCCTTCATGCAGCAGATCGGCATCGCCACCGCCATCGGCGTGCTGGTCGACGCCTTCGTCGTGCGGTCGCTGCTCGTGCCGTCGCTGATGGCGATGATGGGCAAGTGGAACTGGTGGTCGCCGATGTGGCTGCGCCGCGTCCACGACCGCATCGGGCTGGCCGAGGGCGGGCCGGTGCCGGCGGGCACGGACGAGGAGGAGCGCGGCCGTGCCGTTGCCGTCCCCGAGCCGGCGGGCGTCTGATCCCGTGAGCCCCCACCGAGCCGGGCCACCCGCCGCTACCGTGGTGGGGGTGGCCCGGCTCGCGCTCCGACGACCTCGTCCGGTGGACGTCGCGCTGACGCTTGCGTGCATCGTGCTGATGCACCTCGAGATCCCGCTCAACGCCAAGGCCGATCCCAGCGTGCTCGGCAGCGTCGCGATCGTGGTCGCCTCCCTGCCGGTCCTGCTGCGCAGCCAGGCGCCGGTGCTGGCCTACGTGCTGTCCTTCATCACGATGTACGGCGTGATCGCGACGGTCTCGGTCTACAACACGATGCCGGCCCCGGTGGTGCTGTGCGCGTACGCCGTCGCGGAGCGCCACGGCCTGCGCGCCGCGCTCGTGACCGGCATCGCCTCGCTGCCGGTCGTGCTCGCCATCCTCCAGGTCTTCAGCCCCCACGGGATCCTCAGCTGGGGCACGGCGCAGAACCTCGCCCTCATCCCGCTGCCCCTGGCCCTCGGGGTCGCGGCCCACGCACGACGCGGCTACACCACGATGCTCATCGAGCGCGCCGAGGCCGCCGAGCGCAGCCGCGAGGCCGAGGCGTCGCGCCGCGTCGACGAGGAGCGCCTGCGGATCGCCCGCGACGTCCACGACGTCGTCGCCCACGCCATGGTGACCATCAACGTGCAGGCCGGCGTCGGCGCGCACCTGCTCGACCGCGACCCGGCGCAGGCGTACGACACCCTGCGGTCGATCAAGCAGGTCAGCGGCGACGCGCTCACCGACCTCCGCGCGATGCTCGGGCTGCTGCGCGAGGAGGGCGGCGGGCCCACACCCGCGCCACCGGTCCAGCGGCTGGCCGACCTCGGTGACCTGCGCGAGAGCCTGGCGGCCGCCGGACTCGACGTGGCCTTCGACATCGACCCGGGCGCCCGTACGCTCCCCGCGGCCGTCGACGCCACGTGCTTCCGCGTCGTGCAGGAGGCGCTGACCAACACGCTGCGCCACGCCGGGTCGACGTCCGCGCAGGTGAAGGTCGTCCGCACCGACGACCGGGTCCTGCTGGAGGTCCTCGACGGTGGCGGGACGACCAGTCGACCGCTGCGCGAGTCCGGCTCGGGTCACGGCCTCACCGGCATGCGCGAGCGGGTCGCCGCGCTCGGCGGCACCCTCGACGCAGGGCCGCGCCCGAGCGGTGGCTGGCGCGTCGCGGCGTCGATACCGGTCGTCCGGCCGGACGCCTCACCCGTCGGGCGCGACGCCGGGGTGCCGGCGTCGTGAACCCTCCTGAGCCCACTGCCGACCCCATCCGGGTGCTCCTGGTCGACGACCAGGCCCTGCTGCGGGCGGGCTTCCGGGCGCTGCTCGACTCCGACCCCGGCATCGTGGTGGTGGGGGAGGCGGCCGACGGGGAGGCGGCTGTGCGCCTCGCGTCCGAGACCCGGCCGGACGTGGTGCTGATGGACGTGCAGATGCCGCGGGTCGACGGCCTCGCCGCGACCGAGCGGATCACCGCCGACACCACGCTGGAAGCGACCCGGGTGATCGTGCTGACCACCTTCGAGCTCGACGACTACGTCTTCGGCGCCCTGCGCGCCGGTGCGTCCGGGTTCCTGCTCAAGGACATCGAGCCGCAGGCACTCATCGATGCCGTCCGGCTCGTGCACGAGGGACAGGCGCTGCTCGCTCCCCGGGTGACGCGCCGGCTCGTGGAGGCGTTCGTGGCCGCCGACCGTCCCGTGCCCGCGGGTGCCGCAAGGGTCGACGGCCTCGAGCAGCTCACAGCGCGCGAACGTCAGATCCTGGCGCTGGTCGGGGCCGGGAAGTCCAACCACGAGATCGCCGCCGACCTCGTGCTGTCGCCGCTGACCGCGAAGACCCACGTCTCGCGCATCATGAGCAAGCTCGGCGCCCGGGACCGCGCCCAGCTCGTCGTGCACGCCTACGAGACCGGGCTGGTCACCGCCGGCAGCTGACGGGTGACGCCAGCCCCGGCGCAGCCCCCGACGCGGACCCTCAGGCAGGGGCGAACGTGAGGCAGTCGGCCCGGTCCGCGCCCGCGCCCACCTCGACCCCCGACGCGGTGCACTCGAGGTGGTCGTTGTGGGTGCAGTCGGACCGGTGGCACGCCCCCACGTGGCCGCTCGCGTCCACGCCGCCCTTGTCGTCGGTGTGGACGTAGGTGCCGCACGCGGCGCCCGCGGCGTCGGTGACGGTGATCGCGCCGGCGTGGCAGTCGTGGTCGTGGTTGTACGAGCAGCCGTCCACGCTGCACGAGCTGATGATCGGTAGGTCGATGGTGGTCATCTGACGACCATCCTCCTGCCCGCGGCGCACGTCCAGAGGCGGCAGGCCTCGTCAGCCCAGCCGGCGGCCGGAGCCGGTGCAGTGGGGTGACCCACAGCAACCCCAACGGGTGAGCCGACCACCCTCCCCGGGTGGCTAACGTGACGAACGATCATGCGCAGCGACGACCCCAGCGACGATCCGCGGATCCTGACGCTGACCTACACGAGCTCGACCACCGACCTGATGTCGGTCGCCCAGCTCGTCGAGATGATCGAGCAGATCCGCCCCAAGAACGAGCGCCTCGGGCTCACCGGCCTCCTGCTCTACAGCGGCGGCAACGTCATCCAGACGCTCGAGGGGACGTCGTACGCCGTCTACCGGGTGTTCGACGCGATCCGTGCCGACACCCGCCACGGCGACGTACGCATCGTCGACCGGCGCTACGTGGGTGACCGGTCCTTCGCCACCTGGTCGATGGGCTTCCGCAACGTCTCGGCGCGCGAGGTCGCCGACCTGCAGGACTTCAACGAGTTCGCGCGGCAGTCGGTGGGCCACGACCTCGTCGACCACGCCGCGTCGGCCTTCGAGCTGCTCGGGACCTTCCGCCTCACCACCGCCTGAGGTGCCGCTGCGCCAGACTGGGCAGGTGCAGCTCCCCGACCCGGCCCTGGTGGTGCTCGTCGGCGCCTCGGGAGCGGGGAAGACGACCTGGGCCGCCGCCCGGTACCGCGCCGAGGAGGTCGTCTCCTCCGACGCCCTGCGCGGGATCCTCGGTAGCGGACCGCACGACCTCGACGCCTCGGCCGACGCGTTCGCCGTCCTGGAGACGATCGTCGCGGCGCGGATCGGTCGCGGGCTGACCACGGTGGTCGACACGCTCGGGCTCGAGTCGACCAGGCGGCGCGCGTGGCTGGAGGCCGCACGGGCGGCGGGGCTCCCGGCTGCCGTGGTCCTGCTCGACACCCCCGACGCCGAGTGCCGTCGGCGCAACGGCGCCCGCGACCGGCCGGTCCCGGCCCCGGTGCTCGCCGGCCAGCTGCGCTCGGTCCGCGACGTACGCGGATCGCTGGCGGCCGAGGGGTGGGACGTCGTCGTGACGGTCGCGGCGGACGACGTCGCGGCACCGCCCGATCCCGAGGTCGCCCCCGGCCCGCGGGAGGACCGGACGTCGAGCCTGGGCCTGCGGTCGGTGCTGCAGGTCTCCCGCTTCCCCTGGGGCGAGGACCCACTGGCCTGGCTCACGGCCGTCGCCCGCGCCGCGGACGAGGCGGGCTTCGCGGGCCTGGCGCTGATGGACCACCTCATCCAGGTGCCCCAGGTCGGGCGCGCCTGGGACCCGATCCCCGAGCCGTGGGTGAGCCTGGGCGCGATCGCCGCAGCCGGCACCGGGCTCGAGCTCGGCACCCTCTGCACGCCGGTGACCTTCCGTCCCGCCGGCGTCACCGCGAAGGCGGCCGCCACCCTGTCCGCGCTCACCGGCGGCCGCGCCTTCGTCGGGATCGGCGCCGGGTGGTTCGAGCGCGAGCACGCGGCGTACGGCATCGCCTTCCCGCCCGCCCGCGAGCGCCTCGATGAGCTCGAGCGGGCCGTCGTGACGATGAAGGCGCTGTGGGCGGCGGGCACCAAGGCGTACGACGACCACGGGGTCGTCCTGCCGGAGACGACGTCCTACCCGCGCCCGGCGGGTCGGATCCCGGTCGTGGTGGGCGGCTCGGGCGAACGCCGTACGCTCCGGATCGCCGCGCAGCACGGCGACGCGTGCAACCTCCGCACGACCGACGAGGACGAGCTCGAGCGGCTGGTCGGGGTCGTGCGCGCCCACTGCGACGTCGTCGGTCGCGACCGGTCGGAGGTGGCCGTGACGGTGCTGGACCTGCCCGTCGTCGGCACCGACCGCGACGACGTGTGGGCGCGGGTGGAGTCCTTGCGCGGCCGCACACCTGCCGCGACGTACGCCGCCCGCACGCACGCCGCGACCGTCTCCGGGCACCGGGACCGGTGGGCACGCCTGGCGGGGCTGGGGGTGTCGACGGTCTTCGTCGCCACGCCCGACCTCGGAGGACCCGAGGACGTGCTGGCCCTGGGCGGGTTGAACGCCTGAGTCCCGGGTGGGGGACGGGCCGTAGGGTCGAGGACATGCAGACGCGCACTCTCGGCAACCAGGAGGTCGGCGCCATCGGCCTCGGCCTGATGACCTTCGACCAGACCGGCACCCAGCCCCGCCAGCAGCTCCTCGACACCGTCTCCGCCGCCCTCGATGCGGGCGTCACCCTCTTCGACACCGCCGATGCCTACGGCCCCGGCGACGAGAAGGGCGCCGGTGCGCAGGGCGAGAACGAGCGGCTGATCGCCTCGATCCTCGACGAGCTCGGTGTCCGCGACCGGGTCGTGCTGGCCACCAAGGGCGGCCACGTCCGCACCGAGGGCGGCGGCTGGGACACCGACAGCTCGGCCTCCCACCTCCGTGAGGCTGTCGACGCGAGCCTGCAGCGCCTCGGCGTCGAGCAGATCGCGCTGTGGCAGCACCACCGCCCGGACCCGAAGGTCCCCTACGACGAGGTGATCGGCACGCTGAAGGAGATCGCCGACAGCGGCAAGGTCGCCCACGTCGGCCTCTCCAACGCCGACCCGCAGCAGATCCGCGACGCCCACGCCGTCCTCGGAGGCGCGCTGGCCAGCGTGCAGAACCAGTTCAGCCCGAAGTTCCGCTCGAGCAAGCCCGAGATCGACGTCTGCGAGGAGCTCGGTCTGGCCTTCCTGCCGTGGAGCCCGCTCGGCGGGCTGTCCGACGCCAAGGAGCTCGCCGACAAGCACCCCGCCTTCGCCGAGATCGCGCAGGAGCGCGGCGTGAGCGCGCAGCAGGTCGCCCTGGCCTGGGAGCTCGCCCAGTCGCCGGTCGTGATCCCGATCCCGGGCGCGAAGCGGCCCTCCTCGATCACCGACTCGGCCGCCGCGGCGGAGATCGAGCTCACCGCCGACGAGCTCGCGCGGCTCGACGCGAGCTGATCAGGGGCCGCACGCGATGGTCCGCCCCGCCCTCACCCGCGCGGTCGACACCGTCATGGACCGCTCGCTCGTCCTCGGCTACACGACGATCGGCCTCGCGGTGCGGCGGGCGCTGCCCGGCTGGCCGCCCGACCCGCTGCCGCGGTCGCTGGAGGGCCGTCACGTCCTCGTCACCGGGGCGAGCTCCGGGCTGGGGGCCGCGACGGTCGAGGTGCTGGCCGGCCTCAGCGCTGTCGTGCACCTGCTGGTGCGCGACGAGGCGAAGGGGGCCGGGGTCGCCGACCGGGTCCGGGCCGCGCACCCCGGCGTGGAGCTTCGGCTGTGGCGGTGCGACGTCGCCGACCTCGACGACGTACGACGCTTCGCGACCGGCTTCGCCGCCGAGGTCCCCGACCTCCACGCGGTGGTGCACAACGCGGGCGTGATGCCGCCCGAGCGCACCGAGTCGCCGCAGGGCCACGAGCTCAGCATGGCGGTCCACCTCGTCGGCCCGGTCGTGATGACCGAGGCGCTGCGCGGCCCGCTCTCGGCGGGTGCGTCCGGTGGGCGCGTGGTGCTGGTCAGCAGCGGCGGGATGTACGGCCAGGCGCTGCGCGCCGACGACCCGGACTTCGCCACCGGCGACTACTCGCCGACGACGGCGTACGCCCGGTCCAAGCGCTGGCAGGTCGAGATGGCCCCGCTGCTCGCCGACCGCTGGTCCGCCGACGGCATCACCGTCGCGACGATGCACCCGGGCTGGGCCGACACCCCCGGCGTACGTGAGTCGCTGCCGACGTTCCGCCGGATCACCCGACCGGTGCTGCGCGACGACGCCCAGGGCGCCGACACCAGCGTCTGGCTCACCGCCGTCGAGCCGGCCCCACCGACCGGGCGCTTCTGGCACGACCGGGTCGAGCGCCCGACGAACCTGCTCCCGACCACGCGGGCCAGCGACGCCGACCGGGCGCAGGCCTGGGCGTGGCTCAGCGAGGCGGCCGGGCTCGACGGGTCGGCGTGACCCTAGGGTGTCGCAGGTGCTGAGCCTGCAGATCGACGACGCCCGCCTGACCGACCTCGAGCCCTGGCACGCCGAGCAGCTCGCCGGACTGTTCCGCGCGCACGGCGCCGACTTCTACGACTGGCTGCCGTGGGAGGGCTTCGAGGACGTCGACGG
>DATIAJ010000396.1:0-4624 GCA_035458105.1 Nocardioides sp. | reverse complement strand
CTACCTCCTCGGGCCCACCCATGAGGAGATGTTCACGCTCGTCGTGAAGGACCTCTACTCCTCCTACAAGGACCTGCCGCTCTCGATCTACCAGATCCAGACCAAGTACCGCGACGAGGCACGGCCCCGCGCCGGCCTGCTTCGCGGGCGCGAGTTCGTGATGAAGGACTCCTACTCCTTCGACGTCGACGACGCGGGGCTCGAGGTGTCGTACCAGAAGCACCGCGACGCCTACATCCGGATCTTCGACCGGCTCGGGTTCGAGTACGTCATCGTCAAGGCCACGTCGGGCGCCATGGGCGGCTCGGCCAGCGAGGAGTTCCTCGCCAAGGCCGAGGTCGGCGAGGACACCTACGTCCGCTGCACGCACTGCGACTACGCTGCCAACGTCGAGGCCGTCACCGTCCCCGCGCCGCCCGCGCTGCCGTACGACGACGCGCCCGCCGCGCACGCGGAGGACACCCCCGACACCCCGACGATCGACACCCTCGTCGCGCACCTCAACGAGGCCCACCCGCGCGAGGACCGGCCCTGGGCGGCCGGCGACACCCCCAAGAACGTCATGGTGGTCCTCAAGCACCCCGACGGCACGCGCGAGCCCCTTGCGATCGGCGTCCCCGGCGACCGCGAGGTCGACCAGAAGCGCCTCGAGGGCCAGCTCGAGCCGATCGAGGTCGAGGCGATGGACGAGGCCGAGATGGCCAGGCACCCCGCGCTGGTCAAGGGCTACATCGGCCCCGAGGTGCTGGGGGAGGAGTCCAAGACCGGGATCCGCTACCTCGTCGACCCCCGGGTCGTGGAGGGCACCCGCTGGGTCACCGGCGCCAACGTCCCGGGCTCCCACGTGCTCGACCTCGTCGCCGGCCGTGACTTCACCCCCGACGGCACCATCGAGGCCGCCGACGTGCGCGACGGCGACGCCTGCCCGAGCTGCAGCGAGGGCACCCTCGAGTCCGCCCGCGGCGTCGAGATGGGCCACATCTTCCAGCTCGGCCGCAAGTACGCCGACGCGCTCGGGCTCAAGGTGCTCGACGAGAACGGCAAGCTCGTCACCGTCACGATGGGCTCCTACGGCATCGGCCCGTCCCGTGCCGTGGCGGCCATCGCCGAGGGCACCCTCGACGACATCGGCCTGTGCTGGCCGCGGAACGTCGCCCCTGCCGACGTCCACATCGTCGCCGCGGGCAAGGACGAGGCGGTCTTCTCCGCAGCCGAGGTGCTCGCCCAGGACCTCAAGGCCGCCGGCGTCGAGGTGCTCCTCGACGACCGCACCGGTAAGGTCAGCCCCGGCGTGAAGTTCAAGGACGCCGAGCTGATCGGGGTGCCGACGATCGTCACCGTCGGCCGCGGCCTGGCCGACGGCAACGTCGAGGTCCGCGACCGCCGCACGGGTGAGCGCGAGGACGTCGCCGTCGGCTCCGCGGTCGCGCGCATCACCGAGATCGTCCGGTCGTGATCGAGGCGGTCATCTTCGACTGGGGCGGCACGCTCACCCGGTGGCACGACGTGGACTTCCACGCCGAGTCGCTCGCCCTCGCGGAGGCGGTCCGTCGTACGCCCTCGCCCGACGACGACCACCACGCACACGCCGAGCGACTGCACCGCGCGGGCGACGTCGTGTGGGGGCGCAGCCGCGACCACCAGCGGAGCGCCACCATCGCCGACCTCTTCACCGAGGCGGGGCTCGACCACGACCCCGACCTGTTGAGCGCCTACTACGAGTTCTGGGAGCCGCACACGCTCACCGACCCCGAGGTGCGGCCGATGTGGGAGGAGCTGCGCGCGTCGGGGATCAAGGTCGGCGTGCTGTCCAACACCGTCTGGCCGCGTGAGTGGCACGTGGGCTTCTTCGAGCGCGACGGTGTGTACGACCTCGTCGACGGTGACGTCTACACGAGCGAGGTCCCGTGGACGAAGCCGTCGCCGCTCGCCTTCGGCGCCGCGATGGCGGCCGTCGGGGTGAGCGACCCGGCTGCCTGCGTCTACGTGGGGGACCGGCTCTTCGACGACGTCTGGGGCGCCCACAACGCCGGGCTCCGGGCGATCCACGTCCCGCACAGCACGATCCCGGTCGACCAGGTCGGTCACACCGAGGGGGAGCCCGACGCGACGGTCACCTCGTTGAGCGAGATCCCGGCCGTCGTACGGCGTCTCGACGCCTCCTGAGCGTGACACTTCTGCAACTTCGTGCGTTGCAGGAACATGCAAGCGGATCCTGCTTTCGCTTCTGTCGGATCGAATGCATGATTGTGCATGTCGAACCGGCCACCCCCACAGGCCGGATGACACAGGGTGATGCTGACCAACCCCACGGAGCGGTCCGCGTCCTCGGCCTTTGGGAGAGATCTCGGGACTTTCCCAAGGGTTGAGGCCGCGGGCCGCTCTTCCCGTCTCCGGGCAGCGCGTCAGGGACGGTCGAGCTCGGGTGCGCCCGGCCACGTCTGGGCCGTCCCGCCCAGCTCGAGCTGCCACACCGCTGACCACGTCGCCTCGGTGAGCGCCCACTCGCGCACCGACCCGCTCGACCGGGCGACGAGCGCGAGCAGCACTTCGACGCTGCCGGCCTCGAGGTCCGCTGCGGCGCGCGCGATCTGCGCCGGACGGAGCAGCGGGCCGTCGAGGTCGTAGGCCACCTCGGCGGCGACGGGGTCACCGCCCGCGTCGCGCACCATGAGCCGCAGCTGGTCGCGGCGGGCCCGGTGGCGGCGGTAGCCGGCCGTCAGCGTCTCGAGGAGCGCGGGCGAGGTCGCCTGCGACGTCCGCGCGCCGAGCACGCCGTAGGTGTAGACCGCGGCGTGCTCGGCGGCCAGGGTCGCCTGGAGGGCGTCGAGGACGGTCACGACCCCTCACCGCCGGGACCCTGGTCGGCGAGCGCGGCTCCGTGCTGCGCGGTGGAGGCGGCCACGCTGGCCAGCACCCGCGCGAGGTCTCCGCTGGCCGCGCCGACGCACCCGCGGCGCACCTCACGCAGCAGGCGCTGCTCCGAGCGGCGTACGACGGCCAGAGCACGGTCGCGGTCGCCCGCGATCGTGGGCGGCGCCGGGGCGGGGACGTCGGTGTCGGCGACCGCGCCGGCGAGCACCTCGAGGTGCGCGGCGTGGGACGTCGCGACCGGCTCGAGGACCGGCGTCAGCCCGGGAACCGCGAGCGTCGCCGCCTCGACCACCGACCGCGCGCGCACCAGCGCCGCGACGACCGCGGCCACCAGCTCGGAGTCCTCCGGCGGGGGCGGCGTCGGCTCCGCGGAACCGTTGTCGCGAGCCGGCGGGTCGATGTCGCAGGCGGTCACCGCGAGCGGGGCGAGCAGCGCCGCGCCCACCGTCGTACGACGGGTCAGCGGGCGTCCGGGCACCCCCGAACCCTATCCGCCCCGCGACCCGGTCCGGACCGGCCACGGGTGTTTGTCGCGGCATGCCCGAAGGCGGCTATCGTGGTCCTCGGACAACTACACAAGGAGGTCGCAACCCGATGAGCACCCCCCACCAGGACGCCACCCGGGACCGCATCGAGGCGGAGCTGGTCGACCCCTTGCGAGCGATGGCGCTCGACGTCGAGGCCGTCGAGGTGACGCCGGCCGGCAAGCGCCGCGTGCTGCGGGTCGCCGTCGACAAGGACGGTGGGGTCACCCTCGACGACGTCGCCGACGCGACGCGCGAGGTCTCGCGCGTGCTCGACGAGTCCGACGTGATGGGCGAGATGCCCTACACGCTGGAGGTGACCTCGCGCGGCGTCGACCGGCCCCTCACCCTGCCGCGCCACTGGCGGCGCAACGAGGACCGCCTGGTCAAGGCCACGCTCACCGACGGGTCCAGCCTCACCGGCCGCATCCTGTCCTCCACCGAGGAGTCGGTGACCCTCGAGGTCTCCGGCACGCAGCGCGAGGTCGCCTACGCCGACGTGGCCAAGGCGCTCGTGCAGATCGAGTTCAACCGCAAGACCGACAAGCACGACGAGCACGACGATCACGACGAGAAGGACGACTGATGGACATCGACCTGAGCATCCTGCGCATGCTGGAGCGGGAGAAGGAGATCTCCTTCGAGGTGCTGGCCGAGGCCATCGAGCAGGCCCTCCTCACCGCCTACCAGCGTGCGACCGAGTCCTCGCACCCTGCGCGGGTCGAGCTGGACCGCAAGACCGGTCACGTCACCGTCTGGGCGCGCGAGCTCGACGAGGACGGCACGGCCGGACCGGAGTACGACGACACCCCCCAGGGCTTCGGCCGGATCGCGGCCACGACCGCCAAGCAGGTCATGCTGCAGCGGCTGCGCGACGCCGAGGACGAGAAGACGTTCGGTGAGTTCTCCGGCAAGGAGGGCGACATCATCTCCGGCACGATCCAGCAGGGGCGCAACCCCGACGACGTCATGGTCGACCTGGGCAAGCTCGAGGCGATCCTGCCGATCAGCGAGCGGGTGCCGGGGGAGAAGTACGTCCACGGCGAGCGCATCAAGTGCCTGGTGACGTCGGTCCGCAAGGGCATGCGCGGCCCCCAGATCACCCTGTCCCGCTCCCACCCGACGCTGGTGAAGAAGCTCTTCGCGCTGGAGGTGCCCGAGATCGCCGACGGCACCGTCGAGGTCGCCGCCATCGCCCGCGAGGCCGGCCACCGCACCAAGATCGC
>DATIAJ010000395.1:0-3333 GCA_035458105.1 Nocardioides sp. | reverse complement strand
GGATCGACGAGGAGGTCGTCGTCGACGGCAACCTCATCACCAGCCGCAACCCCGACGACATCCCCGCCTTCAACAAGGCGCTGCTCGACGCGCTGGGCTGAGCCCGGAGCGAGCCCGGCCTGAGACGGGTGTGGCGGGCGTCACGCTGATGGGGCACAGTGGTGTGGAAGCGCTCTCACACCCCGGAAGGTACCCCCATGCCACCACGCCTGCCACACCGTCGTACGCCGCTGCGCGCGGCCCTCACCGCCCTCGCACTCGCCCTCGCCGGCCTGTCGCCGCTCACCATGGCGCCCGGCACCGCGGCCGCCCCGCCCCCGGCACCTCCGGCCTCCGATGCGCCCGACCTCGGCGAGCGAGTCGTCGTCTTCGACCCGTCCATGCCGGTCGCGCAGATCCGGGACCGCGCCAACGCGATCTGGGAGCAGCAGGTCGACGCCGAGATGTCGGAGGAGCGGTGGAGCCTGCTCTTCAGGCCCGGCACCTACGGCACCGCCGCCGAGCCGCTGCAGATCAAGGTCGGCTACTACACGGAGGTCGCCGGCCTCGGCGCGAGCCCGTCCGACACGGTCATCAACGGCAAGGTCGAGGTCTACAACCGCTGCCTGACCGACGCCCCCACCCAGCCCTACTGCGTGGCGCTCAACAACTTCTGGCGCTCGATGTCCAACCTGACCATCCAGGTCAACGGCACCGGCCAGGACGGCTGCCGAGCCTCGGCCAACTTCTGGGCCACCTCGCAGGCCGCCTCGCTGCGCCGCGTCGACGTCCGCGGCGGCAACCTGTCGCTGATGGACTACTGCACCGCGGGCCCGCAGTTCGCCAGCGGCGGCTACCTCGCCGACTCCCGCACCGGCCTGGTGATCAACGGCTCCCAGCAGCAGTGGCTCACCCGCAACAGCGAGGTCGGCGAGTGGTCCAACGGCGTGTGGAACCAGGTCTTCGCCGGCACCGTCGGCGCCCCCTCCGAGGCCGGCTTCCCGACCCCGCCCTACACGACCCTCGACCGCACCCCGATCAGCCGCGAGAAGCCGTTCCTGCACCTCGGTGAGGACGGCGGGTGGCAGGTCCGGGTACCCGACGCGCAGACCGACTCGCGCGGCATCAGCTGGGCCGCCGGCCCGACCGCCGGTCGCGACCTGCCGCTGTCGTCGTTCCACGTGGCGACGCCCGCGCAGCCGGCGAGCGTGCTGGCCAAGGCGCTCGACCGCGGCAGGAACCTGCTGCTCACCCCCGGCGTGTACGACGTCGACCGCAGCCTGGTGATCCGCCGTGACGACACCGTCGTGCTGGGCATGGGCCAGGCAACGCTGACGGCCGTCGGCGGCGCCACCCCGGTCGTCGTACGCCACCAGGCCGAGGGTGTCGTCCTCGCCGGCATCACCGTCGACGCGGGCACCGAGCTCTCGCCCAACCTGATCCACGTCCAGGGCCAGCCCGGCAACAAGCAGAAGCCGCGCACCATCACGCCCAGCACGACCCTGAACGACGTCTACGTCCGCGTCGGCGGTCCCCACATCGGTCGCGCCGACACCTCTCTGCGCATCGACGCCGACGACGTGCTGATCGACCACGCGTGGATCTGGCGCGCCGACCACGGAGTCGAGGGCTTCACGGCCGGCGCGAGCGGGGACACCGACCGGTGGAACACCAACATCGGCCGCCAGGGCGTCGTCGTCGACGGCGACCGGGTCAGCGCGACCGGCCTGTTCGTCGAGCACTACCAGGAGTTCAACACCGTCTGGAACGGCGAGGACGGCCACGTCGTGCTCTACCAGAACGAGCTGCCCTACGACCCGCCGAGCCAGGCGGACTGGACCCGTCCCGACGGCACGCTCGGCTGGTCGGGCTACAAGGTCGGCGACGACGTGACCAGCCACCGGCTCTTCGGCGGCGGCGTCTACGTCTACAACCGCAACAACCCGTCGATCACCACCGAGAACGGCTTCGAGGTGCCCGAGCGGGCAGGGGTGCGCCTGCACCACGTCATGACGGTCAACCTCGACGCCGGCAGCATCGAGCACGTCGTCAACGGGGTCGGCGCGCGCGTCGACAGCACCGCGCCGGGCGTGCCGTCGTACGTCGTCGACTACCCCGCTCCCTGACGCCGGTCAGGAGACCAGCCAGCGCCCCAGCAGCGTCCCGTCCTGCTCCAGCAGCAGGACGGGACGCAGCGCGACGTCGACCTCGGCACCGGTGGCGATGCGTACGGCGTCGCCAGCGGTCAGGGTCGGCACGATCGTCCAGCAGAGCTCGTCGACGACGCCCGCGGCCAGCATGTCGGCGAAGAGCGACGGGCCGCCCTCGCACAGCTGCTCGGTCCACCCGCGCTCGACCAGCGCGGCCTTGAGGGCGACGAGGTCGATCTGCTCCTCGCCGAGCACCAGCACGTTGTCCTCGCCCAGCTTCTCGCGCGCCTGCGCGAGACCGTCGGAGCTCCCGACGGTCGCCATCAGCACCCGGCCGGGCGGCGCCTCGGCCAGCGTCGGCGGGACGTCGGCGGAGCGGCTCACCACGACGATCGGCACCCGCGGGACGTCGTACTCCTCCTCGCGGATCGTGCCCGCCCCCACCACCAGGCAGTGCGCCCGCCGCCTCAGGGCGTCGAAGACCCGCTTGTCGGCGTCGGTGTTGATCGTGCCGCTCAGCCCGTCCGACCCGGTCGCCGCGCCGTCGACGGTGCTGACGAAGTTGACCCGCAGCCACGGCTCCCGCTCCGGCGTGTAGGCCGCCGCGAGCTCGTCGTCGGAGAGGTCGGCGAGGTGCTTCAGCTCGAGGGGTTCGCTCACACACTTCATCCTGCCGCCTACGCTTTCGGGCGTGATCACCCTTGCGGATCTGGCGGCCCTGCACGCCGAGCACGGCGCGTCGTGGGACAGCCCCGTCACGCCGGTCGTCCTCGACGGCCCGCGCGGGCCGGTGTCGATCGGCGACGGCCCGGTGACCCTCATGGGCTGCATCAACCTCTCCCGCGACTCGACCTACCGCGAGAGCGTCGCCACCAGCCCCGCCGACGCCGTCCGCATGGGTCGCATCCAGGCCGCCCAGGGTGCCGCGCTCATCGACCTCGGCGCCGAGTCGAGCAACGCCCGGGCGGCGCGCGTGACGGTCGCCGACCAGGTCGCCACCCTCGTGCCCGCGGTCAAGGAGCTCGCCGCCGAGGCGATCGTGTCCGTCGAGACCTACGAGCCCGAGGTCGTCCGCGCCTGCCTCGACGCCGGCGCCCGCGTGCTCAACATGACCGGACGCCAGCACGAGGACGAGATGCTCGCGCTCGCCGCCGAGTACGACGCCGCTGTCGTCATGTGCTTCGGCACCACCGCCAACGTCCGC